>JANNEF010000188.1:0-22324 GCA_031378375.1 Verrucomicrobiota bacterium | reverse complement strand
CGTTCTGAACTGGAATGAAACCGACCGTCTATATCGAAACCACCATCCCCAGCCTCCTGACGGCATGGCCGAACCGGGATGTGGAAATCGCCGCGCAACAAATCGCCACGCGGGAATGGTGGGAGAAGCGGCGCGGGGCTTTTGACCTCTACGTCTCTCGCGAGGTGCTCAAAGAAGCTGGCCGGGGCGATGCCGAAGCCGCGCGTCAACGTCTCGATGCGTTGGCCGAGTGCAAAATCCTCGCCGCCACAGACACGGCGGAAGCTCTGGCCGAGCGCATTCTGTCCACCGGTTTGATTCCGGCCCGGGCCGCGTCAGATGCCGTCCACATCGCCTATGCCGCAGCGCACGGGATGGATTTTCTGCTGACGTGGAACTGCCGGCACATCTTGAATGCCGTCATTGAACGCCGACTCACCGGGGTGTGTGCGGCCATGGGAATGTCGCTTCCGGTGCTTTGCACGCCGCCCGAGTTGATGGCAGACTACTTGCGAGAATGAAGAACGAGAATCCGATCGAAGAAATCTGGCGGATCCGCGATGAGCTTTCCGCAGAGTACAACTACGACATTCATCGCATCTTCGCCGCGCTGCGTGAGGAAGAAAAGCAATACGGCGACCGGCTGGTGCGCGTCGTCCCGCGCCGCGCGCCGGAGGAATCCGCCGCCGCCCTATCGAACGCCAAAGGCCCGAACCGAAAGGGCTGAAAGCCCGACAGATAATAGCCCAGGGCAAAGCGAGTCCGTGAGCGACGCCCTGGGTAACGAACAACAAATCGAACAAGCCCTGTAAGGGCGAAAGAAGGTTTCAAAAAAGGACATGAAGCGGTAGAACTCCTCCATGCCGAAAGCCCAACATCCAAAGGCAGCATCGTTCGTCAGGCAAAATCTGTTTGCTGGCGTGATGACCTTTGCGGAATTGGAAGCGCGCGTCGCAGCCTTGCCGGATGAACAGGCACGCGGCGACGCCTTCGAGGTCTTTGCGGAAGCGTATTTGGCGACGCAACGAAAGCACGATGCAGCGAACGTTTGGCCGCTGACTGCCGTTCCGACTCAAATCCTCCAGACGCTCGGCCTCGCGACCAAGGATTACGGCGTTGACGGCGTGTTCAAGACGCAGCTCGGGCACTTCAACGCATACCAAGTGAAGTTCCGCACGAACCGGCCTGCGATGACTTGGCGTGAACTGTCCACGTTCATGGGCTTGGCCGACAGCCCGCAAATCCGCAGTCGAGTTCTGCTTACCAATTGCGATGAGTTGCCATCGGTGCTGAACGAGCGGCAGGGCTTCTTCTGCATTCGCGGCTCGGACTTGGACCGACTGGAAGCAGATGACTTTCGCGCCATCGAAGCATGGCTGGCTGACGCGGCATTCATTGCGCCGAAGAAGCAGCCGCAGCCGCACCAGACCGAGGCGCTGGACGTGCTGCTGCCCGCGCTGGAAATCCACGACCGAGTTTCTGCCATTATGGCCTGTGGCACGGGCAAGACGCTCGTCGCGCTCTGGGTCGCCGAGCGGAGGCAAGCATCCCGGATTCTGGTTCTTGTTCCGTCGCTCGCGCTCCTGCGGCAAGTCCTCCATGAATGGCTGCGCGAATCGAGCCTGCCCAGTCTCGCGTATCTGTGCGTGTGCTCCGACCCAACGGTGAAGGATGGCTTAGATTCAATCGCCACGGCGCAATCCGACCTCGACTTCCAAGTCTCCACCGATGCGGCGAGCGTGCGTGACTTCCTCGACGAGCCTTTCACCGGCACGAAAGTGGTCTTCTCCACCTATCAGTCGGCGCGAGTCGTCGGCGCGGCGTTGAAATCGGGCGAGGCATTCGATTTGGCGGTGTTCGACGAAGCCCACAAGACCGCTGGCCGCGAAGGCCACAATTTCGCCTTCGCCCTCGAAGATGCCAACCTTCTCATCCGCAAACGCCTCTTCCTCACCGCCACGCCGCGCCACTACAATCCGCTCCGCAAGGACCAGGAAGGCGACGCGCAACTCGTCTTCTCAATGGACCGGCCTGATGTTTACGGACCGCAGGCGTATTGCCTGACTTTCGCGGAAGCGGCGCGACGCGGCATCATTTGCGGCTACAAGGTCATCATCTCCGTCATCACCTCGGAGATGGTGAGCAATGAACTTCTCAGTCGTGGTGATGTGCTGGTGAACGGCGACGCGATCCGCGCCCGTCAAGTCGCCAACCAGATTGCGCTCCGAGACGCCGTTGAGAAATACGGCGCGAGCAAGGCATTCACCTTCCACAGAACTGTGGCATCCGCCGCTTCCTTCGTTGCAGATGGCAGCGAGGGGATTCGCACCCACCTGCCGGAGTTCGAGACGTTCCATGTCAACGGCACGATGCCGACCGCGCGCCGCGAACGCGAGATGCGCGATTTTCGGGCGGCAGTCCGCGCCGTTATGTCGAATGCCCGCTGCCTCACCGAGGGCGTGGACGTTCCTGCCGTGGACATGGTCGCGTTCCTATCTCCGAGGCGAAGTCGTGTGGACATCGTGCAAGCCACTGGCCGCGCCATGCGCCGCTCGCCGGGGAAAACCACCGGCTACGTGCTTGTGCCGCTTTACGTCGAACAGGCTGCTGGAGAGACCATCGAAACGGCCGTCAACCGTGCCACCTTTGACGAGGTTTGGGATGTTCTTCAATCGCTTCAGGAGCGGGACGACGTGCTGGCTGAAATCATTCGCGATATGCGCAAAGAACGTGGACGAACGAAAGGGTTCGATGACTCGCGCTTTCGCGAAATTGTTGAGGTCTGTGGGCCTTCGATTTCTCTGGAAGATCTCCGATATAGCATTTCTACCGCGTGTGTTGATGTGCTTGGCGTGTCATGGGACGAGCGATTCGGCGAATTGCTCACTTACAAGTGGGAGTTTAAGAACTGTGATGTCCCGTTTCGCTATGCCAAAAATCGTCAGCTAGGAATTTGGGTGGTCGCTCAACGACAAGCGAAAAGGTTCAGGCAACTCAACGAAAGGCAAGTAAAGCTGCTCACCGACATCGGCTTTGACTGGCAGCCGCAAAACCTCTGGGATGAAATGTTTGAACGACTTGTAGCCTTCAAACAAAAACACGATCACTGCAACGTCCCTCAAAAGTGTAAAGATGATCCGGATTTAGGGCTTTGGGTGAATTCACAACGTGCGTTCAAAAGCGCCGGAACATTCCGAAGAGAAGATCGAATTTCCAAATTGGATGCGATTGGATTTTCATGGTTTGTGGGTGGGGTTTCATGGGATGACTCGTTTAACCAATTGGTCGCGTATAAACGCGATAACGGTCATTGCAACGTCTCATCGGGAGAAAACCTTAAACTGGCGCGTTGGGTGCATTACCAGCGACGGCTTAAAAGGGAAAACGAGCTTTCATCTGAAAAAGTCATGCGGCTCGACGCTCTCGGCTTTGTCTGGGTATCCGGTCGCAAGGCGCTGATTGGCGGAAGTGGAATTAGCGCAGAATGGTTGGCTAGCTTTGACGAACTTGTCCGCTATAGAAAAACGCATGGAGACTGCGACGTCCCGGCAAAGTGGTGTGAGAACCCGCAACTCGCCAACTGGGCAAGTCACCAGCGACAAAGCCGGAAGAGTGGAACACTTCCCCCCGAACGCCAGCGCCGACTCGATGAAATCGGATTCGACTGGCGTGCTAACAGCCGCAGAGAGGAGTGGTCAACTCGCTTTGAACAGCTCAAAATCTACAAAGTGAGATTCGGCAGTTGTAAAGTGCCGGCGAATTGGAAGGAGAATCCACAGCTCGGAGTGTGGGTAAATAGCCAACGACAACGTCGCAGGAACGGAAAGCTCACGTCCGAGAAGGAGCGGTTGCTGCGCGAAATTGGATTCGAATAGATGAAGGATGAAAGCACGCTCCAAAGAACTTCTCGACCGAGCCATCGCCGCCACGATTGCGGCCATCGAAATCTACAGCAAGCCGGACTTCCGTTACCGAGAGGAATTGTTCACGTGAACCAGCTTAAAAAATACCAGCACTACGTTCCAAGATTTTACCTTGAGAGCTTTCAAGACGTCGCAGGCAAGCTTTGGTGCTACGACAAGCAACTCGACAAAGCGTATCAGGGATCTTCAGGTGGACTTGGTGGCGAGAATGTTTTCTACGACGTTTCGGAAGTGGATAAGCAACTGGGCATCTCGCAGTTCATCGAAAACTGGTTCAATCCACTTGAGACAGATGCGGCCAAAACCTTGAAGGTATGGCGAGAGAGTCTTCGCGCAAAAGGCGAGTTCTCCCCCACCGAGAGCGAGCAACGCATCTTGGCCACGTATCTGGCGGTTCAATACTTGAGAACCCCGCGCGGACGTCAGTTGGCGGAGGAATTGACGCTCCTGGCCGCGAAGATTTCGTTCTTCAACTACCTGGGTGAAAAAGATCCAGAGCTGGCGAACCCAATTCAGAACCCAATCGAGGAGATTCAATTGAGTTTGGCCAAAGATCGAAGGGCGGCTGCTCACGCAACTATTTTGCTAAACATTCCCCTCGTCGAGGAACTCGCGGCCGTCCTGCTCAAGCACATCTGGATCGTGGTCGAGAACAAGACCGAAAACAGCTACTACACGTCCGACCATCCAGTGGTTGTTGTGCCACATGGCGGAACTCCGGTTCGCCCCAAGTCCGGCTTGGCATCCACGGGCATCCAAGTGATTTACCCTCTAACGCCGCAGTATTCGCTGAGTCTCTTGGAGCGAGATTTCTGGATGGTATTCGCCCCTTCTGACCGAAGAGTCCACAGAAAGCAGATTGCCAAAGCGAACGTGGAATTCGACAACTCCGTTCAAGTCGTGCAATCGACGCGATTTGTTTACAGCCAGGACGGCGATTTCGCTCTCGTGAAAGACATGTGCCGAGAGAACCCAGAACTGGGTAACCCGCAGAGAGCTATCCTTCATTCGCGGTGATTTGGACTCCGCCATTCATTTCTACAACCGCTCGCCGGTGTTTGCCCAACGGCTTCAGGAGATTGGCGCGGCCAGCGTCAAGAATTTCGCCGCTGCCGCTGCTGATTGGTTCAAGCGGGACTTGTCCGAGTTCAACTTCTACCTGATGCCGCTCTCGTTTGTTCGGCTTCCGGCCCGGGCCGAAGCCGTGATTCTGAACCCGGAGGAGAAAAACTTCCTCGCGTTCATCGAGAATCTGGAAACGAAGCAGGATGACCCCGCCGGGCGCTACTCCGTCAGCGTGAATATCGAAATCAAATTCACCCGCTCAAAAACGAAGGACGCGCTGGGTGTTCAGGTCACGAACAACCCGAACGCGCCGGAAGTCCGCCTGACCGAAGAACAGGTTCGGGAAAAATACCCGTGGGATTACGACCGGCTGACGGCCGAATGTCGGAAGCGATACACCGGTTTCAAATCAGACCAGAAGTATCACGACTGCCGGAAGAAGCTGGGCGGAGACAAACGATTCAGCCACGTCCGCGAACTCGACCCTGGCAATCCGAAGAGCGCGAAGAAGCCTTTCTTCAATGCGAACATTCTGGCGGAGTTCGACAAGATTTACACGAGAGCGTGAATGGCTGACGGTTTTCTTTCGCCCCTACAGGGCTTGGAAATCTTGTGGACGGTTGACCCAGGGCGTCGCTCCCAAACTCGTTTTGTCCTGGGCTATTGTCTGCCGGGCTGTCAGCCCTTGAAGGTGGGGCGCGGAGGGATCAACTTGTATTCACCTGCTCTGCTTCACCATCGCTGGCACGATTGCGGCCATCGAAATCTACACCACCCAGCCTAGACGGAAATTCTGGATGCTTTGAAACGCAAAACTCTATAAACTTGCGCCCATGTTGACACGACTGCGGATAAAAAATTTCAAACGCTTTCCCGATGCTGACATTGAACTGGGACAGGCAGTGGTGTTCATCGGCCAGAACAACTCGGGCAAGACCACGGCTTTGCAGGCGCTCGCACTTTGGGATGTCGGCCTGCGCAAATGGAACGAGGAATACAAAGGCAAAACTGTTCCCCCGCAACGTCCGGGCGTCACCATCAACAGGCGTGATCTGGTCGCCATTCCCGTGCCGGGCGCGAATCTGCTCTGGCGGAATCTCCATGTTCGTGATGTTAAAAAACAGAACGGCAAACCACAGACACAAAACATCCGCATTGACATCATTGTGGACGGCGTCAAGGACGGCAAAGCTTGGAGTTGTGGTCTGGAGTTTGATTACGCCAACGATGAATCGTTCTATTGCCGTCCGCTCCGTTTGAACAACGAAAAGGATTTGCAACGCATGGCCGTTCCACCGGAAGCAGCGGAAACCTTGATCGCCTTCCTGCCGCCTATGTCCGGCCTGACGGATCGGGAATTTCTCAAGCAACCCGGCGAAATTGGTTTTCTCATCGGCCAAGGCGAGACGGCACAGGTGCTCCGCAACCTTTGCTATCAGCTTTTTAGTCAAACGGAAAATCAGCGAGCTTGGCTGGCCGTTTGCGCCCATATTCAAGACCTATTCGGCGTACAACTCCAACCGCCGAAACTTCTGGAGCGTTCTGAAATCACCATGGCCTACAAGGATTCGGAAGATTGTCTGCTGGATCTTTCTTCCGCCGGTCGTGGTTTGCAACAAACACTGCTCCTGCTCGCCCGGCTTTACGCGAACCCCAAGACCGTGCTTTTGCTCGATGAACCAGACGCGCATCTTGAAGTTCTGCGGCAGCGTCAGATTTACCAACTGCTAACCGGCGTGGCGGCCAAACAAGGCTCGCAGATCGTCGCCGCGAGCCATTCGGAAGTTGTCCTGAATGAAGCGGCCAACCGGGACGTGGTCATCGCCTTTGTCGGACAGCCGCACCGGATGGATGACCGTGGCCAGCAGGTTCTCAAGGCCCTTACCGACATCGGATTCGACCAGTATTATCAAGCGGAACTCAAGGGCTGGGCGCTCTATCTCGAAGGCTCAACCGACCTCGCCATCCTTCAGGCTTTTGCCGAAACCTTGGGGCATCCTGCTACACGGGTTTTGGAACGTCCATTTGTCCACTACCTCACCACCAATCTCCCCACCCGCGCCCGCGAACATTTCTTTGGGATTCAGGAAGCGAAACCGGATTTGGTTGGCTTCGCCTTGTTCGATCGAATTGACAAGCCTCTGGTAAGCGGCACGCCGCTGGTGGAAACCATGTGGCAGAAGCGTGAGATCGAAAATTATCTTTGCATGGAGTCTGTCCTTCTCACCTACGCCCGGCACGACCGGCCGGATGACTTGTTCGGCCACGCCGAAGCCGAACATCGCGTGCAGGTTATGCGCGAGTGTATTCAGGAAATTAGCAGCGCCCTCCGCACCCTGCGCCGAATCCAACCGTGGTCGGCCGACATCAAAGCGAGCGACGATTTTCTCGATCCCCTCTTTCAATTGTTCTTCGACAAACTGCAATTGCCCAATCTCCTTCGTAAAACCGATTACCACGTCCTGGCTCGTCTCGTGGCCAAGGAACAAATCGAGTCGGAAATCATCATCAAGCTGGATGGCATCGTCGCAGTAGCAAAAAAGGCCCAACCCAAGGAAACGTGAAAGGCGATGGAAAAGAGCGGCCCTGAATGGTTGCGTCATCACAATCAGGGATGCGCCAGCCCCAGTTCCGGCTGGTTGGCCAATCCGGCATATCGAAATCAAATTCACGCGCTCGAAGGCAAAGGAGGCCCTGTATGTCCAGGTCACGAACAACTCGAACGCGCCGGAGGTCCGCCAGACCGAAGAGCAGGTTCGGGAAAAATACCCGTGGGATTACGACCGGCTGACGGCCGAATGTCGGAAGCGATACACCGGTTTCAAATCAGACCAGAAGTATCACGACTGCCAGAAGAAGCTGGCTGGAGACAAACGATTCAGCCACGTCCGCGAACTCGACCTCGGCAATCCGAAGAGCGCGAAGAAGCCGTTCTTCAATGCAAACATTCTGGTCGAGTTCGACAAGGTTTACACGAGGTCGTGAATGGTTGGCGGTTTTCTTTCGCCCCTACAGGGCTTGGAAATCGTGTGAACGGTTGACCCAGGGCGTCGCTCGCAAACTCGCTTTGCCCTGGGCTATTTTCTTTCGAGCCTTCGGCCCTTGCCGATAGAATTTGGAGCAGTTGAACATGACCATCGACCCACGCCTTCACCGCATTGTAGCCGCGCAGCCGTATCCGCTGTTGTTTGCCACGATCAGCGGGGCGCATCTCTACGGATTTGGCTTCCCAAGCCCGCCTCCAGTCAGTTGCCAATTACGAGACGTTCACCTTCCGGTTTTACGGCGAGCCGGAAACAAGCTACGTGGTGCAAGGCTCGACGAATCTCCTGAACTGGCTGCCGCTGGCGACAAATCAGGTGAGCGGGCTAGGCTACTTGGAGTTCACTGATACTTCTGCCACGAACTACCAGTGGCGCTTTTTGCCGGATGGCACCGCAGGATTGAAACTGGAAAAAGCGGTTGAACCGCAAAGAACGCGGAGCACTCAAAGTGATCAGGCGTTGAGTGCGTTTCTTGAAAAACTCCTTTGTCGGGTAGCCGCCGACGTCAGTCGGGGCATTTTCCACGGTTTGGCCGGAAGGTGGCGCGGACTAACGTCCACGGCTACGGGTTTTTAAGACCGGCTCTAGTTCCTCGCCGCCCGGTAGTCATGCCGCCACACGGCATTGGTGAGCACTTTGTTGCCGCAGTCCCAGTTCCAGATGAAGAAGGCCTGGCGCGCGGGGGCGTAGATCAGGCCGGCAGGTTGGACGGGTGTGGGTGCCATTACCGCCGTCCACGTCGCGCCGTGATCGGCGGAGACTTTGATGCCCTTGCCGGCGACGGTGGCCAGCTTGCCGTCGGGCAATTCGATGATGTGTGAACCTTTGATCGCGCCGGAACCGCAAACTTGCGTCCACATCTGGCCCTGGTCGGTGCTGCGAATGGCTCCCCGATCCGACGCGAGCGTCCAGTAAATCGATCCGTCGGAGGCACTCAAGGGTGCGCCGTTTGCTTCCAACGCGCTGACCTGGGTCCATGTCGCGCCGCCGTTGCTGGTGCGAAAAACACCGCCCGTCCCTTTGCCCCAGCCCGACGCGTTGACCAGATACGTGTTCGCGTCGAGGAGCAGCGGATTGGAGGAGTGTTTTGTTCCCTCGGGCAAGGTTGCGCCGATGTTCGTCCAAGTCTGCCCGCCATCCACGGATTTCCACACGGTGCGGGATTGCTCGTGTCCGCCCGCGAGCAAAGTGCGGCGCTGCGGGTCGGCGAAGTCCACGCTCACGTAGTCATTGTGCTTCGCGCTGCCCAAATGTTGAAATGTCTGGCCGTCATTGCTCGTGCGATACACGCCGGAACTGTTGTAGATGCCGCTCTCCCAAAACTTTTTCGCGTCCGTCGGGTCATACAAAATGCGCGAGGGCCGGTTGACGATGGCGTCGGAACCCGCGCCCTGGCCCAGCGCCGTCCACGTCGCGCCGCCATCGGTGGTTTGCCACAGGCCGCGCTTGGCAATCCCGGCGATGATCCTGTCCTGACCGGGCACGGCTGACAGCAGGCACAAGTTCCCGCATTCCGACGGCATGTCGGCGAGGTTTCCGGTCACGTTGACCCATTGGGCCGCGAGCGGTGAAACGATGGAAAATAAAATTCCTGCGGCCAGCAGACAGCGGATGAAGCGAACATTCTTGGACATGGAAACCATGCTTGTGCCGGGAAGCACTCACGTCAATCACTGGTTGCGGCTTCAACCTTTCAAGAAAAAGACTTCAACGGCCAGGTGTCTTAAGGCGGTGCGAATAACTTTGTGAATATCGTGGGGGGAAGTTTTGCCAAGTTGGATTTGCTTCCCCCGCTCATGTGGATTTTGATAACGGCGCTCAGTCGCGTCCGTTGAACTGTCTGACGGATGTGAAGGGTTTAACCATGTTGAAGGAATCAGAAATCAGGCCGGTCGTGTCGCCGCGAGACGGATGGCGTGAGGTTCGGGGGGGAAGTCAAAAGTACCAGGGGATCAGTATGAGCAACGAAGGGGAAAAAAGGGAGCTGTCACGGGCCGTCATCCGGCTCGCCTGCGAGATGTTGAATCACGCGCGGAAAACCGAACCGGTCTTTGCCAGTGATTCGCCGGAACCGGGCACCGATTGTCGGGTGTTGCTGCATGACGCCACCAAACTGTTTTGCGACGCGGTGAGCGAACAGCACGGCGAGCGGTTCACTCACCGATGGTCGCCGGAGTTGCCCGAGTTTCTCGCCGCGCACCCGGACCGGTGGGAGGAAACCCTGGCCTTGGTGGAGCGTAAAGATTTTCAGGACATGGGGGAACTTCAGCCCGTTACCACGTAGGCGATGCCGGACACACTTGAACCGGAAGCCACCGCCGCGCCGCCCGACTTGAAACGCGCGCCGCGCCGCCAAAAGTCGCAACCCGAATTCCGCCAACCGCTGGCGGTGGACCGGCTGCCGCCCCATTCCACCGAAGCCGAACAGGGCGTGCTGGGCTGTCTGCTCCTGTCGCCGAACGAATGCATTGGCGAATGCATCGAAAAGCTCAAAGCGGGGCCGGAGATTTTCTACGACCTCCGGCATCGCTCCATTTACGAAACGCTGGTCGAGATGTTCGACCACAAGGAGGCGGTGGACCTCATCACCCTCCAGCAGCGGCTCAAGAACAAGCAGCAGCTCGAAGGCGTGGGCGGGCTGGCCTATCTTTCCGCGCTGCCCGACGCGGTGCCAAGCGCGGCCAATCTCAGCTACTACCTGGAAATCATCCGCGAGAAATTCATCCTGCGGAAAATGATCGGCACCTGCACAGACGTGGTCGCACGCGTGTACGAACACGAGGGCGAAGTGGACACGCTGCTCGACGAGGTGGAGCGGGACATCCTGCGCATCAGCGAAGCGCGCGTGGAGGCCAGCACCAATACGATCAAGGATCTGGTCCACCGCGCGATCACCACCATCGAGGATTATCACCAGCGGCAGGGGATGTTAACCGGCGTGGGCACGGGCTTCGCCGACCTGGACAAGATGACCAGCGGGCTGCATCCGGGGGAAATGGTCGTCATCGCTGCGCGGCCCAGCATGGGAAAAACATCGTTGGCGATGAACATCGCCGAGCACGTCGCCATTGACCTGCGTTTGCCGGTGGGCGTGTTCAGCCTGGAAATGACGGCCGACTCGCTGGTGTTGCGCATGTTGTGTTCACGGTCGCGTGTGAACCTGCGGAGCATCCGCGACGGTTTTCTGGCGGAGCGCGATTTCCCCAAGCTCACCGGCGCGGCGGGCAAGCTGGCGCAGGCCCCGCTGTTCATTGACGACACGTCGGGGCTTTCGATTTTGCAGTTGCGCGCCAAGGCCCGGCGCATGGCCCAGCAGTATGGCGTGAAGCTTTTCGTGATTGACTACCTGCAACTGCTCCATTCTACTGCGCGGCGCGCGGAAAACCGGCAGCAGGAAATTGCTGACATTTCCAACGGCATCAAATCCTTGGCCAAGGAATTGAAGGTGCCGGTCATCGTTCTGAGCCAGTTGAACCGCGAACTGGAAAAAGACAAGAACCGCAAGCCGCGGTTGTCGGACTTGCGGGAATCCGGGTCCATTGAGCAGGACGCGGATCTGGTGGCGTTGCTTTACAAGCCCGCCAGTGGCGATGAGGACGACGGCGGTGGCAGCCAGGAACAGGACGCAGTCCCGGTCAACCTGCTCATCGCCAAACAGCGGAATGGTCCCACGGGGGACATCAACCTGACATTTTTGAAGTCATACACACGGTTTGAGAGTGCAGCCAAAATCAGCGGTGACGACGTGCCGGCGGACAGCTAGCCGGCCCGGCGTGCTTTTCCCAGCTTGGTGGCTGCTGCTGGCGCTGCTGGTGTTGGTGCCTCCAGGCCTCCTTGCCCAACTCACCCCCGCGCCCGCCAAGATCACGAAAATCAACCTGACCAACGTCGGCCCGCAAATCGTCAGCGAGGCGCTCATCAAGGCCAACATCCGCGTCAAGGAAGGCGACATGTACAACCGGGCCGCCGTGGACGACGACGTGCGGAACCTTTACACCACGGGCTATTTCTACAACGTGCGCGTGGCGGAGGATCGCTCGGCGGACGGCGTCGTGCTCCTCTACATGCTCCAGGCCCGGCCGGTGCTCACGGAAATCATTTTCACCGGCAACAAGAAATACAGCCGCACGCAGTTGTTCAAAAAAGTCTCGCTCACCGACTATCTGGAACCGCCCACGCCGCTGGCCAAGACCACCATTCCCAAGGTGTCCAAAACCAAGATGGAGGCGATGGTCGGCCAGCCGCTCGACGAACGCCGGCTGTTTTCCTTCTCTCAGGAAATCAAGAAACTCTACCAAAAGAACGGTTACCCAAAGACCGAGTGCAAATACGTCCTCAACATTGACGAGCGGGCCGGGCGCGGCACCGTCACCTTCGAAATCACCGAAGCGCAGAAAATACGCATCGAGGACGTCTTCTTCGAGGGCGCGCGCGACTTCTCGCAACGCAAGCTGCGCAAGGAACTCAAGACCCGCCGCCACTGGTTCTGGTCCTGGCTCACCCGCTCCGGCGTGCTCAAGGACGAGCAACTGGAGGATGACAAGGAGAAGCTGGCCGAGTTTTACCGCAGCCGCGGCTACATTGACTTCGAATTGAAGGACCTCAAATTCGTCCAGGTTGGTCCGCGCAAAATGATCCTGCATCTGGTGATCTCCGAAGGCCGCCGCTACAAGGTGGGTGCCATCTCCTACAAGGGCGTCACGCTCTTTCCGACCAATGACATCAGCAAGAAGCTGAAGATGAAGGTGGGCGACTATTTCACCCCCAAGGGCCTGACCACCGACATCGAGGCCATCCGCGATCTCTACGGCAACAAAGGCCACATTGATACGATCGTCATCGCCCGCAAGACCCCCAACACCCAGACGGGCACGATGGACCTCGACTACGAGCTGGAGGAAAAAGAAAAAGCTTTCATCGAGAAAATCGAAATCAAAGGCAACACCCGCACCAAGGACCGCGTCATCCGCCGCGAACTCGCCGTCGCGCCCGGCGAACTTTTCGACATGACCAAGGTGAAGTTAAGCAAGGACCGCGTCGAAGGCACCCGCCTCTTCGAACGCATCGAGATGCAGCCCGAACCCACCGACGTGCCCAACCGCCGCAACCTTGTCGTGGCCGTCAATGAACGCGACACCGGCAAGATGGGTTTTGGCGCGGGCTTCAGTTCCGTGGACAGCCTCCTTGGCTTTGTCGAGGTGGCGGAGGAAAACTTCCAGCTCCCGTGGTTCCGCGGCGGCGGCCAGAAGCTGCGCCTGCGCGCCCAGCTCGGTAACGTGCGTCAGGACTATGTGCTCACCTTCATCGAACCCTGGCTGTTCGGGAAAAAACTCGAGTTCACCAGTGAACTGTATCACCACGACCTGCGCAACGTGAGCTTGAACGATTTCTATGAAGAACGGCTCACGGGGATGCGCATGGGCCTTACCCGCGCGCTGGGGCGCGATAGTATCCGCGTCGGCGTCAGCTACACCATCGAGAACATCAGCATACTCAATGTGCCCGACAACGCACCCCAGACTATCAAGGACGAGGCCGGCACCCGGTTGGAATCCAGAGTCGGCACCTCGCTCGCCTACGACACGCGCCGCACTTCCTTCAATGTATTTCTGCCCGACGGTGGCCAGCGCACAGAGCTCCTCACGCAGGTCGCCGGCGGCCCCTTGGGCGGCGACACCGATTACTACAAACTGGAGTTGCGCCACAATTTGTACTTCAAAGGGCTGGCTCAGATGCATGTGTTGGAATTCGGCGGACGCCTCGGCGTCGTGGACCATTACGGGCGCTCGACTCGCGTGCCGCTGATTAGCCGCTGGTTTCTGGGCGGCATTGACACCCTGCGCGGCTACCGCCAGCGGCAAGTTGGCCCGCAAGTGGGAGGCGAGCCGGTCGGTGGTGGCACGTACTGGTTTGGCACGATGGAATACAGCATCCCCATCATCGAACTGCTGCGGGTGGCGGTCTTTTACGACATCGGCATGGTTTACCAAAATCCATATAGCTTCGATGCACTCAACAACGGCACCGGCTTCTACAATGACAACTGGGGTCTCGGCCTGCGCCTGAACATCCCACAACTCGGCCCGCTGCGGCTCGACTACGGCATCCCCATTCGTGCCGCCACGGTCAACGACAGCAATGGCCGCTTCCAATTCAGCGTCGGCTGGACGCGCGAGTATTAACCCCGTTTGCCTATGAAACTATTTATCCGCATCACCATCCTCACCGCGCTGCTATTGACGGCGATCACCCCGCCCGCTGCCGCGGAAACCAACAAGCTTGGCATCTTCGACCTCCGCCGGGTGTTTGAAACCTATCACAAAACCAAATCCGCCAACGCCCTGCTCAAGGACAAAACTGCGGAACTGGACAAAGAACTCAAGGCGCTGATGGACCAGTATCAAAAGGTCACCGACGACTACAAAAAAGCCTTCGACAACGCCAACAACCAGGCCGTCTCCGCCGACGAACGGGAGAAGAGCAAAAAGACGGCGGAGGGAAAATTTCTGGAAATCAAGGAACTGGAGCAGACCGTCGAGCAATTCAAACGGCAGGCGGCCACCACCCTGGGCGAGCAGGAGCGTCGGTTGCGCGACAACATCCTTGGCGAGATCCGCACCGTGATCAACGCCAAGGCCAAGGCCGGCGGTTTCAGCCTGGTGATGGACGTTGCGGCCGAGACTTTGAACAAGACGCCCTTCATCCTCTACACCAACGGCGAAAACGACATCACCGACGTCGTCCTTAAAGACCTCAACGCCACCGCGCCGCCGGAAACGTCGAAGCCGGAAGAAAAGAAGGACGCCAAGTAACGCTCGGTTGCTGAATGATTACCGCCGTTCGAACGAACGGGAGATGAAGCTTGCCTGAGCCGGTGTGCGAGCCCGTCGGATTGCCCACACCGCCAGACCACCCGCCGCAAGCAATAACGCCGCACTGGCCATGAAGAAGCCGGGCCGGCGCCACCCCGACTTGGGCCGAATGACTACCGCAGCCACCGTCAGTGGCGTTTTCGGAGGCGTCGGTGCAGCGTCAGATGCCGGGAGTTCACGCGCCGATGCTTTGATGGGCTGCGGTAGCAGCGCGGGCGAGGACTTGGGCGGAGCAGCCGGCGTTGGCGACGAGTTTGTCAGTGCCAGAGTCTTGTTTTCGACGGATGGAACCAGCGCCGTCACTGTGACTGGTGGAACGGACGGTTGCTTCGCCGTTTCGGTGTTGGAAATCCCCGTTTCTGCCGGCGGATTGGTCATGGTGTTGGCACCCACCGCGAGCGGCCGGGGCGACGAAGCCGAGTTGGTCAATGCCGATGACTCCTTTCGTGCCGCTCCCCGCATTACGATTGAAGCTACCCGATTGGTCACGGTTGGGGCAGGCGCGACGGCGGCTTTCACCTCATTCGTCGGCACGGGTTCGAGTGGCAGCAGCACATTCGACGGCGCGGGAGCCTGCGCCAGCTTCCCAGTAACGGGCGTTGGCGGCAGCTTGATGGGTTCTCCGGCGATTGTAACCTCAGCACTGACAATCTCCCCGCCCCGCGCTGCGAGCAGCGCCACGAATGGCTTCCTGGCATTACGGCGGGCACCGGCCCGGATTTGGAAGGCGGCATTGATGTCGGGATCGAAGGGAGTGCCAGACACTTTCGCATCCCCATCGGTGATCAGGAAGATGTTCACGTCGCCGACGGCTTGAATGACCGACTGGAGTTGCGGCAGGAGCAGATCCAGCTGCGACTGCTTTTCATACCGCTGCTCCTTGAGGAAAAACACGGCGCGGGCCGTCAAGTCGCGGCTTTGTGCGGGAGTCCAGACCTGCATCGGAAAACTGCCGGCGTGGACTTGCTCGTTGAACGTCCAGATTCCGAACGTGTCGCCGGCGCGCATCCGGCCTTCCAGCCCGGTGTACAGGATGTCGAACACCGTCTGCCGGCTGGCGCGGTCCAGGCGGGACATCGAAGCGGAAGTGTCCACGACGAACAGGTAGCGGTTGCCAGGGACCGGGGCGGCGCTTCTTTGTGCCGCAATAGCGGGAGCCACCAAACCGGTGACGAGCCAGAGACGGAGGAGGAATTGTTTCATGATTCAGCGCGAGCCGTGAAATTTGCTGCGCTCGCGTTGGTTGTAATTTTTTATGGCGTGTTCCAGGTCGGCCAGGGTGCTGTTGACCGTGCGAATGAAATTCTCACAACTCGAAATCATTCCGCCCGCCGCCGACACGGTGTCACGCTCGGCAAAGTCATCCGTGACGACCAGCACTTCGCCGTAGGATTGGAACCGGTACGCGGCGCGTTCGATCAATTGATCGGCTGTCTGTCCGACGCGCGTGTAAAGGATTTCCACCTCCGGCGTGGAGGGTGATTCGCCGGCGCTGGCAGGGCCGCTCGCGCCATCGAACACGATGGTGATCGGCGTGCCGCAGCCGTCGTGGTATTGCGTGAGGCGATGGATAAGTTCCCCGCGCGCGGCGGCGGAGTGGCGCGGCCTGCCCGGCGCCAGCTCCGGCCACTTGTGCAGCAGGCTGTATCCATCAACGAGTATCCGCACTAAACCCATGCCGTAAGTCTAGCGATTTCCGGGCCAAGGCTCATGGCGAACAGGCTCAACCAATCAGCCGCCACCGAAACGCACTTCCGCGTAGCGCGCCAAACCCCAACCCGTACGGCGCCACCGGCAGACAAGCAATCAACCGAGCCGCCAACCGTTCGCGCGCATCTGTTGTGGCATGCAGCGCGCCGCGACCTCACGGGCGGCTTTCCCTGTAAATATCAAATTATCAGCCAATTCCATTGAATCCTCCGTGAAAATAATCGATCTCGGCGGCAACATCTTTCATGTTACATGTAAAATCACGCCGCTGACCGGCAACATCTTTCATATTACACGAAACATCTTGCCGCTGACAGTGGACTTCGCCGATCTGACAATGGAAATCACGCGTCTGACCGGCAACCTCTTTCATGTTACATGAAACATCTTGCCGCTCGCAGTGAAAATCACGGCATCGAAACGCGACTTCGCGCCCCCGAAACCGGGCTTTGACGCGCTCACCGCGCCACTGACGACCATCCGGCCTCCCATCTCGAGAATGCGCATCAGCCGCACGCCCCGGAGGGAGCCTCCCGCCGAACTCTGACATAAACCACGGATTCCACGGATGCACACGGATGCGGCGTGCTGACACGGAAAGTCGCGGGAAACGCACCCCACTTCCTCATTCTTCATTCACCCTTCAGACTTCACCCCCGTCTGCCTCGGGTTCTGCGGAAAAAATATCCCGCTCGATTCCGAGTATGATGCCCATTTGTTCGATGGCGTAACGGAACTCACCTTGGTAGCATGACGACATGAAACTCGTGGCCATGGAAAACCCCAGGACTCGTCAGGAGGAACTCGGACAATTCCTCACCGCGACGCCTGTGGCTGACTTCATGGCTTCGATGTTCAGTCCGCTCCCGAGCGCTGCTCGCCGCAATCCAGGCTATCGTTGGAAGCTTCTGGTCAAAGCCATCATCGAGGTGTTCTGCGCCCGCTGGTCCCCCGGTGCGGCAATCCTCGGCGTCCGCGACACCAGGCGAAATGTTGTCCATCTCAATTCCAAAGCCCTGGCCAAGCTCGGCGTGACCTTGGATTCGGCCGCCAAGCCTCCCGATGTCGTCATCCACCACAAAGCCAAGAACCGGCTCCTGCTCATCGAAGCCGTGATCCGAGCCGGCCCGGTGGACGAAAAGCGCCGCAAGGAACTCAAAGACTTGTTCGCCGGCTGCAAAGCGGGCCTCGTCTTCGTCACCGCCTTCGAGACCCGCCGAACCATGCAGACCTTCATCTCGCACATCGCCTGGGAGTCCGAAGTCTGGATCGCCGAAGACCCCGACCACATGATCCACTTCAACGGCGAGCGGTTCCTCGGACCTTATCCAGACGTGATGCCGAAATGAGAACGACCACACCAGCGGGAAATTTAGTAGCGGTGGTGTCCGCCAACCTCCAGCGCGCCGCCCGCCTCCGCCAGTCTAACCGCCAAAACGCATTCACCGGAGAACTGCGACCATGAGAAAGAATCGCATAATCAAACCTGGCCCGAACATTCCAAAGGATGGGCACGTTCGGGGCTACGCCATGATCGTGGACTTGAATCAATTCAGTTCGATGGTGACCAAGGCTGAGGAAACCGGTGATCTAATCGCACAATTCACCCGGGATGCCCTGTCCGGTGCAATCTTCGAGATCGAAGCCGAGGGGGGAGAAGTGGTCGCCTTCATGGGCGATGCGGTATTGGGATTCTTTCCGGAAGGTGAGGCTGTTGCATTGGCTTGCTTTGGGATTGCCAAGGACCTTGATCGCCAGTGTGAATACATCTCCAACGCTCAGGAGGGAAAAGATTACATTTGGCCTTTTGCGCTGGGTGGTCCATCGCTCAAAATTTCGATCGAGTATGGGATGATGGATGTTTCTACGATTGATAGCCGCTTGCTGGGAGAGCATCGCCTTTTGATTGGCAGTCCCATCAACTACACCGCGCGCATCAGCAAAGCTGGAGAAGGAAACCGGTGCATTATCGGCCCAGTGGCTGCGAAGAAGGCGTTTAGCTCCTACGCCCTTGATGGCCCGCACAAAATCGCAGGCAAACCCGGCGGGCCGGATTACGAATACTTCCTGTTTGATTTGGGCGACATCTGGATTGATGGGCCAAGAGAGCCTGGGAAGGAAACCTATTGGGGGTAGCCCCGTATTTGTCCAACCTGCTATGCTACGGTGACGGCAGAAAGATGACCAACCATGAGTGACAATTCAAAAATCGAGTGGACGGATGCTACGTGGAATCCGGTGCGCGGCTGCACGAAGGTCAGTCCAGGCTGCACGCATTGCTACGCCGAGACGTTCGCGGAACGGTTTCGTGGTGTGCCCGGACACCCCTTCGAGTTCGGGTTCGATCTGCGGCTCGTGCCGGAGAAGCTGGGCGACCCGCTTCGCTGGTCCAAGCCTAAGAAAATTTTCGTCAACTCGATGAGCGACCTCTTCCACGAAGGCGTGTCGGATGAATACATTGAGAAAGTCTGCCGAGTGATGCTGGCAGCGAACTGGCACACCTACCAGATTCTCACGAAACGGGCCGACCGCATGGCGGCGCTGCTGCAAGGCAAGCTGCGCAAAGCAGCAAAGGCGGCGCACATCTGGTGGGGCGTGAGCGTGGAGAACCGCAAACACGGGTTGCCGCGCATCTCCAAACTACGGACCGCCAAGCCGGCTGTGGCCTTTCTCTCGGTCGAACCGCTGCTGGAAGATCTCGGTAGATTCGATCTCCGGGGCATCCAATGGGTAATTGTAGGCGGCGAGAGCGGGCATGGCGCACGCCCCATGTTGCGCGAATGGGTGCGAGATATTCGTGATCAATGTCAAAAGGCTGGCGTGGCATTTTTCTTTAAGCAGTGGGGCGGGGTCCGGAAAAAGCAAGCTGGTCGCAGGCTCGACGGCAAGACCTACGACGAGTTTCCTGATTTCGCCGAAGTGGAGGCATTGGAGCCCGAGCAGCGGTTGTTGCTCCTTCGGGAAGTTGAGACGGAATACCGCGTGGGGGCGGGGAAATGAGCAACGGTGAGCTCTACGCGGGTCGGGAGCAGACCCTCGTCAAACACTTTATCCTCCAGAAGTATTTGGAGCGGTTCGCCTACATCGTCGGTTCGCATTGGGACACCCTGACGTATGTGGATTGCTTCTCTGGCCCTTGGAATGCGCGTTCGGAGAAGTTCGAGGACAGTTCCTTCGCCATCGCCTTGAAGGAACTCCGCAATGCCAGAGACACGCTGAAGAAACAGCGGGGCAGGAATGTGCAACTGCGGTGTTTCTTTCTGGAGAAAAACCGGACGGCATATGCCAAACTCAAGGAGTTTGCGGACGAGGTAAAGGACGCAAAAATCGAGACGCGAAACGCGACGCTGGAAGAATCCATCCCCGACATTTCGGATTTTGTGCGACGTGGGGGCGTGAAGGCATTTCCATTTGTCTTCATCGATCCAACGGGCTGGACAGGGTTTGAGATGGAGACGATCACCCCGCTGCTCAGGCTGAATCCGGGCGAGGTGTTAATCAACTTCATGACGGGGCACATTCGCCGCTTCCTCGACTCACCGCAGGAGGAAACGCAGGACAGTTTCAAGCGGTTGTTTGGTTCGGGTGCATTCAGGGCGAAGGTGCAGGGTCTCGCGCAACTTGAGCGGGAAGACGCGGCTGTCGAGGAATACGCTCGCAACGCAAAATCGGTTGGCGGCTTCAATTTTGGCTGCAACGCCGTCGTTCTTCATCCCGAAATGGATCGCACCCATTTCAACTTGATTTACCTGACGCGGAATCTCAAAGGCATCGAGGTTTTTAAGGAGGCGGAGAAGAAGGCGATGGAGGTACAGGAAGCCGCCCGAGCCGAGGCGCAGCAGCGCAAACGCGTTGCGCGCCAAGGGCAGTCCGAGTTATTCGGCAGCAAGGAGCTTCACGATTCAACCCATTACGAATCGCTACGGGAGCGGTATATGGCAAAGGCGCGTGGATTGGTTTTGCAGGCGTTGGAGTCGAAGCGCCGGTTGCTTTACGACGATGCGTGGACACTTGCGCTTTCCGAGCCTATGTCGTGGGAAAGTGATTTGAAGCAGTGGATTGAAGAATGGAAAGCCGAAGGTCGCCTTGAAGTGGTTGGAATGCAGCCGCGTCAGCGAGTGCCACATCGGGGTGAAGGGAACCACTTGGTTTGGAAATAGGTGTCTCCGCCGCAATCGCGGATGAAGCGCACCGCAGCCAGTATGGGTTCGGCGGCAAGGTGAATGAGAAGACCGGCGAGATGTCCTACGGCTTCGCCAGCAACCTGCGCGCTGCCTTGCCGAATGCGTCGTTCATCGGGTTCACCGGCACGCCCATCGAGAAGACGGACTGGGAAATGTCGAATGACGAATTCGGAATGTCGAACTGACAGAACTTCGTACTTTTGACTTTGATTGGCTTCCAACCGCAAATACCGATGGCGGAAGCGCCCCCTCATCCCGTCCTTCTCCCCCCCACTGGGGGAGAAGGTGCCCGCAGAGCGGTTGAGGGGGAATGCGGCGCGACATTGCGATCACGGCTCACGGGAACGTTCGTCTTCGCGCCCGATCAAGCGCGCTCGCGTCGTAGCGTTGTTGTGGATCAATCTTGCATCGTCAGGCATTGCAGCCAATGGCTCAGGAAGAATCGCTTGTCCGTCGGCAGCAATGTGTCCGCCTTGCCCACGATGGGGCGGAGCGCGGTTGTCATCTGAAGCATCACCAGCACGAAAATCGCGATCCATACTTTCAAACCGCCGCCCGGCTTGTCACCGAAGTGCCCGAAGCCGGCGTGGAGAAAACGCAGCCCGAAATAGACCGCGATCAGCCAGAATAGCAGGTGCAGTGCGCCCATCGCCGTCACGTCCTCGGTGGATTGCGAGAAAACCCAGGCCACCGGCGCGAATCCGATCAGCAACACTGTCATCAACGCGAGCAATCCTGCGACGAGGCCGCACACCTCGACAAGCCGCGCCTGTGAGCCGCCGAGGCAGGAAAAAATGTAGAGGCTCGGCAGACAGATGAAGGCGGAGATGAGCAGGCCGGTGACAATCTTGGCGGGCGCAGCCCAAAGTTGCTCGCCGCCGGAAAACGTGCCGACGATCACGCCGTAAATCGCGCCTGCCACGCTGGCGATGATGAGCAGCACCGCGATGAGCGAGCCGCTGTTCGCCTGGCGCAACTGAAATAGCACGCGTCGCGGCTGCCGCAGGATCGCCTCCATGGCGGAGACGAGGCCTGTTATCGGGGCTTGCTCAAGGGTGCTTTGACCAAGCGGCGGATCGTTTGTGGCCGATGGTGGAAGCCCCGGGGGAATCACAGGCGGAACGGGAGGATTTTCATTCATGGGATGCGAGGGTTGATTGGTTGATGGCAGGGGACGGTTCAGGAAAGCAAATGGCGCGCGGCGCGGAAGACCGCCTCGAAAAAACTGCCGCGCAGGGCGTCGTCACGAATGAATTCCACGGGCAGCGCGGGCGAACCGATGAACGGGCGGAAGACCCACGCGAGTTGGCTGCCAAGCAACAAATTGCCCGCCAGCCAGCCGAAGAGAATCTTGCGCGCGACCGCCCGGCTGCCACTGAGCCGGTGGAGGAGTTGCACCAGCCGCAAATTATACCAACTACGTTAATTGGCTGGTAGAAGTTAAGCGGCGGGGATAGCCTTTGGGCATGGCCAGACCCCGAGCAAAATTAGATCGTTGCGGTGAGGCGGACCTCGTCACCCGCCGCCTCCACACCGAACCTCCCGGA
>JANNEF010000172.1:0-1987 GCA_031378375.1 Verrucomicrobiota bacterium | reverse complement strand
TGCGGCGGCTGGACGCCGCTATGGCCTTACGTACGTTCGGAAACCCCCGCACTTTAAATGTCTGAGAGCCGAGCCTTGAGTTGCTGGTACTACCCAGCACAAAAGGACCAAAGCGGTGTCCAGCCGCCGCAGTCCAAACCTCACGGCGTCACGCGCAGGCTGCGGTAAAAGCGCCACCCCGCGAACTGCGCCAGAAACAGCCTTGCGACCGGTGCGCTTCCGTGTTAGCACATCAGCATGAGTCAAACGCTGGAAAGGATAATTGAAGAAGTTAAAAACTTGAGCGAGGCGGAGCGAAATCAATTGGTCGTGATCCTGCACGGGGCCAATGGCTCCGCCCCGGCTGCTTCCGACGAATGCGAATTGGAGGGCCGGCTGGCGGCGGAAGGCTGGCTCTCCTTGCCCAGCACGCCGCCCGCTGGCACCCCGCCACTCCCTCTCGCTGCTCCGCTCACGGTGCCGGGGCGGCCGCTGTCGGAAATCCTGGTCGAGGAGCGTCGCTAAATGGCGGCTTGGTTCCTCGATAGCAGCGCCGTCATCAAGCGTTACGTGCGCGAGCGCGGCACGGCTTGGATACGGACCATCACCGACCCGGCGGCGGCGCATCAACTCTTCGTCGCCCGGCTCGCGGTGGTGGAAGTGGCTGCGACCCTCGCGCGCCAGGCGCGGGCTGGAAAAATCACCGCCGCCGAAGCCGCTTTGGGCATCCACCAACTGCGCCACGCCTTCGCCCATGAATTTCGAGTGGTTGAGATCACGCCGGTGCTGGCAACTCACGCCCTGAACCACATCCAGACCCATGCCTTGCGCGGCTCCGACGCGCTTCATTTGGCGGCAGCCACCGAGTTGCAGCGCCGTCGTGCGGCCGTCAACTTGCCCGGCCTGACCTTCATTTCGTCGGACGGCGAACTCAACCGGGCGGCGCGCGCAGAAGGCTTGCCCGTCGAAGACCCCAACACTCGACCCTGACCGCGGCGGCTTCGTTTTGCGCCATTGCACTGCGAAAGATCACGGTTCGCCGGGAGTCTCACCCTCCCGGTGAACATTGAACTTCCAACATTCAACATCCAACGTCGAACATCGAACCGGTCGCAACCGGCATCCTTGGACGTTCGAGGTTGAATGTTCAGCGTTCGATGTTTTGGCGGCGGCTTCGTCTTCGTGCCTTGGCGCCTTCGTGGCTCAACCTCAGGGCCCTATTCGCAGACGGCGGTAAGCCCGCCGGTCCGGGGCGGCGCGGCACGGCGGAAACAGTCAATAATGGCCGGACGCACCCGTCCGCCGCCGCTCCGCCGTCTTTTCATTGCCACCCGCCATGTCTTGCTTATCATCCCCGTCAAGAAGCCATGGCCCGCACTAAAACCAACGGCACAAACACCAGCACCGCCACCATCGGCTTCGAGGCGAAGCTCTGGCTCACCGCCGACAAGTTGCGCAACAACATGGACGCGGCGGAATACAAGCACGTCGTCCTCGGCCTCATCTTCCTCAAATACATCTCCGACACCGGCGAAAGTAAGAAAGCAGAAGGAAGAATGATGAAGGCCGCGCTTCCGATTCTTACTTCTTCATTCATCCTTCAAACTTTCCCCGTCGCCATCGAGCGCGACAATCCGCGCCTCAATAGCGTCCTCCCCAAGGACTACGCCCGCCCCGGCCTCGACACCGCAACGCGCGACAGCGCGAGTCCCGACTGCGAAGCCACTTCGCGGGACTTTTGCGCAGCGAAAGACCACCAGCGCCTCGGCGAACTCATCGACGTCATCGCCACCATCGAACTCACCGCCGCCAGCGAGGGTGAAAAGACCCACCGCTCCGTCGATCTGCTTGGCCGCGTTTACGAGTATTTCCGGTTCCTCGCTACTTTCAGTGGCTGCATAGCGAAGGTATGTTGAGTTTGCCGGCGACGAAGTAGAGCATGGCGGTCATATACTCGCGGCTGCGATAGCCTCGGGCTTTGCGTTTGACCGCGCTGAATACGCTGTTC
>JANNEF010000171.1:0-14858 GCA_031378375.1 Verrucomicrobiota bacterium | reverse complement strand
ACCGGCCATCCCGGCGATTACCAAATGGACCCGGACGTGACCACGACGACGCTCCCGGGCTACGGCATCAGCGACGCGCTGCTTTCCCTTCCGACGATCAGCATCGTGGGCAAGCTGAGCGACCTCGCGGCGCTCTACGGTGCGTCTTCCTTCACCGGCTCGCCACAAGCGCCCGAGCTGCCCGCTGTCGCCGTCTCCGCGGAATGGATCGACCCCGCTTCGCCGCTCACGAGCTGGCAGGAAGATTGCGCGCTCAACATTCACGGGAACATTTCCCGGAGCAAAGACTTCACGCCGAAACACGGCTTCAGCCTCAATTTTTCCGCTCAATACGGCGCGCGCTCGCTGCGGCAGGATGTGTTCCCCGGCAGCGGCGTGACGAGCTTCGACCGACTCGTGCTCAAGTCGCTCTCGACCGATACATGGCCGTGCTCGGAGACTTATGCGAACCAAACCATCGACGGCGACTTGCGCTGGAAGCGCGCCGAGGCCACGTATCTCCGCGACGAATTTTTTCGCGCCACGCAGCTCGCGGTCAGCGGCCACGCGGCCCGCGGTCGTTACGCGCATCTTTTTTTGAATGGCGTCTATTGGGGGCTTATCAACGTCATCGAGCATCTCGATGACAAATTTGCCGCCGAGCATTTCGGCGGGGCGCGCGACGATTGGGATGTGATCAAGGACTACAATGAACTGGCCGACGGCGAGCGCACCGCATGGGATCAGCTCCTCGCGCTCGCGGGAACGTCCAGCTTTTCGAGCGAAGCAACCTACCAGCAGGCGCAGGGGCGCAACCCGGACGGCACGAGGAACGTCGCGTATCCCGTGCTGCTCGATGTGCCGAGTCTTACCGACTACATGATCGTCCACATCGCGCAGGGCGCTGACGACTGGCCGGACAAGAACTGGTATGGAATGCGCCGCCGCACCGACCCGGAGACCGGCTTCAAGTTCCTGGCGTGGGATCAGGAAATCTCGAACAACTCGATTCTCAAACAACACGCCAACAGCGGCGTGCTCTACGAAATGGTGTCGCAGGCCGGACGACCCGCGCAGCTTTACGCGAGCGCGCGCGGGAACGCCGGATTCAAGCGGCAGTTCGGCGATCGCGTGCAGCAATTGTTTTTCAACAGCGGCCCGCTCACGTCATCCGCGATGGCCGCGCGCTGGCAAGGCTTGCAGGCGCTCGTGGACAAAGCGGTCGTCGCCGAAAGCGCACGCTGGGGCGACTACCAGCGCGCCGCGCCATACAAACGCGAGGTCGAGTGGCTCGCCGCATCCGCGTGGATGGACTCGACCTATTGGCCGCAGTTCGTCAGCCGTGCGCTCATTCGTTTTAGAAACGCGGGCGTCTATCCGAGCTTCGATGCGCCCGCCTTCAGCCAGCACGGCGGAACGATCCCGCCGGGCTTCACTCTCGCGATCACCCAGCCGAACGGCGCGGGCTTTGCCCTTTACTACACGACCAACGGCACGGACCCGGGCGCGGCCGGAGCGCCGCTTTACACCGCGCCCATTCCGCTCGCCGCGCTCACCACCGTCCGGACGCGGGCGAAAAAAATCGCTACCGGCGAGTGGAGCGCGCTGACCATGGCGACCTTCCAGCCCGAACAGAACTTCGCCGCGCTCGCCGTCACGGAAATCTGCTATGACCCGCCCGGCGCGGGCGCGGTGCCCGGCGATCAGTTTGAATTTCTCGAACTGCAAAACACCGGGGCGACCACGCTCAACCTGAGCGCCTGCGCCTTCACCGCCGGCATCGCGTTCACTTTCCCAACTGACACCCTGCTCGCGCCCGGCGCGTTCGTTGTGATCGCCCGCAGTCCCGCGCAACTCGCCACGCGCCACCCCGGAGTCGCCGCACTCGGCCCTTACACCGGCAAGCTCGACAACAGCGGCGAGAGACTCACGCTCGCGAGCGCACTCGGCACGACGATCCTCACTTTCAGCTACGGCGTCGCGCCGGCCTGGCCCGCGCCGAATGGCGGTTCGCTCCACTACCTGAGCGGCCCGCCGGGAAACGCCGCGAGCTGGTTCGCCTTCGCGCCTTCGCCCGGCGCACACGCCGACGATGCCGACGCCGACGGTCTCTCCAACCTCGACGAGCAAATCGCCGGCACCGATCCCGGTAATCCCACGAGCTTCTTCCACATTGATCGCGCCCTCCGCCTCGTCGATGGCAGCGTGCAGATACTTTTCACCGTGCAGCCGGGCCGCACCTACACCGTGCAAGTTCGCGACAGTCTTGCCACCGGCACCTGGCAGCGCCTGGCCGACGTGCCCGCCTCTGCGATCCCGACGCTCACGACCATCGCCGACCCGGCCGCAGCCACCCTGCCGCGCCGCTACTACCGCATCGTCGTCCCGCAAGTGCCGTGACGGGGACGCCTATTAGGCGAGTCACCACCCGCAGCGGGCACAAGTAAATCGTTCTGTGATGGTGTGTGCTCCGGACGACCGTGAAGTTGCGCCACAACGGCACCAAGACACGAAGCTGAATACCGGGAGGGGACGCGTATGGGTGTGTCAGCAAGTCGTCTCGTGACCGAGTCACTTTTCTCTTTGATCGTCGTCCCCGCCTTTGTAGCGTTCCCACCTAACATGCGTGCGACACGGCTGCCAGGTTTGCGCTTGCAGGAGGGCGGACTGCTCCTGGTCATATTTGTTCTCGGCCTGTTGCTCACGCTGTTTGGCGGCTCGGTCAAGGTGCCGCTGTTCCAGACCAACGCGCAGGGTGAACGCGAGCGCGCCTTCCGCACCAACGCCGCCGGCGAAAGCGAACCGGTCCTCGTGGAGAAAAATAAATTCCTCACCGCGCAAAACCTCACGCAACTTGCCAAGGACACCAGCTTCATCGCCATCATGGCGGTGGGCGCGACCATCGTCATCATCGCCGGGGGGATTGATTTGTCAGTTGGCGCGACCTACGCGCTGGCCTCCGTGCTGGCCGCCCTGGTCTTCAACGTGTTCGGCCCCGACGGTTCACGCGCCGGCGCGGCCGAGTGGCAGGGCGTCATCCTCGGCGCGTTGACGTGCCTCGGTGCCGCCACGTGCTGCGGCCTGCTCAACGGCGGGATGATTGTCGCGCTCAAGGTGCATCCGTTCATCATCACGCTGGGCACGATGGCGATCTTTCGCGGGCTTGCGTTCGTCATCACCAAAGGCCAGTCCGTCGGCGGGTTCCCGGCGGCATTTCGTGATCTGGTGCGATGCGAATTCGGCACCGGCCTCAGCCTCGTGCCGCTGGCCGTGATGCTCCTCGTGGCCGTCGCCGGCGGGATTTACCTTTCGCGGATGGCGGCGGGGCGGCGCGTGTATGCCGTGGGCGGGAACGAACTGGCCAGCCGTTACAGCGGCATCCGCGTCGAGCGCGTGCGCCTGAGCGTGTTTATCTACTCCGGCCTGGCGGCGGGCATCGCGGCATTGCTGGCCGTGGGTTATTACGGCAGCGCGTCCTCCGGCGATGGGCAGGGTTACGAACTGAACGTGATTGCCGCGGCGGTGGTGGGCGGCGCGAGCCTTTCCGGCGGCAAAGGCTCGGCCCTGGGCGCATTGCTCGGCGCGCTGGTCATCCAGATGATCGCCACGGGCATCGTCATCCTTGGAATTGATCAGAATTACAGCCAGATCATCATTGGTGCGGTGGTGATTCTGGCGGTGGTGTTTGATCAGTTGAACAACTGGCTGGCGCAACGCCGGCTGGCGAAGACGGCGTGACGGGAATCGTGGCCGAGAGAAATTCTTAACGGCTGGGCGGGCGAACGGAGACCAACGTGTCAGCAGGAGGAGAACTGCTGCACCACTACCAGCAAGGGTTCGCCATGGATGGTGGTGATGTCGCCTGCGCGGGTGCGGGATGCGTTGAACTGCCGGAGCCGATCCCGTCGAGGCTCATCGCCGCGCCTGCATGAGACCGAAACCGGCCCGTTCCTTCACCAAGACGGCTTTGTGTTGAGCTAGTAACTTCCACAGTTCGCCTTTCTCGGTGAAACGCGCGGGCGGACGCTTGCCCGGCCCTTTGTAGTGCCGGTAATGGACCAGCCACCTGCCCACCACGCCAATTTGCAATCGGTCCTCCCCCATGCGCCAAACCTGACCATGCTGGAACTCGGAAACGGGGCTGCTCGGTCGTTTGGGCTTCATAGATGCACTAATCTACCACGGGACCGGCTGAACGCGTAATTAAATGGCCTGGGTTCTTTCCCGCAACTTCGCCACTGGCCGGGAGGTTCTGACGTCGTGCGTGGCGTCCATACTATTCGCGGTGGCCTGGGCCGGGCGGGAAAGCCGCCCCGTTGTCGGGCGAATCGCCTGTCCGGATGGTGGATCGAAGCTGTCCCGCCTTCAGATGGAACGGAATTGCTGCACCACGGCCAGGCCCTTGAGCAGGTCAATGGCGCGGGCCAGCGCGGGGTCGTTCAGGACGCGCGGGGTGTCGGTTTCCCGCGGGCGGGGGTTGGCCAGGTCGAGGTCGGGGTTCTGGCCTTCCTTCACCATGCGAACCAGCTCGGCTTCGTTAAGGCGGCGACGGGGGCGATTGGTGCCGCCGGCCAGGGTGGTTTCATTCGTTGCCACGTTGTTGGCAGCGGCGATCTGGTTGGTCTTGGGGAAAACTTTGTAGGCGTCGTCGAACCAGGCCAGTTCATCCTCGGCGTTCACGGACACGGCGATGTCCGGCTTCAACCCGGCGAGCGAGAGCGTCTGGCTTTTGCCGATCTTGATCGCGCCGGTGGCTACGCGCAGGCGCTGGCCGGTCTTCAAGGTGAATTCTTTCGCGATGCTGGCCTGCCCGGCGGTGTGCGCGCCGATGAGCAGCCCCACGTCGGCCTGGCGCAGGATGCCCGCGAGCGCCTCGGCGGAGCCGGCGGTCTTCTGGTTCACCAGCAGCGCGACGGGGATGGTGATGGAGTCGCTCTTGGCCGTGGATTTTTTCACACCGTCGCCCCAGTCAAGGAGCGGTTGTTCGTCGGCGAAGAACGCGTCCGCCGCCGTCGCCGCCGCCGCGTAGTCCTGGCCGCCGGCGTAACGCAGGTCAATCACTACGCCTTTGAGTTTGTTGGTGGCGGCCATTGAGCGGAACGCAGCGGACATCTGTTCCGCCAGTCCGGCGAGGACGTTGCCGACGCGCAGATAGGCGTAGGCGCCGTCCACGACGCTGGCCTTGATGAGCAGGGGAGTTTTGGTGCCGGCACCGGCGGCTGCGGCGTCGCTCAGGAGCGTGACGCGCGGGCTTAATTTCTCCAACAAGCCCTGCACGGCGGCGCGGTCCAACGCGGCGTCGTCCGCGCCCGCGAGATTGGTCTTGAGCAGTTCATAGACTTCCTTGAAGTCGGGCGCGTCTGGCTCCGCCGCGGGAAGGGATGTGGAGGCCACTGCGAATGCGAACAGTGCGTAAACGATTTTTCTCACAACGGTCATACAATCCATTTCAGTTGTCGGTTGAACCAAATCCGCGCGAAGCGGCGCGCACCTCATGCGGAACTTGTCATTTGCCGCAGCGCCTTGGCCGCAATATCCCGCCGATACTGCGCGCCGTCGAACTCAATCTGTGCCACCGCCGCGTAGGCCGCCTTCTGCGCGCGGAGCAAGTCCGCCGCCCACGCCGTCACACCCAGCACGCGACCGCCGCTGGTGACGATCTCGCCGCCCGCGCGCGTGGTGCCGGCATGAAAGACCATCGTATCCGGCAACGCCCGCGCCGCCGCCAAGCCGGTGATCGCCCTGCCCTTCGCATAGGCGCCAGGGTAGCCGCCCGAGGCCATCACCACGCACACCGAGGCGGTGTCGCTCCACTTGAGTTCCACGCGGTCGAGGGTGCCGTTCACGCTGGCGTCGAGCAGTTCCACCAGATCGTTTTCCAGGCGCGTCAGATAAACCTGCGTCTCCGGGTCGCCGAAGCGCGCGTTGAATTCCAAAACCTTGGGACCATCCTTGGTGAGCATCACGCCGGGATAAAGGATGCCGCGAAAATCAATTCCCTCCGCCGCGCAACCCTTGAGCCATGGGCCGAGAATCTTCCGGCTCGCCTCGGCCAGCGCCCCGCCCGCCGTTCCTTCTGCGGGCGGGGCGCCCGCAGGACTTTCGCTGGCGAGGGCGCCAGCGCCACTTTCCAAACAATCTCTGAGGAACGGGGCCGGTGAGTAGGCGCCCATGCCGCCGGTGTTCAATCCCGCGTCGCCGTCCAGCGCGCGCTTGTGGTCCTGCGCGGTGGGAAAAAGTTTCGCCGTCGTGCCGTCGCAAAGCGCATGCAGGGAAATCTCCGGGCCTTCGAGCAATTCCTGGATGACGATGCGCGCCCCCGCCGCGCCGAAGGCCTGGCCCACCAGGATTTCGTCAATCGCCCGCTCTGCTTCCGCGCCGGTGGTGCAAATCAAAACGCCCTTGCCCAGGGCCAGTCCGTCCGCCTTCACCGCGCAACGACCGCCGAGTGATGCGGCAAAATGTTTCGCCGGCTTCGCGTCCGTGAACGTTCCCGCCCGCGCCGTGGGGATGCCGTGACGTTCCATGAATTCCTGCGCGAATACTTTCGACGCCTCGAATTGCGCCGCCTTTTTGTTCGGCCCCCAGATGCGCAGGCCGCGTGATTGGAACAAGTCCACAATTCCCAGTGCCAGCGGATTGTCCGGTCCGACCACGACGAGGTCCGGGCGCTTTTCCTCCGCGAAGGCAAGCAGCGCCGGCAGATCCTCCGCTCCGATGTTGACGCACTCGACGGGCGCGCCGTTGGCGGTGAGGCGCTCCCCGGCGATGCCGGCGTTGCCGGGCGCGCACCAGAGCTGCGTGGCGTGCGGCGACCGCGCCAGCTTCCACACGAGCGCGTGTTCGCGTCCGCCCGAACCGATGACCAGCAATTTCATAAAGGGCGAAAGTGAAACAGGAAACGCGCGACGGGGGAATGAAAAACCGGGAAGCTCAAAGCTCAAGAGAAGCTCCAACAGTGTCGCGTCCAGCGAGTGATGTTTGGAGTCTGGTGTTTCTCTTGAGCTTTGAACCTTTCCTCTTCCCGCCCGCGCCCGCTCTGCTACCGTCGCGGGTCAAGACGCGCGATGAATGCCACTATTTCTCCACGCACTCGTCTGCCAGGTTCCGCCTGGTGGCTGGCACTGTCCGTGACTTCTTTGATGGTGGCCAGCGTTGCGCCGGTGCTGGCCCAGACCAACGCCGTCATTCCCTTCGAATTCAAACGCGGCCAAATCGTGCTCCCGGCGCGCGTGAACGATGCCGGACCGTTCTCCCTGATGCTCGACACGGGTTACTCGCTGACGATGCTCCACCCCGAGGTGTCGGAGACACTCCAACTGCGCCGCGTGGGCCAGGTCACCATCGTCGGCATCGCTGGCGAGGAAATGGCCGGCACCTTTGAGGGCGCGGCCTTCGACCTCGGCGGTGCGAGCTATTCGCCGCGGCGCGTGGCCTCGCTGCCATCGGAGGCGCGCAGCCGCAACCGCAAGCGCGATGGCATCCTCGGCTCCGGTTTTTTCCGGCGCTTTGTCGTCGTCATTGATCCCAAGGCGAAGACCGTCACGCTGCACGAGCCGAAAGCCTTCAACTACTCCGGCGCGGGGGAAGTGTTGCCGCTCAAATTTCGCCGCGACACCCCCGTGGTGGAAGCCGCCATCAACCGTCCCGGCGAACCGCCCGTGCGCGGGCGCTTCGAGATCGACACGGGCTGCGACGGCGGCTTGTGCCTCGGACGCGACTTCGTGGCGACGAACAAACTCGCCGCGCCCACCGCGCCCGGCGCCGGCCGCAGCGGCGTGGGTGGCGGCGTGTCCACACGCACGGGCCAGGTGCATCAACTGCAACTGGGCGGCCTCACTGTGGAGCGGCCGGACGCCAACTTTTTCGAGGAAGGTTCGCCGGTGGACCGCGATCTGGCCGGACACATTGGCATGGACGTGTTGCGCCAGTTCAAAGTCGTCTTCGACTATTCACGCCAGCAGATGATTCTGGAACCGCTTCGCGGCACGGGCGCGAAGTAAACCAGCGCGCACACCACGAGGCCGGCGGTGCGAAAGCGCCACCGCTCCCGCGCGCTGAAAAAATCACCTTGCCCGTGTCCGCGTTTTTGGTTATCCACGGCGGCAGGACAATGAATGCAAGGTATCCATTGCAACGTCTGCCCGCCCCGAGGGCGAAGGGCTGTTCCGGCGCGGTGATGGAGCGCGCCGCCGCCAGATTGGAGAGTTCAAATCACCCATCCCACCATTCAAATCTCAAATTGGAGCGGGCGAATCTTTCATCGGATCGCTCCCATTCAAGATACGGGCGCATCAATCCCACATTTGACCGCTCGAATTTCCCATCCCACCACGGGACTTCCCAATCCGCGCGCTCGACTCTCCCATTTGATCGCTCAGATTGGGAATTCGAGCGCGCGGATTTGAAATTCGAGCGCCCGTGCGACCTTGAAGAACACCGTTTTCGCCTGCAAACCCCCGGTATTCACCGTTCCTAACCCTCAACCCCACACTCACCATGCCACAACAACCTTACAAACCCGCCACCGACAACGGCATCGCCCAGATGCTCGCCAGCTTCGACGACAATATCGGCCCGCTCGTCGGCAAATACGGCCTCCTCTCCGCCGACGTGCTGCGCGTCAAGCAGGGGCGCATGGCCTGGCGGTGGTTTTTGGACTGCCTCGAATTCGGACGGCAATGGACCGAGAGCGTCGCCGGCAAAAAGAAACAGATGAAGGACGGCCCCGGCGGCGGCGCGCAGGCCATGCCCGTCGGCCCGGTGCTGCCGGCGGTGCCGTTGATTGACCTCGGCCTGGGGATGGTGCCGATCAAATGGGAGCCGGACTTTTTCGACTACTTCGGCAGCCTCGTGGCGCGCATCAAGAGCACGCAGGCGTACGAGAAGGCCGATGGCGACCTGCTGGGCATCGAGGGCGCGGCCATCGCACCGCCCGATCCGATGACCACCCCCCCGCTCAAGGTGACGGTGGGTCCGGGCGGGATGCCGCAACTGGAAGCGCCCAAGGGCCAGTTCGACGGGTTCGATTTCCAGTTCAAGGTCGGGGACGGCCCGGTGCAAAACGGCCCGTTCGTGAGCACGCGCCGCTACGTCCACGTCATCACGCTGCCCGGGCCGGGCGTGGCCGCGCTCTATTCCTACTGCGCGCAATACCGTTACAAGGGCCAGCCGTTCGGCCAGAAAAGCGCCTGGGTGCCGCATTCGGTGCATGGGTAGGCACGCCTTCACGGTAAAACGATTTGGATTGAAGAATTGCCGCCATCAATTATCTTGGCCTCAATCATGCGCGTCTCCTGTATATGACACCGAACGTCACTTCCATCCGAAATCGGCATCCCGATCTCGTCCTCCTGGCGGGCGTGGCTCTGGTTATCGTGATCGCCGCCGCGGACTATTTTTCTCACCACGAGATGGGGTTCTTCGTCTTCTACTTCGCGCCGATTGCCGTGGTCGCCTGGTGGATCAGTGGCCGGGCCGGCCTCCTATTCTGCCTGTTCGCCATTTCCCTCTGGTTTTTCGAGGAAGTTTCCGAGTTCAGGCGCGTCGGCGCGGGCCAACATTACTCCAGTTGGTTTTTCCAGTGGTGGAACACCGGCATTCGCTTCACCGCCTTTGTCACCGTGGCTTTGCTGGTGACCCGGGTGCGTCGCACGCTGGAGGCGGAGCGCGCGCTCCGCGAGGATTTATCCCGTGCCGCCGCAACAATCAACGAACTGTCAAGACAACTGCCCGCCTGCATCTGGTGCGACAAGGTCCGCGATGATCAAGGCCGGTGGCAAACGCTCGAGACATTTATTCTGACGCACACGGGCGCCGAGATCACCAAAGGCGTCTGCCCCGCGTGTGACGCCAGACTAAAGAAGAAAAAAGTGGCGGAAGCCGTTCCCGGTTGAGATCGGACTCCCGCTGCTCCGAGGCGGCGCGGCGCGGGAGCTGCCGCCCGCCGCTACGCCGCCTTCAATTTCTTCGCCAGCACCGTGGACTTGCGCCCGCTCTGCTCGTATTTCTCGCGTCGCGCGGGCGGCAAATCCTCCGGCGTGCCTTCGGTGAAGCCACTTTCGGCACATCCGCCCTTGCACGCACCGTCGCCGCCGCGTATTCTGCGCGCATGGGAAAAGTCATCGTCAAAATCAAGCTGACCAACCAGGGCGATCTGGTCGCCGTTCACCGCAAGCTTTCCAAGGCCAGGCCGCGCGTGGTGGAAGTCGAGGCGCTGGTGGACACCGGAGCCACGCGCCTTTACCTCAAGCCCAGCGTGATTCGCGCGCTGGGACTGGAGAAGGTGGACACGGTCATTTCCCAGACCACCAACGGCCCCAAGCGCCGCGCCGTCTATGAGCCGGTGCGGTTGGAAGTGCAGGGGCGCTACGGCAATTTCGACGTGGTGGACATCGGTGAAAACGTGCCGAACCTGCTCGGTCAGATTCCGCTCGAATATCTCGATTTCGTGGTGGACTCCAAGAACCGCAAGCTCATCTCGAATCCCGAACACGGGGACAAGCAGATGAGCGAGGAGTACTGAGCGCCTTCCGGTGCGGCAGCCGGAAGCAGGGGGCTATGCCGTCTTCAATTTCTTCACCAGCACCTTGGACTTGCGCCCGCTCTGCTCGTATTTCTCGCGCCGCGCGGGCGGCAAATCCACCGGCGTGCCCTCCACGAAGCCGCCCTTGGACTGGAAATAGGTGAACGCCTGCGTGGAGAGCACGATCAATGCGTCCAGGCCCGGCTCGCGCGCCTTGTTCTCCACGAATTGAATCAATTTGCACGTGCGCCGGCATGTAGAAACTCCTTGCCCGCCGCGCTCGCCCCGCCCTATCGTCGCTGGCAACACCCCCCGTTTGACGCGGTCGGTTGGAATGAAAACTTTGTTCACAAAGCCTATGAATGCTGCCCGAATCGGTTCCCTGTTTCTCCTCGCAATCGGTTCCCCGCTCGCGGCCCAGACGCCGGAATGGATCTGGCACGACCGCCAGGGCGCCGCACCGAAGGAGAGCGAACTGCGGTTCTTCCGCAAAACCTTCACCATCGAGGGCGAAGTGAGAAAGGCCGAACTGACCGCCACGGGGGACGACCGCGCGGTGGTGTTCCTCAACGGCAAACAGGTCGTCGCCACCGATGAGTGGAAGAAGCCGGGAAGCGCGAACGTCACCGGCGAAATCAAATCCGGCGAGAACGTCATCGCCATTCGCGGGCAGAACACTGCCAGCGCCGCCGGGGTGATCGCGAAGCTGGAGCTTTCCTACCGGACGGGTGGCCGGAAGGAGACGATTGTCACGGACACATCATGGCTGTCATCCGCCGAGGAAGCGCAAGGGTGGCGGACTGCGGGATTCTCGACGTCCGCCTGGGCCAGGCCGGCGAGCAAAGGCAAGCTCGGCGCGGAGCCTTGGGGTGATGTCTTCGCCGCCGCCACCGTGCGCGCACTCGCCACGCCGGCGGACAAGCTGACGGTGCCGCCGGGCTTCAAGGTGGAACTGCTGCACAGCGCCACCAAGGAGGAAGGGTCGTGGATTTGCATGACCATTGACCCGAAGGGCCGGCTCATCATTTCGCCGCAAGGTGACAAGCAACCGCTCCTCCGGGTGACGCTCAGTCCGCAAGGCCAGGTGGCAAAAATGGAGAAGATCGAGCAGCCGGTGTGGACCGCGATGGGGTTGCTCCACGCCTTCGACAGTCTTTACGTCTGTGGCAACGGCGGCAGCGGACTCGGTCTTTACCGGCTGCGCGACACGGACAAGGACGACCAATACGACAGTCTGGAGTTTCTGCGGAAGATTGACGGTGCCGCTGGCGAGCACGGGTCGCACGGCATCGTGCTTGGCCCGGACAAGATGCTTTATCAGGTGCATGGAAACTTTGTGAAGGTTCCGCCCGACATCGCGGCGACTTCGCCGCACCGGAATTACGCGGAGGATCAACTGCTACCCCGCGCGCCGGACGGCAACGGCTTTGGCAACAACACTCCGCCGCCGGGCGGGTTCGTCACCCGCATGGACCCCGACGCGAAGAGTGTCGAGCTGTGGGCCTCCGGCCAGCGCAACACCTACGACATCGCGTTCAACGCGGACGGCGAACTCTTCGGCTTCGACAGCGACATGGAATGGGACTGGGGCACGCCGTGGTACCGGCCCATCCGCATCAATCACTTCGTCAGCGGCGGCGACAACGGCTTTCGCGAAGGCACGGGCAAGTGGCCCAACTGGTATCCCGACAGTCTGCCGACGACGGTGGACATCGGCATCGGCTCGCCGACCGGCGTGCGGTTCGGCACGGGCGCGAAGTTCCCCGGCAAGTATCAGCGCGCCCTCTACGCGATGGACTGGTCGTATGGCCGCATCGTCGCCGTGCATCTGACGCCCACAGGCGCAAGCTACACGGGCACGTTCGAGAATTTCGTCGTCGGCAAGCCACTCAACGTGACCGATCTGGAGATCGGTCGCGACGGGGCGATGTATTTCACCACCGGCGGACGCGGCACGCAGTCCGGCCTCTATCGCGTCAGCTATACCGAGAATTACCCGATGGAGAAACTGGCGGTGGACCAGTCTGCCGCCGCCGCCCGCGCGGTGCGGCGCAAGCTGGAAAGTTTTCACGGCAAGGAAGACGCCGCCGCCGTGGACTTTCTCTGGCCGCACCTGAACAGCAACGACCGATGGATTCGTTACGCCGCCCGCATCGCGCTGGAAAGCCAGCCCGTCGCGCAATGGTTGCAACGCGCGTTGGACGAAACTTCCGTCAACGGATCGCTTACCGCGCTGCTGGCGCTCACGCGCAAAGGCGCGTCCGTTCACCAGGACATGCTGCTCGAAGCGCTCGGCAAGAACTGGCCGGACAAGCTCAACGAGGAGCAAATGCTGGAAGCGTTGCGCGTCTGCGCGCTCAGTCTCATCCGCATGGGCCGGCCCAGCGACGACACCGCCAAGGATGTCATCACCTCGCTCGCCCCGCTGTATCCGTCGGCGAGCGAGCGACTCAACCGCGAACTCTGCCAGTTGCTCATCTTTCTCGATGCGCCGGGCGCGTTGAAGAAGACGATGGACCTGCTCGCCAAGGCACCGACGCAGGAGGAGCAGATTCATTACGCTTTCCACCTTCGCAACGTGAAGAACGGCTGGACGCCGGAACTGCGCCGCGCCTACTTCAGTTGGTTCAACCGCGATCGCGGCCAGAAGGACGGCGGCCCGACTTACCACGGCGGCGCCAGCTACCTTCTTTCCCGCAGCGACCAGCACCCGGAACAAACCGTCAAGTGGTTCAAGGACGCCGGTCGCGAATACGGCGATGGCGCGAGCTTCCCCAAGTTCATGGCGAACATCAAAAAGGACGCCGTAGCCACGCTCACCGATGCCGAGCGCGCCGAACTCGCGCCGCTGATCGAGGTCAAGGCAGCCACCGCCAAGCCCAAGGCCGAGCGCGCGTTCGTCAAGGAATGGAAGATGGACGACCTCGTGCCCGCACTCGACCAGGTGGGTCGCGGCCGCTCCTTCGCGCGCGGCAAGGAGATGTACACGGTCAGCCAGTGCGCCGCCTGCCACCGCTTCGGCAACGACGGCGGCGCGGCCGGCCCGGACATCACCGGCGCGGCGAGCCGGTTCAACCGGCGCGACCTGCTCGAAACGATTGTGGACCCGTCCAAGATCGTCTCCGACCAGTATCAGAATGTGATCCTCACAAAGAAGAACGGCGATAAACTTGTTGGCCGTGTGCTGGAGGAAACCGCCGACAAACTCATCGTCATCACCAATCCGTTGACCGGAGAAAAGGCCGAGATCACCAAGAGTGCCGTGACCAAACGCGAAGCCTCGAAGATTTCGCCGATGCCGGAAGGTTTGATCAATACCCTGACGAAGGACGAGATTCTCGACCTGCTGGCTTACATCGAATCCGGCGGGAAGAAGGACCACGCCTCCTTCAGCGGGAAGTAGGAGCGCGCGTCGTCGGCTGGCCCTCCGGCGCGAAGACTTTTCGTGCGAGTTCGCGGATCAGGCGAACTCCGGCTCCGCCCGAGCGAGCTTCGTTTCGTCCGCCGCCGCCTGCGTCATGTCACGCATCTTCCGCACAGCCGACTTCAACTGCCGCTTCCCAAACAGGGCGGTGCCGCTCACAAACGTGTCCGCGCCCGCGCGGGCGCACTCCGCAGCGGTGGCGAAGTTGATGCCGCCGTCCACTTCGAGACGGTAGGCCAGGCCGCGTTCGCGACGCCATTCGTCGGCTTGCTGAATCTTGGGCAGCATCTCGTGGATGAACGGCTGGCCGCCGAAACCGGGGTTCACCGTCATCACGAGCAACAAATCGATTTGATCGAGATACGGCTGCACGTTGGCGATGGCGGTGGGCGGGTTGATGGCCAGCCCCACTTTCACGCCCAGCGAACGGATTTTCCACAACAGCGGCGTGACGCGGTCGCCCAGTTCGACGTGAACGGTGATAATGTCCGCGCCCGCCTCGGCGAAGGGCACCAGCAGAATCTCCGGCTTCGAGCACATGAGATGCACGTCGAACTTGAGCTTGGTCAGCGGGCGAAGTTTGCGGACCACGTCGGGGCCGAAGGAAATGTTCGGCACGAAATGGCCGTCCATGATGTCCAGGTGCAGCCAGTCGGCCTTGCCGCGGGAGGCGCGCAGAGTTTCGGCGCCAAAGCGGCTGAAGTCCGCCGCCAGCAGGGAGGGTGCGATTACCATGCGCCAGAGCTAATCAGAAAGGCCGGGCGGGCGTCAACGGGGACACGCCTATCGGGCAGGGCAGACGCAGCTAAATTGGGACGCCCAAAAGTTTGAGCAGGTAGCTGTGGTCCCAGCCGGCGTTTTTCTGTTTGCCTTTGATCCCACGCTTCTTGGTTTTCTCGCGCTTTAACAAATTCAGCGCCAGCCGCCGCA
>JANNEF010000169.1:0-48761 GCA_031378375.1 Verrucomicrobiota bacterium | reverse complement strand
TGCGGCGGCTGGCGCTGAATTTGTTAAAGCGCGAGAAAACCAAGAAGCGTGGGATCAAAGGCAAACAGAAAAACGCCGGCTGGGACCACAGCTACCTGCTCAAACTTTTGGGCGTCCCAATTTAGCTGCGTCTGCCCTGCCGCAACCCGCCAGTGACAACGGCCAAAACGGGGATAGATTCACTGGACCGTGATGAGCAGTATTCCCAACTTTGACCCGCCGGATGAACTACGGTTGCCGGTGCTGGTGCCCAGTCCAGTGCCCAATCCAGTTGTTGACGGCGTGGCAGGCCGTCGAAATCATGCGGGCGTGTCGTTTTCAGACCGTTCACGATGAACTCACCGCGTAGCACCGACCTGCTGCCGCCGATTCCCACGCCGCGGGGTCATTACTGGCAGTTGTTTCGGCAGACATTGATGCCGTCCGTGGTGCTCCTGGTGGTCGCGATCACAAGCATGATCGTGTGGCGGCATGTCACCCAACCGGCCAGTTTCACCGGCGAGGTCGAAACCATTCAGACCGTCGTAAGCAGCCCGGACAACGGTCTGTTGACCAACCTTTGGGTCACGACGCTGCAGGAAGTCAAAGCCGGCGACCTCGTCGGGGAAGTCATGACCACTGACCCGCGCACCGCCAACACCCGGCTGCAAGTCATGCGCAGCCGCATGAACCTGATCGAACTGGAGATGAATCCGATCCTGGACCGGCAGCGTGGCGCCCTGGAGTACGAGCGGTTGTCCGTCGCTTGTGCGCAAATCCGGGTTGAACTGGCCATCGCCCGCGTCAACCAGCAACGCGCGATCAACGAACTCAAACGTAACGAGGAGTTGTACAAGCAAAAACTGCTCTCCGAGGATCTTTACGACCTTTCGCTCAAGACCAAGGAGTCCCTCGACGTGCAGGTGGTGGAAAAGGAAAAGATCGTCGCCAGCACCGAAAAGATGCTGGAACGGCTGGCCTACATGTCCGATTCCTTCGTGCCCGGCGGCGAGAACGACCCGCTCAAGCAGGCGCTGGCGCTGGAAGAGGAAAAGGCCAAGGTCTTCGAGCAAAAACTCAAACCCGTGCAGATGCTTGCACCCATTGACGGCACCGTCACGCGCGTGCATCGCCATGCCGGCGAACAAATCATGGCGGGCGAACCGCTTATCACCATCACCGCACCGCAGGCCGAACGCATCGTGGCCTATCTGCCCCACGGTTACCGCCTGACGCCCAAAATCGGGATGAAGGTGGAAGTCCGCACGCGCCCGTCCAGCTCACTCGTCCGCCAGGTGAGTCTGGCGGAAATCACCGGCGTCGGACCGCACGTCCAGCCGGTCACCAATGCCTCCGAGGCCTCGTCAGGCATGCGCCCAACGAGCCTGGTCATCGGCCGCCCGATTTCAGTGAGCGTGCCGGCCGGCCTGAAGCTCTTGCCGGGCGAGCCAGTGGATCTGGCGCTCCTGCCGGAACGCGAAGTCAGCCGGGAGGCGGGCCGACGAATGACGGAAGAAGCGAAATGACAGGCGGTGTCGGCGATGGCTCAAGGTCGTGACAAAGCCGAAGGAGTTCCGGGCTGGCCCCTGTTCTGCTTGCCAATGCACAGGCCGTCGGTGTGTAATCACTGTGGATTGACGATGGGATATGTACAAGCTGAAGCCGGTAGTCCGGCCAACTTTGTCTGCACAAACTTTTATGATGCAAATTCAAGCAAACCGTTGCTTCGCCCGGCGAACTGCCGCGTTGGCCGCAGGCACTTCGTTCCTCATTGGAGTAAGCGCCGGACTCGCGGCGGACGGTGAGATCCAATCGCGACTGACGCTCGTGCCGCCGGATCCGGGGGGCAACTACTTCAAGTACGGGCCGTTTGAGTTCCAGCCGCACCTGACCGGCGGAGTGGTGTATGACGACAACATCCTCATCAACGGCACCATCCCACAGAAGGACGTGGTTTGGACAATCTCGCCGGGAGTGCTGATCGGGGCGGGCGATTACCGCGGCTCAAGCGGAGATTTTATTTCGTTGGATTACAACGCTGGATTCGTGCTGTTCACCAAGAACAGCGGGAACAACTCACTGGATCACAATCTGGATTTCGAGGTGCAGCGGAAATTCTCCAAGCTGACGCTGCGGGCGGGGCAGGCGTATCGCGCGGCCTCAGGCGGGGTCGTGGAAGTGGGCAACCGGGTGGACCGCGACGTTTACCTGACGATGTTCAAGGTGGGCTACGAATGGAGCGACAAGACGTCGTTCGAGATGAACCTGGCGCAGAACATCACAGTTTATTCGCAGGCGCAGTACTTCGGCTTCAACGAGTGGTCGGACGCCAACTGGGTCAATTACAAGTTCAGTGACAAGCTGACGTTTAGCGCGGGCGCCACCTTCGGGTGGCGCGACGTGCAGGCAAACCCGAACGAAACCTTTCAGCAAGCGCTGGTGCGGAGCATTTACCAACTCACCGATAAGGTGGACGTGGAGGCGAGCGTGGGCGGCGAATTCCGGCAGTTCCAGGGGGGCAAGTCGGAGGGGCCAAGCCTGGTGTTCAGCCTGGGCGGCGGCTACAAGCCCACGGATCGGACGTTGATCTCGCTCGAAGCGTTCCGGCGGAACCAGAATTCCGTGGCGAGCGCCAGCCAGAATTACACCACCACCGGTTTCCACACGAGCGTGCATCAGCAGATCGGCGAGAAATTCACTATCGGGCTGGGCGGTGGGTTCGAGAACGCAAAATATGCGTCAACGGTGACCGCACCCACGCCCGGCACCACCGCTGGCCGCAAGGATGACTACTGGTTCATCGAACCGAGCCTGGATTGCGCGGTTACAGCTCGGTGGGCTATTGGCGTGTTTTACCATCATCGCGAGAATACATCGTCACAGCCGGGTCTCGGGTTCGCGAACAACCAGGCGGGGTTGCGCTCGACGTTCCGGTTTTGACCGCCGGCACACGAAGCCGGCCCTTGGCTGTATGTTGACGAAATTTCTTCAGGCGACAGCGACAGTTTGCGGACTCTGGCTCGCGATGGCCGCCGGGGCGCAACCGACCAATACCGCCGCCCCCCCGTCCGCCCCCGCCGGCAAACCTTACGTGCTCGCGGCGAACGACGTGATCTTGGTGGAGGTTTACCAGGAGGAAGACCTCCGATCCAATCGGCGCATCGGGCAGGACGGCACCGTCAACCTGCCGCTCATTGAGAGCGTGGTTCTGGGCGGGAAGACAATCGATCAGGCCACGGCGCTCATCCGTGATGAGCTGGCAAAAGACTTTTTGGTGAACCCCCGCGTCACCATCACCGTGATGGAACAAGCCAAACGCAAGTTTACCGTCATGGGCCATGTGGCCAAGACTGGCCCGTACGAATTCACCGGTGGGGAAACGATCACCCTCATCCAGGCCATCGCCATGGCCGGCGGTCCCACGACCAAGGGTAAACTCAGCAAAGTCACCGTGGCGCGGCCCGTGGGCAACCAGTTCCAGATTTTTGAGATGGACGCCGAATCCTCGGCGCGCGACCCCAAAGCCCGGGGGTTTGAAATCCAGCCCAATGACGTCATCACCGTGCCGGAGAAAATTTTCTAGCTCATGGCTGATCCGAATCACCACCAATACCCGCAGTACGAAGACACCGCCGAGGGAGGGCAGTCAGTGGACTTTCGGAGCCTGTTTTACACCCTGCTCGAAAAATCGTGGGTGATCATACTGTGTCTGATCGCGTCGGTGTTCATCACGATGGGTTATCTGCGGCGCTGCCCGGAAATTTACTCCGCCACCGTCGTGGTGCAGGTCGCGCAGGAGACGCCGAAAATCCTCGGTAGTGTCGGCGTGCATACGGACGAGGACTTGCGCAGCCAGGAAACGCTCAAGACCATCGAAAAGATCATGCAAAGCCGCGCCATTTTCGAGCGCGTCATCCTCACCAACCGGCTGGGCCGCGACCCGCGATTTGTAAGGGCCTCGGACGAGGCGACGACCGAGCAGCTCATCTCGCGGCTGGGCGGGATGGTGGGAGTGCGGTTGCAAAGCGGCACCCGCCTGATGAACGTCACCGTCGAACACACGGATCGCGAGTTGACCGCGCAGATCGCCAATTCCCTCGTCCGCGAGTACTCGCTGCAAAACTTCGAGCAGCAAACGTCCAAGTCCGACGTGGCCACCGTCTTTCTCATGGAGAAAGCCGAGGTGTTGAAGGTGCGCATAAACGCGGCCGAACAGGCGCTCCAACAATATCGGCGCACGATGAAATCTGTGCCGATGGAAGACCGGTCCAGTCTGGTGAGCCAGAAACTCGGTGAACTCAGCACCCGTCTCGGCCAGGCCGAGGAGCAGCGCATCAAGCTGGAAACGGAATTCACCCAGGCCCAGAAGCTGGGCGAAAACGTTCCAGCTTTGACCGAGGTTCGCTCCATCGGAACCGACCCCGGCGTGGTGGACGCGCAAAACAAGATGGCCCAGCAGGAAGTCGCCCTCAACAACCTCAAGCAACGTTACAAGGAACGGCATCCCAAGTTCGTCGAAGCGCAGAACCAACTCAATGAATGGCGCAACGCTCTGACCAACTCTGTCGTCAAAGCCGTGATGGCACTCCGTTCTGCTTTCGAAGCCGCCCGTTCCACTGAGGCGGAATTGGGCAGGGCCTTCAAAGATCAGGAACGACTCGTCAACGAGTTGAGCGAGCAGACCGTCAAATATACCGAGCTGGAACGGAGCCTTTCGTCGGAGCGCGAACTTTACGATGCGGTCGTCAAGCAGATGAAACAGACCTCCGTGGGCAAGGACTGGGATCCGAACATGGTGCGCGTCGTGCAACCAGCCTACGTACCGGAACGGCCAATCAAGCCGAATAAGCGGAACATCCTGCTCACCGGCCTGGTCGCGGGCGTGGGCTGCGGCTTGTTGCTGGCGCTGGGACTGGCCGCGCTGGATAGTTCGCTCAAGACCCCGGACCAGGCGGAAATGTTCGTGCGGCTGCCCATCCTCAGCGCCGTCCCGCGTGTGCGTTCCCTCAAGGCGGCACCCCGCCAGGTCATCATGGCTGGGACGGGTGGAGATGCCTTCGCAGCGGAGGCGTTCCGCACCTTGCGCACCACCCTGACAATGCTGGGGCCGGAAGGCACGCGGCGCACCTTCCTGTTCACCAGCGCGCTGCCCGAAGAGGGCAAGACGTTCTGCGCGATCAACTTTTCCGCGAGCCTGGCGCAACAAGGTCTGCGTACACTACTCATTGAAGCGGACCTGCGCTGCCCCGCCGTCGGGGCGGCCCTGGGACTCAAGGGCAGCAAGGCACCCGGCGTGACGGATTATCTGGTCGGACGAGCACCGTTCAAAGCCATCGTGCAAGCGACCGGCGTGGAAAATTTTTCGTGTGCCACGGCCGGCAGCCGCGCGCCCAATCCCTCTGAACTGCTCGCGCACACCACCTTCACCGCGCTGCTGGAAGAAGCGTTATTGCAGTTCGACCGGGTCGTGGTGGATTCCGCGCCAATCCAGCCCGTGAGCGACTCGCTGCTGCTTATTAACCGCGTCCAAACCGTCTGCCTGGTGGTACGCGCCAACCACACCCCGCGCAAATCCGTCCAACGCGCCGTGCAGGTGCTCCAGAAGGGCGGCGCGCCGCTGGCCGGCATCATCTTCAATCGCTTGACCAAATTGCGCGGGGAAGCCTATTACGACTACACCGCCTACCCCGAATACGTGACCAGTTCGGAAATTCAGACGCGAACCTAGACGTCCGCCGGCTGGTCAGCCTTGGCCGAAACCGTCCAGTGCCGGCTGCTCCACAGCAACCCCGTGAGCGTGGCGACGTACAACTGGATGGAGGCGATCTGCCAGGGGTAATCCACCAACCCGTGCAACGCCACGCCGCCCAGCGCCGACACCGTCACAAACCACAGGATGCGATCCCGCTCCGCCCACCCGCGCCCGCGCCTCACCCGCGCCCAGATCCCGATGACCCCACCACCCAGCAACACCAGCGCCCAACTCGTCCCGCCCAGCACGCCCCATTCGATGAGCGTTTGCAAATAGTCCTCGTGGGCAAACAGCCAGCGGCCCGTCACGTCGCTGCCAGGCTGGTGTTGGTATTTCGCAAAGACATCCGGAAACGTCCCCGGCCCGAAGCCAAACCAACCGGCGTCGGGCAGGATTTTCCAGCAGAGCCGCGCCGCTTGCAACCGCGCGTTGTCTGCGGACAATTCCTTGCCAAACTCGCGCCAGCGAAACAATGTGCGATCAATCCCCACCGTGGCCGCAACGCCACCCACAGTCGCCAGCATCAAAACCGACGCGACGACCACCGAAGCCGGGTTGAAGCCCGGCAGCCGTCCCTGAAACACCTGCAATCCAAGCCACGCCAGCAAGACCACCAGCAATACGACCGCCAGAAAACTCGAGGCCCGCGATGTGTTCACGAAAATTCCCGCCAGGCAGGTTACAAGCGCGATAAGCCACACAAACTGACGGGCACGCGCCCGGGAATTCCGGAACGCCGCCACGGCTGCGCCCGCCGCCAGCGGCCAGACCAGATTCAGGAACGCGCCGGCATTGGCGTGGTACGAAAAAGTGGCAAAGAAAGTCACGTCCTCCGGATCGGGCTCCCAGAAAATTCCCGGCGCACGCGCCAACCGCTGGCCCAGGCCGAACAAAGCGAGCGCCGCGCCGTTCAACCCTATCGTCCACCACAACCGTTTGCGCCACACCGGTTGCCGCGCCAGGTCGCTGACAAACCAGATCACCCCCAATATCCCGCCGGCCCGAGCCCATGCCAGCGGCGACGATTGACCGTGGAAGACCATCCACGCGCCCTGCAAAGCCAGCGCCAACCCGCCAGCGACCAGGACCGGATGAAGGCGCGGCAAGGTGCGGCGAGAGAGGCAACTCACTCCCCACAACGCCAGCGTTGAAAAAAGTGCCGCCACAAGCCAGCGAATGGCCCAGAGGCGCGTGCCGCCGTAAGCCCACGGCGCGAGCACGAGCGTCGTCAGCAGCAGCCAGCGGGGAGCGGCCATTAGGATAGCGTCCATCGGGCGCGGATTTGGCCACTGGCAAAGGACAAAGGCAACCGAACTTTTCCAAGCTGGCTCCGACATGGTGGCAGTGCCCCACTGGATCGCCCGGCAAATTGTTCTAGTTACTGAGAAAAAACCCGTGGCGTGATTGCTGCTAAACAGCTCAACGACGATGCGAACATTGGATTGATGGTATGCGACGGACCGCAAAACTGGCCAACTGCATGAACAGTGGCAGCCAACCCGGCCCCTCATGGCTGACCGGGGATTTGCTGATTGAAAAACCGTGCGGGCTTCCTATCGTGGTTCCGCGCAAGGGAATCCGTTTGCTGCTTCTATGGCAAATTATCTAATGAACCCATTGCGACATTTTCTTCGGCTCATTTGGCGAAGATGAAACAGCGAACAGACAGGTCCGGTGAAATGTTTGGGCCTGACTTTTCCGCGCTGAATCGGAAAAGCAGTTTGGTTTTGCCGCAGCGGCGGCAATCAACCAAGGGCGGCAGCTTGTCTGGATTCGTTTAACTGCCGATGAGCCGACGGATACTATTAACACTCAACAAAAAGAAATGACTGTGAACATTGCTGTGATTGGCCTCGGATATGTGGGGCTGCCACTGTCCCTGCAATTTGCGCGCTCCGGCGTGAAGGTGCTGGGCTTGGACATTGACCAGGCCAAAGTGACCGACTGCAACGCCGGGCAGAGTTATATCAAGCACATCGAGAGCGTCGTCATCGCCGCCGAGGTGAAGGCCGGGCGCTTCTCCGCTTCGACCGACTTCAGCCGCATTCGGGAAGTCAATGCGGTCATCATTTGCGTTCCCACGCCGCTCAACAAAAACCGCGAACCGGACATCTCCTACATTCTGAAGACCGGCGAAGCCATCGCCCCGCACCTGCGCAAGGAAACACTGGTGGTGCTGGAGTCCACCACATATCCCGGCACGACGGACGAAGACTTGCGTCAGGTGCTGGAAAAGGGTTCCGGGTTGAAAGCGGGAACGGATTTCCACCTGGCCTTCTCGCCGGAACGCGAAGACCCCGGCAACCCCAATAGCAAAGTCGCCTTGATTCCCAAGGTGGTTGGCGGTCTCACACCCGCCTGTCTCGAAAAAGCCAAACAGCTCTACGCATTGGCAATCAAGAACATCGTGCCCGTTTCCTCTTGTCGTGCAGCGGAAGCCACGAAGCTTTTGGAAAACATCTTTCGTGGCGTCAACATCGCCCTCGTGAACGAACTAAAAATGGTTTACGCGGCGATGGGCATTGACGTGTGGGAGGTGATCAACGCCGCCAAGACCAAGCCTTTTGGTTACATGCCGTTTTATCCCGGTCCGGGTCTCGGTGGGCACTGCATTCCAATCGATCCATTCTATCTGACTTGGAAGGCACGCGAGTATGGCCAGAACACGCGGTTCATCGAATTGGCCGGAGAAATCAACACCTCGATGCCGGAATACGTGGTCAACCGCGTAACCGAAGCGTTAAACGCACGGCGCAAGGCGGTCAACGGCAGCCGCATCTTGCTCGTCGGTCTGGCCTACAAGGCTGATGTGGACGACATGCGCGAGTCACCGACGTTCATCCTGCTCGACCTTCTCAACCAGCGCGGTGCCGAGGTGGCCTACTACGATCCGCACATTCCCGTCATCCGCCCCACGCGCGAACACGCCCACTGGACGGGGGTAAAGTCGGTGGAATGGACTCAATCGATCATCGGTGCTTTCGACGCGGTGCTGGTTGCCACCGCACATCAAGGGGTCAACTACCAACAACTCGCGGATTGGTCCGAGTGTGTCATTGACACCCGCAATGCGATGGCAGCGGTGAAAGCCAGGCCCGGAACCGTATGGAAGGCTTAGCCGGACATTTGTTCGTATGGACTTTTTCATGCAATCCGTAGTCGCCGAGGGCGTAGAGAGAGGGAGGTTTGAAATTCCTTGCGGCCGATTCCATGTCTGCGAGCGGAATCGGTTTACGCAAGCAGCAGCACTCTCTGCGTCCCCGGTGCCTCCGGATTGCAGTAGCAACCATGCATCACGGACACCGGAACGATCCAGCGTTCCGCCCAGCGGGGTGAGGGTCCGCTGCTCACGACCGTCGCACCGGATCCCCCGGCGGCGCGACCAAAAGATCGGCTCGCTATGATCGCCATTTTTTCAGGCATGACGTTCAACATCGGCTACTTGCTGGCCGCCGTAGTTTTGCTCTGGCTGCCTCTGCCGCTCTCCCTCGGCAAGAGCAGGATTTACAAATATCGCGGCCAAACCGCGAACGCCACGGTGGGGGGACTGCTGCGGGCCTGGCAAAATTGGGCTGACCTGGTCCGCAGCAGCGTGGGCGCTTTCATATTGTTGAATTACTCGTTCAATCTCGCCGATGGCCAACCGAGCGCGACCACCAACGCGCTCTATCTCAAGGCCGGCATCCTGGTGCTGGGTGTGCTGGCGCAATCACTTCGATTCACTTCCGCGATGAACGTGTTCGCGCCGCTGTTCTATCTGACCGGTCTGACGGCGGTATTAGCTGACTACACCGACGCAGGATTCGCGATTCTGTTTGCGTGGACCTTCGCCGTCGGCGCGCACGCTCCCAAGTATCAATTGCCGGCAATGGGTGCCGCACTGATGCTGGCGTCTTTCTTCCTGGACGGTCTGAACCTGTTCCGGTTGCTAAATTGCGGGCTGATTTTCACTCCGTTGCTGCTGGCGACGCTCTTTCAGAAATCACTGCTGTTCATTTCGCGCGAAAGAAAAATGTTCACCGAGACCGTCGCCGAAGCGGAGGCGGCGGAACCTGCGAAAACCACCCGGCGGGACGAACCCAACCTGCCGCTAAAGTCCCGTCCCTCCCTTGCAAAATAGGCCCTGCGCCGAGCCACAAATGGCTCGCGCTCGCCGCCCGCAACCGCTTTTCTCTCTCAAGCATTGCCACCCATGAGCAGTTACGAAAATCTCAAAGCACAGTTGACCGCCACTCCCAAAACTTGGCTCGTCACCGGCGTCGCTGGTTTCATTGGCTCGAACCTGCTGGAAACGTTGCTCCAATTGGGCCAAACCGTCCGCGGCCTCGACAACCTGGCCACCGGCCACAAGAAAAACCTCGCGGAAGTCAAAGCCGCCGTCACCGCCGCACAGTGGGCACGGTTCACATTTGTCGAGGGCGACCTTCGTCAGTTCGACGTCTGCCAGCGCGCTTGCGCGGGCGTGGATTACGTGTTGCATCAGGCGGCACTCGGCTCGGTGCCGCGCTCCATCGAAGACCCGCTCACCTCCAACGAAGCAAATGTCACCGGCAGCCTGCACATGCTCACTGCGGCGCGGGACCAGAACGCCAGGCGTTTCGTGTACGCGTCGAGCAGCGCGGTTTATGGCGACCATCCCGACCTGCCGAAAGTTGAGCACCGCATCGGCCAGCCGCTCTCACCCTACGCCGTGACCAAGCTGGTAAACGAGCTCTATGCCGACGTTTTCACGCGCTGCTACGGATTGGAAACAGTAGGCCTGCGCTACTTCAACGTCTTTGGCCCGCGCCAGGACCCCGACGGCCCGTACGCGGCCGTCATTCCCAAATGGGTCGCCGCGCTGATCAAGGACGAACCGATTCACATCAACGGTGACGGCGAGACCAGCCGAGATTTTTGTTACGTCGCCAACGTGGTGCAGGCAAACCTGCTCGCCGCCACCAGCACGACCCCGCACGCCGCCAACCGCGTCTATAACGTGGCGTTGAATGAACGCACCACGCTCAACGAGTTGTTTCACACACTGCGGGACCTGCTGGTGCCCGATTACCCGCATCTGCGCGACTGCCAGCCCGTCTATCGCGATTTCCGCGCCGGCGACGTGCGCCACTCGCAGGCGGACATTGCCGAAGCGGCCAAGCTGCTGGGCTACGCGCCCACGCACCGCATCGCCGACGGACTCGCCGCCGCGCTGGCCTGGTACAAGCGCAACGTGGTGTGAGGTCGTAAACCGAGCTGGCCCACGAATCACGCGGATGGACGCGGATGGCAAAACGAGCCATCGAATCCAACCGGGGAAGAGTTTCGTGAGTCTTAACTTCAACAGATGACTTCCGCATCCGTGACCATCGGCGTGATTTGCGGGCAAAACTCAGAAAACTGATTTGAACCGCGCCCAGCCCGCCCGCCGCCCGAATCGAGATTTGCCTCCGCACTCAAAGTTGTTTATCAGATCGCCCGGTGAACTCAATGGCACGGCGCGGAATCGCAGGACTTGAAAGATGATCAAATACTCGCTGGTCGTACCCATCTACAAAGACGGCTCTCTCGCCGGCGATTTCTGCGTCGAGTTTGAAAAGGTTTTCAAAAATCACCTCAAAGCCGACGGCATCAGCGACCAGGTGGAACTCATCTTTGTCAACGATGGCAGTCCCAATGACTCGGCGGAACGGCTTCGCGAAACCTGCCGGCGCTTTCCCTTTGCCCGGATGATTGATCTGAGCCGTAATTTCGGGCAACACATCGCGCTCGCCGCCGGTTTTGCCCATGCGCGCGGCGAGTTTGTCGGCTCGCTCAACGTGGACATGGAAGACCCGCCCGACCAGCTTATCCTGTTGATCGAATCGTTTGCTCAGCATGACTACGACGTTGTTTTCGGCGTGCGCAAGGACCGGCAGAGTCCGTTCATGGTCAAACTGACATCGCTACTGTTCCATTGGGTGCTGAATAGGCTCACTGGCTACCAATATCCGCTGAACCTGGCCACGATACGGATGATGAATCGTCGCTTTACTGACGCCTATGTACGGTTTCAGGAGAAGACGCCTTTTCTCGACGGACTGCAATTCTGGCTTGGCTTCAAGCGCGGCTACGTCGCGGTAACGCATCGGGAACGCACGACCGGCAAGTCCAGCTACAACTTCCGACGCCGTTTCCTGATGGCGATGGATTCCATCATCTCTTTTTCAGACCTGCCATTGCGGATGATGGTCGTGGCCGGCACGTTCATTGCGATGGCGGGGTTTTTCTACATGCTCATGGTTGTTTTCCAGAAATTCTTTTTTACTGAATTCCAGGCCGGCTGGCCTTCGCTCATGGCCATCGTCACCTTCTTCGGCGGTGTGCAAATCCTTGGCCTGGGCCTGGCCAGCCTGTACATCGGGCGCATCTTGAAAGAGGTGCAGAACCGCCCGCTCTACGTGATTCGCGAGAAATTTAATTTTTAGCCTCCCGCTCAAACCAGAATGACCATCATGAAACCACTCGACCAAATCGCTCACGACATCAAAACCCAGGGCTACGCCATCGTCCCCGACGTGCTGCCTCCCGACTTCATCAGCCGCGCGAAAAAGGAGTTGATGGTCGCCATCGAAAAGGAGTCGCAACTCCCGTACAACAACAAGAAGGATTTCGCGATGGTGATGCTGTGCTCGCTCTACGGCGGGGCCATGCTGGAACTGTTCACCAACAGCAAAATCAACGACCCGTTCAACGCCGTACTGGGCGAGGGCTGCACCGTTTACGCCTACACGAGTTCTTCGATGCCGCCCAAACAGACGAATTATTCCCGCCGCATCCACGTGGACTGCCCGCGCATCATCCCCGGCTACATCACCAACATGGGCGCGACCATCGCGCTGGACGACTTCACCGAGGAGAATGGCGCGACTTACTTTCTACCCGCCTCGCAGGAACGCGCCGAACCGCCGTCCGACGAGGAATTTTACAAGCACGCGAAACGTTTCGTCTGCAAGGCCGGCTCCGTCTGGTTCTTCAACGCTCGCGTCTGGCACGCTGGCGGCCAGAACCACACCGACCAGTGGCGTCATGCCCTGACCCTCAACGTGGTCCGCCCGTGGATGAAACAGCGCATCGACATTCCGCGCGCGATGGCTCACATGGACCTCGCCGCCGTGCCGGAAGTCGTGCTGCAAAAACTCGGCTTCCTCGCCCAGGTGCCCGCCAATTACGGAGAGTACTACGCCCCGCCGGAACAGCGGAAATTCCGCCAAAAGACGGAATAGCGGGGGCCACGCGCAGCCGACAACTGATGATTCAATGCCACCCCCCCCTCCCGAATCCACTTTCACGAAGATCGCCTACGTCGGCTTCGGCGAATTGGGACGACAAATCGCCGACATGCTCTCCACCACCGGCACACCGCATGAGCGAATTGTCTTCGATGATGCCTGTCACAAACTGGGCATGACCAACTCACATCCGTTTGAACATTATGCGGACGATGAATTCGCGGGCCTTCAGTTCCAGGTGTGTCTCGGCTATAAACACCTCACGATGAAAAGTGAGATTCTTCGCCGCCTGATCGACCTGAACCGCACGGTGCCCGCGTATGTTCATCCCACCGCCTTCGTCAGCCCGTCCGCCACGCTCGGCCAGGGAACGGTGCTTTACCCGCTGTGCAATCTGGGCAAGGAAGCCGCCGTCGGGCATTGCGTACTGCTCAACAACTCCGTGACTGTTTCGCACAACACCAAGATCGGCGACGGCTGCTATCTTTCGCCCGGCGTCGTGACCTCGGGCTTTGTCACGATCGGGAGGAACGTGTTTATCGGCTCCGGCGCGGTGATCTCCAACAACGTGACCATCGGCGACGACGCGATGGTCGCCATCGGCACCGTCGTCACCCGCGACGTGCCGGCGGGCACCTCGGCGATTGGCAACCCGATGCGTCTCCGCGAGCGCCGCCTGAACCTGGCCTGATGCGCGTCGTTATCCTGCAATCCAACTACATCCCGTGGAAGGGCTACTTCGATCTCATTCACGACGCCGACTTGTTCGTCTATTACGACGAAGTGCAGTACACCAAAAACGACTGGCGCAACCGGAACAGGATTTACTCCAAGAACGGCCTGCAATGGCTCACCATCCCCGTCACGCGCGACGCCGTGAAACAGCGCATCAGCGAGGTCGCGCTGCCCGACGCGCGCTGGCAGCAGGATCATTTCAAATCGCTTTACTTCGGTTACAAGCCGGCGCCGTGTTTTCACCAGCTCGAGCCACTGCTCCAAAAGGTGTTCGTTGAGACGCGATGGGACACTCTCGCCCGCCTCAATCGCCATCTCATCGAAACCATTTCGCGGATGCTCAACCTCCCGACCGTGTTCAAAGACTCGAAGGATTTCCAACTCGAAGGCGATCGCGTCGCTCGCCTGGTGAATCTGCTCCGGCAAACCGGGGCGACCGAATACATCTCTGGTCCCAGCGCCCGCGAGTACCTGAGCGACCACGAACATCTGTTCGCCGAAAGCAACATCAAGCTCACCTACAAGGATTACTCGGGGTATCCCGCCTACCGCCAACTGCGCGAGCCGGTCGAGCACGCGGTTTCGATCCTCGACCTGCTGGCCAATGTGCCGCTGGCCGAGATGGCGCATTTTATCTGGGGATGGCGGGCGGCCAAATGATCCATGCGAAGCTCAAAGTTCAAAGCTCGAAGCGCAAGAAAAGCCTCAAACACAAAGCTCCAAACGTGCTCGTCCATCCCAGGTGTCATTGTGGCGGAGTTCGATTCATGTTTTGGATTTGGAGCTTTTCTTGAACTTTGAACTTTAAGCTTTTGAATTTCTTCCTCCCGCCATGACGCACACCGACACCACGAACAAGACGCTGTTCCCGGGCTACACCATCCCGTTCAACCGCTCCTGCTTCGGCGGCAACGAGCATGTGTACATCGCCCAGGCCGTCGCCAACGGCCACATCTCCGGCGACGGCCCGTTCACGAAGAAGTGCCACGCCTTCCTCGAGGAAAAACTCGGCGTCAAAAAATGCCTGCTCACCACCTCCTGCACGCACGCGCTGGAAATGGCGGCCTTGCTGCTCGACCTGAAACCGGGTGATGAAGTCATCTTCCCGTCCTTCACGTTCGTCTCCACCGCCAACGCCTTCGCGTTGCACGGCGCGCGACCCGTGTTCGCGGACATCCGACCGGACACGCTCAACCTGGACGAGTCGCGCCTCGAACAACTCATCACCGCGCGCACCCGCGCCATCGTCCCTGTCCACTACGCGGGCGTCGCCTGCGAGATGGACGCCATCCTCGCGGTGGCGGCCAGACACGGCCTCGCGGTGGTGGAAGACAATGCCCACGGCCTGTTCGGCAAGTATCGCGGCCAGTGGCTCGGCGGCATCGCCGGCATGGCCACGCAAAGTTTTCACGAGACGAAAAACTTCAACTGCGGCGAAGGCGGCGCGCTGCTAATCAACGACGCGCGGTTCGCCGCCCGCGCGGAGATCATCCGCGAGAAGGGCACCAACCGCGCCCGGTTCTTTCGCGGCCAGGTGGACAAGTACACCTGGGTGGACGTCGGCTCCAGCTACCTGCCCAGCGACATCCTCGCGGCGGTTCTCTTCGCGCAACTGGAGCGGTTCAACTGGATTCAGGCGCGGCGCCGGCGGGTCTGGGAAATCTACTTCGGGCAACTTCAGTCGTGGGCGGCGGAGAACCACGTGCGCCTGCCCGTGGTGCCGGCGCATTGCGAGCAGTCGTATCACATGTTTTACCTGCTGCTGCCCTCGCTCGACTTGCGCCAGCGCCTCATCGCGCATCTCAAGGAGCGCGGCATCCTGAGCGTGTTCCATTACGTGCCGTTGCACCTGTCCGACATGGGCCGGCGCTTCGGCGGCCAGCCGGGCGGGTGCCCCGTGACCGAGGACATCAGCGAACGGCTGCTGCGGCTGCCCTTCTACATCGATTTGACCGAAACAGACCAGGCGCGCGTGGTGAAAACCGTGAAGGAATTCCGCTGTGGCTGAAAATGCGAGCAATGCAACGCCCAAGCCGGCGGCAGAACCAACTTACGACCCCGCGCACTTCGCGATGCTGTTCGCGAGCGAAGACCGGCACTTCTGGTTCCGTGCGCGCAACCGCATCCTCGCCACGCTGGCCGAACAGGTCACCAGCAAGTTGCCGGACGGCTTTCGCGTCCTGGAAGTGGGCTGCGGCACGGGCAACGTGCTCGCCGCGCTCGCCCAGGCCTGCCGGCGCGGTACGGTACTCGGCATGGACTTGTTTGCCGAGGGTTTGCACTTCGCCCGCCAGCGCTCCGGCTGCCAGTTGCTGCAAGGCGACATGTGCCAGCCGCCCTTCGCCGCGCAGTTCGACATGGTCGGGATGTTCGACGTGCTGGAACATCTGCCGGACGACGAACAGGTGCTGCGCGACGCGCATCGGATGCTCGCGCCCGGCGGCACCTTGCTGCTCACCGTGCCGGCGCATCAATCGCTCTGGAGCGCCTTCGACGAGGCCGGCCACCACTGCCGCCGCTACGAATTGCCGGACCTGGAAACCAAACTCGCCCGGGCCGGTTACACCGTGGAATTCCTCACGGAATACATGGCCACCATCTTCCCGCTGGTCTGGCTCCACCGCCGGTTGGCGGGCGGCGGCAAAGCGCACGGAGCCGGCACGCACGACCAGGCACAAAAAATGATCGCCGACGAACTGCGCATCACGCCGGGAGTAAACGGCGTGCTGACCTTCCTCTTGTTTCAGGAAGCGCGCTGGCTGGCGCGGCGGCGGCGGCTGCCCTTCGGCACTTCACTCCTGGCCATCGCCCGAAAGAAATGAGCCCCGGTAACGGACAATTTACCACGCCCCCACCGGGCGGCCGGTGGCACTACGCGCTGCTGGTGGTGGCGGTGTTCGGCCTCATCTACGGCGGCTCGCTGACGTTCGCTTACGTTGAAGGCGACGACGCCATGAACATCGCCTACCATGCGCTGGGCCGTCAGGCCGGGGTGCAACCACCCTACAGCCCCTACAACGGGATGATGGATGTCGTGCTCGGTGTCCTGCCGCCGCGCGAGCCGGGGCTCCGGTTTGCGGCGTTGACGCTGACCGCACTCGCCGGAGTCGTCTTCACGCTGCTCACATTGAAGCTGGCGTTTGACTGGCTGGGCGAACTTTCGTCACGACAAAAATTACTAGCCGCGCTCGTGACGCTCGCGGCGATTCCGGAAATCTTTTTCCTCGGACTGGTCTATACGCCGAACCTCATCGCGTTCTGCTTCATCCTCACTGCACATTTGCTGGTGAGACGAGTGTTCGCCGGTGGCGGACCGCCCAGCCTGGCTTCCACCAAAGCGCTCGTGTGGACGGCGCTTTCGTTGGCGCTCTACGGCTTCGGCGTGGCGTGCCGGTGGGAAACCGCCGCCTACGGCCTGGTGATTGTCGTGGACGTCTGGCTCGGTACGACCACACGGCAATGGACACGCCCGACGCGCGCGCAACTCGCGTTCGGTTTCATCTGGGGTGCGCTGGCGCGGGCCAGCGCACTGGGGTTCATCGCGGCGAGCGGCTACGGACTGCAGGGAATGCTCCGCTTTTACACCATCGCGCGCGACTCGGCGGGCGGACAGTATGACGCGAGTGTGGGCCTGTTCGCGTTTGTCGGTCGCTATCAGAGTTTCTTCACGCCGGCGTTCGCGCTGCTCGGCCTGACGGGCCTGGTCAGTCTGCTCCGGCATCACCGGCCGCTGGCGATCAAGGCGCTTATCGGCTTCCTGCCCGTGCTGCCGATGTTGTATCGCGGCGTTCCCAAATTGATCCTGCCGGCGCTGCCGGGCATGGCGTTGTGCGTGGCGCAGGGACTGAACGTGCTGTGGTCCGCCGCCACCCCGGGAACGCGCCGGCTCGTCTTGCGGGCCGCCGTGGTGGTGCTTGCCGCCGGGCCGTGGTTCGTGGGACTGCGCGTTTTTTCCACCGGGACGCAATGGGGGCCGGGCTTCGAGATTCGCACCCCGGAGAGTGAAACAGCAACGGGCCGGTCGGGGAAAATCTCCATCGGCCGGGTGGCGCCGGTTTTCGGCGCGGGCTTCGCGGCAGCGACGCCGGAAGGGCCACGCCCGCTGGGCGGTTACGGCGCGGTGTTCCTGGGCGGTTGGCGGAAGTTCGTCGCCAAACAGGACGTCGAGTGCCGCACGGTCGTGGAACAGGCCCTGGCCGCGCAACGTCCCATTTTACAGGACGACGGCAACGCGATGATCGTGGTTAAACTTTTGGAGGCGGATTTCACGACCAAGGATCCGCGCGATGAGTTTCGTCCTGACGGATTCAACGCGCGAAATTTTTTGAGCGACGACGGACGGCGGACCACGCTGCTGCAATTGAAGAAGCGCAACTCACTGTTCGACGCCGCGCAACTCGACGCGCTTGTCGCGCAGGCGGGTCCGGGCAAGGTGATTCTTTACAGCGGCTATTCGTCCACCTTGAACCAGCTGCTCCGGCTGGCACCGGACGCGGCGCAACCGCTGGGGCCGTTTTCCGCGGTATTGGATTTGGAACTTTGGCGGCAGGCACTCGCCCGACGCCCGGCGAAATCTCCAGAAACTCCCGCTCCCCGCCGATAGTAACAGCGTCCTGATTGGCAAGACCCAGAATGTCAGATACAACTACCAGCGTGAGCAATCACGCCCGCATCGTCGAAACGACTGTCCCCGCTCCGGCCACGCCGGTGCTGCGGATCGAGCCGTCCCACGGCTGGATCTCGCTGAAACTTGGGGAACTGTGGGAATACCGCGAACTGCTTTTCTTCCTGACCTGGCGCGACATCACCGTGCGCTACAAACAGACGCTGCTGGGCGCGACGTGGGCGATCATCCAGCCGTTCTTCACAATGGTCGTCTTCAGCCTGTTCTTCGGGAAACTGGCGAAGATGCCGTCCGACGGTGTTCCCTATCCGATCTTCTGTTTCGCCGCGCTGGTGCCGTGGCAATTCTTCGCCAACGGCCTGTCACAATCGGCCAACAGCATCGTCGGCAGCGCGAGTTTGATCCGCAAAGTGTATTTCCCGCGCCTGGCGATTCCCATCAGCACGATCCTCGGCGGCGTGGTGGACTTCGCCCTCGCGTTTGGCGTGTTGCTGGGAATGATGGTCTATTTCGGCATCTGGCCGACGGTCAACTGCCTGTTCCTGCCGCTGTTCCTGCTGCTGGCGCTGACGACCTCGCTGGGCGTCGGACTGTGGCTCACGGCGCTGAACGTGCAGTTCCGCGACGTACGGCACATCGTGCCGTTCTTCACGCAGTTTTGGATGTTCGCCACGCCCATCGCGTATCCGAGCAGCCTGGTTTTGGACAAATACGGCTCCATCTGGCACGCGCTCTACGGCCTCAATCCGATGGTTGGCGTGGTTGAAGGTTTCCGCTGGGCGCTGCTCGGGTCGGGCGCGTCGCCAGGCCCGATGATTGGCGTCTCCGCGCTGGCAGCGGTGGTGCTGTTGATCACCGGCGCGTTTTATTTTCGCCGCATGGAAAAAACTTTTGCGGACTTGGTTTGAACTGACATGAGTGACGTGGCCATCCGGGTGGAAGGGTTGGGCAAGGAATACCGCATCGGCGCGGACCAGCAGCGCGGCGTGCATGGCAACCGCCAGACCCTGCGCGACAAGCTGGCCGGGGCCGCGAGCGGCTCCCTGTCCGCGCTGACATCCCTCTTCAAACGCAACGGAAGCAACGGGAGCAACGGCACCAACAACGAAATCCTCTGGGCGGTAAAGGATGTGTCGTTTGAGGTAAAACGCGGCCAGGTGGTGGGCGTCATCGGCCGCAACGGCGCGGGGAAGAGCACGCTGTTGAAAATCCTCTCGCGCATCACCTCACCGACGACGGGGTTCGCCGAGATTCACGGGCGCGTCGGCAGCCTGTTGGAGGTCGGCACCGGCTTTCACCCGGAACTGAGCGGGCGGGAAAATATCTCCCTCAACGGCGCGATCCTCGGCATGAGACGCGCCGAGATCGCGCGCAAGTTCGACGAGATCGTCGAGTTCGCCGAAGTCGGCAAGTTCATTGACACGCCGGTGAAATACTATTCCACCGGCATGTTCCTGCGGCTGGCCTTCGCCGTGGCCGCGCATCTGGAACCGGAGATTCTCATCGTGGACGAGGTGCTGGCCGTCGGTGACTCCGCATTCCAGAAAAAGTGTCTCGGCAAGATGAGCGACGTGGCCGGCCAGGGCCGCACGGTGCTGTTCGTCAGCCACAACATGGCGGCGGTGAACCAGCTTTGCGACCGCTGCATCGTGCTGCGCGACGGACAACTCTTCTTCGACGGCGGAAGCGCCGAAGGGGTTGACTGCTACTTGAAACTGGGCAACCGCGAAGCCGCGGCGGCAGTCATGGAACGGACCCGGCAAGGCACCAAGACCGCCGCCGGCAAGGGCCACATCACCCGCGTGGAAATCCTCGACGAGGAAGGCCACAGCGGCGCGTGCATCGGCGTTGGCGAACCGTTTCGCGTCAAGATCCACATCGAGATTTACGAGCGGATCGCCCAACTGGTGCTGGGTGCGGAGGTCGAATCTCCCACGGGCGTCCCCATGTTGAACCTGCGCACTGACGGCCAGGGTGTGGATTTCGGACCGTACGCGGCGGGCAGCCACATCGCCTTCACCATCACGCTGCCGGGGCTGCCATTCCTGCCGGGCGTTTACAAAATCTCGCCATGGTTCGCCGAACGCGAAGGCCGCCGGATTGACCAGGTGAACGAGGGCGTCCACGTCACGCTCGAAGGCAAGGGGCGCTTCCAATCCGAAAAAATGATCCAGCCCGGCAAGAGCATGATGCTCATGGACTGCGCCTGGACGGACGAACTCGAGCCATGAACGCCGGCACCAGCATCCAGGATCAGAAATCGTTCTACGACGAACGCTGGCGGGAGTTCAGTCACATCAACCACCCCAAGCTGGAACGGTGCAACGCGATCCTCGAAGGCGTCGCCACCACCAAACTTGTGCAACCGCAGATCGTGGACCTCGGTTCGGGCACCGGCTGGCTCACAGCCATCCTCGGTGCCATCGGGCCGGCGGTGGGCGTCGAGCTTTCACCACTCGCCGTCGCACAGGCGGCGCAGCGGTATCCGACCGTGAAGTTCATCGAGGCGGACATTTCCCGCTGGGATTACCCAAAGGCAAGCTGCGATCTCGTGGTGAGCCACGAGGTGCTCGAACACCTCGAAGATCAGCGGGCCTATCTGCGCGTCGCCCACGGCCTGCTGCGGCCCGGCGGCTTCCTCATCCTGACCACGCCGAACAAGCCCATCGTCGAGATCGCCTACGAATCCAAAAGCAAAAACGAGGCGGAATTCCAGCCGATTGAAAACTGGATCAGCCGTGCGACCCTCCGCTCCCTGCTCACGCCGGAGTTTGCAGTCGTCCGCCTCACCACCATTCTTCCCGGTTATTGCCAGCGCGGAAAATTCCGACTGTTGAACGCCTATCTCTTCCGCACCCTGGCCGAACGGCTCGGCGCGGGCTTTGTTTTCAACCGCCTGATCGGCGCGCTCGGCGGCGGCTATCACCTGTTCGCGGTCGCCCGGAAAGTTTGAACACCGCTCCCCCGGCTCAATGGACATGAGCAATCTCTGGCTGCAAAGCTGGCAGGCCCGCCTCGCCGGATTCGCGCGTGGCGACACCCGCCGCGAAGGCATCCGTGTTTTCTGTTACCATGGCATCGTGGAGCGCAAGACCGACCCGCAGTTGGAAAGAAATTTTCACCCTCGTGACACGTTCGCCGAACACATCCGGTTCCTGCGTCAGTTCCGCCTGCTCAGCCTGGCCGAATTACTTGAGGAATTATCTGCGAAGGGGGACGACTCCCGTCCGGCGGCCGTGGTCACCTTCGACGACGGTTACGCCAACAACCTGCTCGCCGCCGAGATCATGGCGCAAGCCCGCCTGCCATGGACCGTGTTTCTCACCACCGGCGCGCTGGGTCGGGACGGGATCATCCCACTGATCGAACTCTCCCTGCTGCTGCTGCACGGCCAGGCCAGAAACCTCGAGGCGCTCGGCCAAACGTTTCAGCTGCCCGACACCGATCGGCGGCTCTCGGCCTTCCGCGCGATCCGCGCTCATCTGAAAACCCTTCCGGCCAACCAGCGTGAACAATCGCTCGACGCCATCCGCGCCCAGTTCCCCGTCGGCGAAACGCAACGCCTGCTCCACGTGTTCCCGTCGCTGCAAATGATGAGTTGGAATGAAGCGCGTCAACTGGCGGGCGCGGGCGTGGACCTCGGCAGCCATGGTGTCGCGCACGAAATTCATCATGCCGGCCAACCTGAAGCGGTGCGCCAACACGAACTGGGCGAATCCCGGCGGCGGATGGAAAAGCAACTCGGCCAGCCCTGCCTCGCCTTCGCGTTTCCCAACGGCAACACCAACCCAGCCTCCGCGAGTGAACTGGAAACCGCCGGCTACCGGCTGGGCTTCACCACCCGGCCCGGCACGGCGCGGCGCGCGGCCAATCCCTGGCTGCTGCCCCGGCTGGAACCCGCCGGTGCCATCGGAAAGCTTGCGCGCGAGTTTTATTGGGAGCCGAAAACCGGCGGCAAGGACGCCCATGAGTGAACCGATCCCGATTCTCTTCACCATCCCGAACTTCACCACCGCCGGTTCCGGGCGCGTGATGCTCAACGTGGCCGAACGGCTCGACCGCAAACGATTCGCCCCGGCAGTCGGCCTCCTGCAACCCGGCGGCGACCTGGAGCAGGAGGTCGCGCGGCTGGGTTTTCCGCTCATCGTCGGACCGATCACCATTCCGCCGCGACCGTATCTCTCGCTCTTCTGGCGCGCGTACCAGGCCGCTCGCGTGTTCCGCCCGCACCGCTTCGCGCTGTGGCATTCCTGGCATTACAAGGACGATTACACCGAGCCGCTCATCGCCCGGTTCGCCGGGGCGCGCGGCTGGATTTACACCAAGAAAAACATGAGCTGGGGCGGACGCGCGTGGCAGTTGCGGACGTTTCTGGCCAAACGTGTGGCGGCGCAGAACCGCGACATGGTGGAAAGGTTTTACGCCCGGCCCGCCTTCGCCTGCAAAACCTGTCTGCTCCCGTGCAGCGTGGACGCGAAACGCTTTCAACCCGACACCCCACCGCGCCTGCAACTGCGCGCGCAATTCGCGCTGCCACCCGACGCGGTCGTCGTCGGCAGCGTCGGCCACCTGCTGCCCATCAAGGGGCACGATACCCTGGTCCGCGCCGTGGCGAAAACGCCCGGTGTGTTCTTGTGGTTCGCGGGCAAACCGCTGGACAAGCCGTTCGCCGATTCGTTGGAACAACTGGTGGAGGAACTGGGCATCCGCGAGCGCGTGCGCTTTCTGGGCGGCGTGGCGGACGTGCCGGCGTTCCTGGCCGAGGTGGACATCTTCGCCTTTCCCACCACGTCCAAGGGCGAGGGCTGTCCCGGCGCGCTGCTGGAAGCGATGGCCACCGCGCGCGCCTGCGTGGCGACGCGGGTGACCGGCTCGCGCGACATGATCGAGGATGGCGTCTGCGGCCGGCTGGTGCCGCCCGCCGATCCGGACGCGCTGGCGCAGGCGTTGAACGAACTGGCTGCCTCGCCGAAACTGCGCCACACGCTGGGTTGGGCCGCGCGGCAACGGGTGCTGGACCACTACAGCCAGGAAAGGGAAGTCGCGGCGTACACGGCGTTGTACATGGAAGCGTTGGGCGGGCAGGCATGAAACCTTGCCCCCGACCGCACGGATGCCGGCGGACTTGCCTGCGCCGGCACGCGACATTGGAAATGAAGTGACCAAATCCGGGTGCCATTGTTAATTCCGATTGGCGCCGCGAAATGCACGCAACCACCGATACAAAAAATTGTTTCACCGCCGACTGGCTCATCACGTTCGGCGCGAGCGGAGCACCGCACAAGCGGCGCTGCCCAACGGCCCCGTGGACCACGGCGCTGGAGACGCCCGCCTGGACGCTGCACACACAGTCTCCCACCCAAGACTGGAAGGGCTTCCCCCTGGCCACCATCACCGCGCCGGACTGGCGGCTGTGGTTGTTCGGCGAACTCTTAGGCCTGCCCGCCAACACCGCCCCGACGGATCTGGCGCTGGCAGTCGCGCGCGGGGAAAAGTCGGCCCGCTCCCTCAACGGCAACTTCCTCCTGATGGGCTGGCACGCCGCCACACGCCAATGGCATGCGTGGACCGACCGCTTCGGCACGCTGCACTTCTATCACACGCACGACGGACATCGCGCCGCCCTTGGCAAGTTTTCGCCCGCCGCCGCCGAAGTTGCCTCGCGCCGACAACTGGATTGGGCCGGACTGACGGGGTTCTTCACCTTCGGCTTCTTTCCGGAGGATCGGACGCAGTTCGAGGACGTACGCATCCTGCAACCGGCGTCACACTACGTGTTCGACGAGCACGGCGCGCGGTGCAGCCAGGAGCGCTACTGGCAATGGCACCACGCGCCGGATACCAGTCGTTCATACGACGACACCGTGTCGGAATTCGCCAGAATCTTTGGTGAGGTCATGGCCGACCACCTGCGCACGGGCCGCATCGCCGTGCCGATCTCCGGTGGATTGGATTCGCGCACCACCGTCGCCGCCATGCGTGGCAACCACGAGGACCGCCTGTGGGCTTACTCGTATGGATACTCCGGCGATTCGGTGGAAACACGGATCGCGCAGCAGGTCGCCGCCTGCCGCGCGCTGCCTTTCCAGAAGTTCACCGTCGGCCCGTATCTGTTCGACCACCTGGATCGCGTGATCGACAGCGTGGAGGGCTTTCAGGATGTAACGCAGAGTCGCCAGGCCGCCGTCAGCAGTGAGACCGCGCGCCACGCGGACTACCTGATCGCCGCGCACTGGGGCGATGTCGTCCTGGGCGACATGGGACTGAGCGGCCAGACGGCTCCAATGGATGAGGCGGCCATCCTCGAACACACATTCAAAAAACTGGCCAAACGCGGCCGCTCGTGGCTGCAGGAAAACCTTTGCGCCGGCCGCCCCGGCCTGGGCAACCCGGATCAACTGGCCCGCCAGACGGTGACGGAACACATGGCCGGCCTGCGCGAGATCGCCGACGCGGACTTCCGGGTGAAAGCGTACAAGACCGACACTTGGTGTTTCCGCTGGACGTCCGCCAGCCTGCGCATGTTCCAGCCGGCGGCCTTCCCGCGCCTGCCGTTTTACGACACCCGGCTGACGGATTTTTTCTGCACCGTGCCGACCAACTTTGTCGCGGGGCGACGCTTGCAGATTGATTACCTCAAACGCTTCGCGCCCGATCTGGCGCGCGTGAAGTGGCAGGTGTACGATGCGAATCTGTTCCACTACCAGCATTTCAACTCGTGGCTCCTGCCCAAGCGCGCCGTGAAGAAAGGCTGGCGGCTGCTGACGGGCCAAAAAATCACCGAACGGAACTGGGAGGTGCAGTTCCAGAGCGATGCCGGGCGTGCCGGTCTCAAACACCATCTACTGCGTCCGGGCCTGCGCCTCCACGACCTGGTTGCGCGCGAAAAAGTTGAATCACTGCTCGCGGCATTCAACGCCGCGCCCCTGGAGGATGGGCGGGGTTACACCGTTTCCATGCTGCTGACTTTTTCAGCGTGGCTCGAAAAACATGGCTGACCCGCAACCCTTCCGACTGTTGATCGCGGGCGTCTCGTGGCCGCTGGAAACCTTCATCACCCGCCTGATCCACGGCTTGGCGGCGGCGGGGATGGAGGTAACCATCGCGTCGAAGAAGAACCCGCCGCCAGACTGGGCGGCGCGGCAGCACGTCCAGTTCCTGCGTATTCCGGCGGCCAACTCTCCGTGGCCGGTGCGGCTGCTGCACACCGGGTTGGTGACCGTGCGTGCGCTATTCCGCGCGCCCGGCGACTTCCGCCGGTTCGCGGCAAACGCGGAGGGCGGCGGCTGGCACGCGCGTCTCCAGTGCTACCGGCGCCTGATGCCCTTCGCCGGAAAGCGGTGGAATTTGATCTATTTCCCGTGGAACTCCGGCGCGATTATGTTCGACGGATTGTTTGAACTGAGATGTCCGGTGGTGGTCAGTTGCCGGGGATCCCAGATCAACCTGGCTCCGCACGATCCCAATCGCGCCCAGTTGCGCGAAGCCCTGGCCACGACCTTCCGCCACGCCGCCGCCGTGCATTGCGTGTCCGAGGCCATCCGGAACGAGGCGACGCAATACGGCCTGGACCCCGCGAAGGCCCGCGTGATTCACCCGGCGGTGGACCCGGATTTCTTCCAGCCGGCGGCAACTCCCCCACCGGCTCGTGCCGGCCTCCGCCTCATCACCACCGGTTCGCTCGTCTGGGTGAAGGGCCACGAATACGCGCTGTCGGCAGTGCGCCGGCTGGTGGATCGCGGCGTGGACGCGCGGCTGGACATCATCGGCGACGGCGAGGAACGCGCGCGGGTGCTCTACACGATTCACGACTTGAACCTGGCCGACCGCGTGCGCTTGCTGGGGCGACTGCATCCGGAAGCCGTGCGCGACCGGTTGCGGGAGGCCGACGTGTTTGTGCTGTCGAGCGTCAGCGAAGGCATCTCCAACGCCGCGATCGAGGCGATGGCGTGCGGCCTGCCAGTCGTCACCACCGACTGCGGCGGCATGAGCGAGGCCGTGAGCCACGGCGTGGAAGGACTGGTCGTTCCCGTGCGCGATCCCGAAGCGATGGCCGGGGCGCTGGCGGCACTGGCCGCAGACCCCGCGTTGCGCGCGAAGCTGGGACGGGCGGCGCGTGAACGGGTGCTGCGGCAATTTGATTTGAAGCACCAAATCAAAAGTTTCGTAACGCTCTTGACCGACGCCGCCCGCAAATGACTGTGGTCACCTGCAACCTGTGCCTTTCCCGATGAAGATCGCGCTTCTGGTCCCGAGTTTTCCGAAGCTCTCCGAGACCTTCATCGTCAACCAGTTTCTCGGTTTGCTGGAGCGCGGTCTCGATGTCCATGTCGTCTGCCAGCACAGCCTGGCAGCGGAGTGGGCGCGCTTTCCGCGCCTGCTGGCGCGGCCCGATGCGCGGCGGCGGGTGCATGTCTGCTGGCCGCACGAGCCGCGCTGGCGCGCGGCGTTCCTCCTGCCCGCAGCGGTCGCCTGCGGCGCCGCGCGGCGGCCGTCGGGTGTCGCGCGCTATTTGCGCCGGGGCGCGAGCGAGCGCGGCGTGGATGTCCTGCGCCGCTTTTACCTGGACGCGGAATTGATCCGGCTGCAACCGGACGTGCTGCACTTCGAGTTCGGCGCGCTGGCGGTGGGCCGGATGTATTTGAAGGATTGGCTCGGTTGTAAAGTGGTGGTCAGCTTTCGCGGCTACGACTTGAATTACGTCGGGCTGGACGACGCGGACCACTACCGGGAAGTGTGGGAACGCGCCGACGCGCTGCACCTGCTGGGCGAGGATTTGTGGCGGCGCGCGCGTCGGCGCGGGTGTCCGGCGGATAAACCGCACTCGTTGATTCCCCCGGCCATCAATGCGGAGTTTTTCGACCCCGGCCCGCGCCAGCACGCCGAGACGGCGGGAATCGCATCCCGCCCCCTGCGCGTCTTAAGCGTGGGCCGGCTGGAATGGAAAAAGGGTTACGAGTTCGCACTGCAAGCAATCAAACTGCTGAAGGATCGTGGCGTGGTCTGCGATTATGAAATCGTGGGCGACGGCGACCATCTGGAAGTCGCGGCCTTCGCGCGTCACCAACTCGGGTTGGAAAAGGAGGTGCGACTGCCCGGCCCGCTGCCACCGAGCCAGATCAAGGAGCGGATGCTCGCCGCCGACGTGTTGCTGCACGCGGCCGTGTCGGAGGGTTTTTGCAACGCCGTGATGGAAGCGCAGGCAATGCGCCTGCCGGTGGTCACGTCAGACGCGGACGGGCTGCCTGAAAACGTGGTGAACGGTGGGACGGGTTTCGTCGTGCCGCGCCGCGACCCGGCAGCGCTGGCGGACAAACTGGCACTGCTGGCCGCCCAGCCGTCCTTGCGCCAGCAGATGGGCGAGGCCGGCCGCCAGCGCGTCTTGAAACAGTTCCGTTTGACCGATCAAGTCTCTGCTTTCGAGCAACTTTACGCGCGCGTCGCCAACCGCGCGGCTTGACGATCCGCTCCAATCTGCCGAAATACTATTTAGCCGATACAATTATGAGAACCGACGACGCCAAATCCGCCACGCACTTTGATGAGATTGCCAAGGAATACGCCGGCTATTACTCCACCGCCTCCACCTCGGGCCATTCGTTCCGCTACCGCCGGTCCAAATGCTGCGCCCTGCTGGGCGCGGGGCCATTGGGCGACCTGCTGGATGTGGGCGGCGCGTCGGGCGTCTATTTCGAGGCGCTCAAATCTCAGGTCACCACCTACCACATCGTGGACATCAGTCCGTTGATGGTGAAGCTGGCCGAACAAATCCCCAACGACGGCGTGCCGCTGTTCTGCCATCTGGCGTCGGCCTACAAACTGCCGTTTCCCGACGGACACTTCCAAACCGTCGTGGCCATGGGGTTGCTCGAATATCTCGACGAACCTTGGAAGGCGCTCGCCGAGCTGGCGCGTGTCACCAAGCCCGGTGGCGTGCTGGTCGTGTCGTATCCCAACGCGCACAGTCCGATGCGGCGCATGTCGGAATTGATCTACCGCTGCTTTCGCCGCCCCGCGCCGTTTGCCAGCCACATGTTCTCCGTGGAGGAATGCCGCGCCGGCGCCGCGCCGCTCGCGCTGAAGGAGGTTTGCATCAACGGCTACAACGCGACGCTGGTTCCGTTTCCGCTGACGTGGAAACTGGGACGTCTGGCCTACTGGCAGGCCGCCGCGTGCGAACCGTTCCTCGGCCCGTGCGGCAACCTCTGGGGCACGAGCTTCACGGTGAAGTATGAGAAAATCGCCCGGCCCACAGCGACAGGCCGCGCGCCCGCCGGCTCCTTGAAGGCCACCGCTTGAATTGTTTCCTCCGGCTCGGCGCCTGACCATGCTGCGTGTCGCCATTTCGTTCGACTACGATTCGCCCGCCGGCTACCGCGAATCGTTCAACCAGCGCGATTTTCCGCCCGACTCGGATTACAAGGGCGCGGCGCTGCTGCTGCCGGTACTGGCGGAGCACAACGTCAAGGTCACCTTCGGTGTCGTGGGCCACGCGGCGTTGCCGGGCGAACCGCCGGAACATTGCCAGGAACAAATCCGGGCCATCCACGCTGCCGGGCACGAGGTCGCGTCGCATTCGATGACGCACCGGTTCATTCCGCCCATGCGCGACGCGGAACTGCTGGAGGAAGTCACGGCGGGCAAACGCACGCTCGAAGCCTGCCTCGGCGTCGGCGTCGGCGTGCGCGGGTTCATCCCGCCGTTCAATTGCCCCATGCACTTTCCCGCGCGCGGCGCGTTTAGCGTGTCCGAGATGTTGGGCCGACATGGACGCGGACGCGGACGGCAAAGCGTCGGCTCGCTGTTGCGCACGTTGCACACGGCGGGGTATGGCTGGAGCCGCGTGAGCTTCGAAAACAAATTTTACCAGGTGGGCCGGCGGTTGCGAATCACAGGTGAGCGTCCGCCCCGGCAACCGTTCGTTCACGCCGGCGTGGTGGCGATTCCCTTGCACGAGGATGGTTTCGGCGAGGCGTCGCGCGCAGTCGTCCGGCGCTGGTTGAAACAGGATTTGATCCTCACGCTCTACGCGCATCCCAACCAGGCCGCCGCCGCCAACGGCCAGAACGCGCGGGAACTGAACCGGCTGTTCGCGGAATTCCGCCAGGAGCGCGACGACGGGCTGGTTCAATTCAACACGATGGGGGAAGTCGAAATGATGGTTCGCCGGTCATGCAACTGAACGAAACAATTGATCTGGTCTGGCTGGGGCCAGCCGGCAGCGCGCCCGAGTGGCCGCTCGGCCGCGTTTGGGTGACGGAGGCCATGCCAACGGCGATCCACGCGCGCGTGCAGGAGTATCTGCCCAATTCAAACGCCGCCGCCTGGCTGTTCTGGGACGCGGCGCTGGGCACGCCCGACCTGAAACAAGTCCGACGCGCGCTCGCCCAACCGGGTGACGTGTGGCACACCGGCACGCGTCTCGCCCCGGGCGGATGGCCCGGCTTGATGGATTCGATCTCCTCGACAGGGATGCTCAGCGCCGATCCAGACGCTCGCATCGAGGCGACTTCATGGCGGCTCTCGCTCCGGGCATGTCTGGTGCGGACGGACGTGCTGCGGCAGATGGGCACGGTGCGCCCGCAGTTCCACACGCTCGAAGCGGCCGCGCTCGAACTGGGGCATCGCTACGTGACGCGCGGTGTGTTGACACGGCAATTTCCGGAACTGGCGCCATTGATGGCCGCGAGCACGGCCATGGGAATCCCCTTCGCCGATGAACTCCGGTTCGCCTACTACCGCTTCAGCAAGACCTGGAGCCGCTGGGCCGTGCTGCGCGCGGTGCTGCGTGATTACGTGTCGCCGGCGCGCGCGCTGGCGGCGTGTCGCGAAGTTTACCGCGAGACTCGCCCTGCGGATCCCCTGCCCTACCAACACGCGACCGCGCCATTACCCGGGGTCACACCCCCGGCAACAGTCACAATTCTGATTCCGACGGTTGACCGTTATCCATACCTGCGGACACTGCTCGACCAATTGCGGCGGCAGACAATTCCGGCGACGGAAATCATCATCGTGGATCAAACATCGAAGGAGCGGCGCGACAGCAGAATCGCTTCGGAGTTCGGCGACTTGCCGCTGACCGTGATCTTCCAGGACGAAGCGGGGCAGTGCGTTTCGCGCAACGCCGGCCTTCAAGTCGCGCGCGGCGACCACATCCTGTTCCTCGACGATGATGATGAAGTCGAGCCGACGCTGATCGAAGCGCACCTGCAAAATCTGCGGCGCTTCCGCGCGGAAGTTTCCTGCGGTGTGTCCAACGAGGCCGGCGCCGGCCCGCGCCCGGCCAGCTTCAGCTACATCCGTGCGAGCGACGTATTTCCGACGAACAACACGCTCATCGAAAAGTCCGTGCTGCACCGCTCCGGGCTGTTCGACCTCGCCTACAATCGCGGCCAGCGTGCCGACGGGGATCTGGGCATGAGGATTCACCTGGCCGGTGCGCTGATGGTTTTGAATCCCGCGATTCAAGTGCTGCATCACCACGCGCCCTCCGGCGGGCTGCGCATGCACAAGGCGCGCGTCGTCACCTACGCCAGCAGCCGCAGCCGGCTGACGCACCGGCAACTGCCCAGCGCGACGGAAATTTACCTGGCGCGGCGCTACTTCACGCCGGAGCAGTTGCGCGAGATGCTCTGGATGAGCGTGCTCGGCACGTTCAGCCTGCGCGGCGGGCCGTTGCGCAAACTGTTAAAGGCCGCCGTCAGCCTCGTCTGCCTGCCGCAAACACTTTGGTGCATCCGGCAACGCCAGGCGGAGGCGGAAAAGATGTTGCGCCAGTTCCCGCAAATCCCGAAGCTCGCGGCGGTTCCTCGGAAAGAAAATTAGCCCGGCAAAAAGCCGAGCGTTAAAAATGAGGAGCGAACGAACAGCCCATGAGCCGCCTGTCGAACCTCGTTTCCCGCGCGCAAGCCTCGGTGTGCAGCCGGCTGGGATTGCCCGCCCCGCTGGTGCGGCAACAAATCCTCGGACGCTCGTTCGTCATCCGCGCCGGCTCGTTCCGCGCAAAGCCCGACTATGATGACGCCTGGCGGCTGGCCTGCGCGTTGCGCGCCGGAGTCATCTTCGACGTGGGCGCGAACATCGGCCAGGCGGCGCTCACCGAGCTGCAATCGCCCCAGTTGAAATTGCTCGTGCTGATCGATCCCAACCCGGAAGCCTTGAACGTCGCGGCGGAAAACATCATCCGCAACGGCTTGTCCGCGATGGTCTGCTTCGTCCCCGCCTTCATCAGCGACGTGAACCACGCGACGGTGAAATTCTGGACCATCGGCACCGGTGCCGCCGGCAGCATGTATGCCGACCATGCCCACTCGGCCGCCCGGACGGGCCGCGCCACCGAAGTGCCGACGATGACCGTGGACTATCTTTGCGAACTTTACGCGACCACGCCGGACTTGGTGAAAGTGGACGTGGAGGGAGCAGAGCACCAGGTCTTGCTCGGCAGTAAAACTTGCGCGGCCAGGAAAAAAACCCGCTTCCTCGTGGAAATGCACTCCAATGCTCAACTCCCGATGGCCACCAATGCCGCCAACGTGCTGGCGTGGTGCCAGGCGACGGGCTACGCGGCGCTGTATCTGGCGGAGGGCGCGTGGTTGGAATCGGCCGACCGCATCGCCGGACGCGGACGTTGTCATCTGTTGTTGCAGCCCGCCGCGTGGCCGTATCCGGACTGGCTCAAAGGCATCAAGCAATCCGACCATCTGGAAGCCGCGCTGGCGACCTTCGACGTCCGCGATTTGAAGTGAAGGAGAAGCTGGCGCGCCGGGCAACCGGGCGTGCACAAGCTGATTGATGCGGCTGTTACTACTTTCGACGGAATTTCCTCCGGGGCCTGGCGGCATCGGCACGCACGCCTTTGAACTGGCGCGCCAACTCACGGCGACGGGTTGGGCGATCACGGTCGTCACGCCGCAGGATTACGTGAGTGCCGACGAAGCGGACGTGTTCAACCAGGCGCTGCCTTTCTCCGTCGTCCGGCTGCGGCCCGCTCCCGGCGCGCCGCTCAAACTGCTCTCGCGCTGGCTGGCCGCGAACCGGGCCATTCAACAATTCCAGCCGCGCGCCCTCGTCGCCAGCGGCGAACGCGCGGTGTGGCTGGGACACTGGCTCGCGCGACGCCATCAGCTTCCCTGGGTGGCCGTGGGGCATGGGTCGGAGTTCGCGGCACGACCCCGTTGGAAATTCAACCTCACTCGAAGCGCGTTTGAACATGCCAGCCGCGTCGTCTGCGTCAGCCAGTTTACCGCCGGACAAATGACCGGCATCGGCATCCGGCCACCGCAAACCCTCATTGTTCCCAACGGCGCGGATGCGGCGCGGTTCACCGTGTTGCCGGAAGACGCGACGCGGGCCTTCCGCAAAAAAATCGGCCTGCCCGGCGCCCAACTGTTGCTGACCGTCGGCAACGTGACCGAGCGCAAGGGCCAGCAGGTTGTCATCCGTGCGCTGCCGCACATCTTGAAAGCGCAGCCCAGTACGCATTACCTGATGGCCGGCCTTCCGACGAAGCAGGAGGATTTCCTGAAGCTGGCGCGCAACCTCGGCGTGTCCGAACACGTTCACTTCCTCGGTCGGGTGCCAGCCGCCGACATGATCGGCTACATGAACTGCGCGGATGTCTTTGCCATGACCAGCACCATCACCGCCGACGGTGATTGCGAAGGCTACGGCATCGCGGTCGTCGAAGCAGCCTTGTGCGGCAAGCCCGCCGTGGTCTCGGCCAATTCCGGCCTCGCCGAAGCCATCGTGGACGGCACGACCGGCCTCGCCGTTCCCGCCGGTGACGAAGTGGCGACCGCGACCGCAATCGTGCGGTTGCTCCAGAACGACAAACAGCGCCACACGATGGGACAGGCCGCGTTGCGCCGCGCGCTTCAGGAGCAAACGTGGAGCAATCGCGTGAAGGAGTATGACGCGCTGTTGCGCGAGCTAGTCCCAGCCGCGCAACGCGACAACGCCCGATGAATCTCCTCATCATCTCCCATACGCCGCATTACCGGCGCGGCGGCGCAGTGGTCGGTTGGGGGCCGACGGTGCGGGAGATTGATTACCTGGCGCAGCTTTTCGCGCGCGTCGTTCACGTCGCGCCGCTGCACTCGGAAGCCGCGCCGGAGAGCGCCATCGCCTACGAATCGCCGCGCGTCGAGGTGCGGCCCGTCCCGCCCGCCGGCGGCGAACGGCTCGCGGACAAGTTCAACATTCTCTTCAAAGCGCCCGGCTACATCAGCGCCATCTGGCGCGAGTTGAAACACGCCGACATGGTTCACGTCCGCTGTCCGGCAAACATCAGCATGCTCGCCATCCTGCTGCTGGCGCTCGTGCGGTCGCCGCGTCGGCGATGGGTGAAGTACGCCGGCAACTGGCGGCCCGACGCCGGGGAGCCGCAGTCCTACCGGTTCCAACGCTGGTGGCTCACGCGCGGGCGGCACCGGGGCGTGGTGACCATCAACGGGCGCTGGCCGGAGCAGCCACCGCATGTTCACTCGTTCTTGAATCCATGCCTGACGGACGCGGAGTTGCGCGACGCGCGGGTTGTGGCTGCTGAAAAATCTTTATCCGCACCGCTCCAGTTGCTCCTGGTCGGGCGGATTGAAAAGGCCAAGGGAGTTCATCGCGCCCTGCAAGTCCTCGCTCGTCTGCGCGAACTGGGAGTGGCCGCCCGGCTGGACTTGGTGGGGGACGGGCCGGAGCGCGGGGACTTCGAGCGGCAGGCGGAAAAGCTGGGCGTCGCCGCGCAGGTGGTTTTTCACGGCTGGCTGCCGCGCGGCGCGCTGGCCCCGATTTACTCGCGGGCGCACATCCTGATTTTTCCCAGCGACACGGAAGGCTGGCCCAAAGTGTTGAGCGAGGCGATGGCCTACGGAGCCGTGCCGGTGTGCAGCGCGGTGAGCGGCATCCCGCAGGCGCTGCAGGAGTTCGGCACGGGCCGCACGTTTGCGCCGGATGATGTGGAAGGCTTCGCCCGCGCCATCGCTGGCTACGCAGCGCATCCGGACGTGTGGAAGAAGGAATCGTTGCTGGGCGTGAAGGCGGCTGCCCTTTTCAGCTATTCGCATTATCTTCAGGCCGTGCAACGGATGCTGGATTTGAAAAAATGATCGCCGCCCGCCAACCGGCCCCGCCGAATTTCCCGACGGGCCAGCCGCAGGGTTCGCCGCCGTCCGGTCCTCCGCGCGCACGCCCGGAGCGGCCCGTGGCCGAGTGGAAGTTCATCGCCTTCCTCCTGGCGCACGCGCCAGCGGCGGTGTTGATGAAGCAGATGCCGATGCTCGGCACGGCACACGCGCTGGGCACTTTGCTCGTGGGGCTGGTTCTGTGTTTTGCGGGCCGCCGGTTTGATCGCGTGGCGGCGTGGGGCGCTTATGTTGCCGGGGCGGAAGTGATCTGGCGGATGACGAAGGCGGACGTGTTCTGGGAGTACGGCAAGTACGCCACGGCGCTGGTCTTCTTCATCGCCATCATTCGACTGCCACGTTTTAAGTTTACGGCGCTGCCGGCGCTCTATTTCGTCGCACTGCTGCCTTCGGCGATCCCGACGTTCAGCAGTGAAGATTGGTACACCTCGCGGCGCTATCTGAGTGGCGGATTGTCCGGGCCGCTGTCGCTGATGGTCTGCGCATATTTTTTCTCCGGGTTGAAACTCACGGTCCGGCAGCTTCACCGGGTGCTGGTCGCGCTGGTCGCGCCCGTGTTCGGTCTGGCGGGGATTCTGGCTTACTCGTTGCGGACCGCGACCGATCTCCAGTTCACCAGCGCCTCCAACATGGCGGCCAGTGGCGGGTTCGGACCGAACCAGGTGTCGGCCACGCTGGGATTGGGGCTGCTGGTCGCGTTTCTCATTTACGTGCATGAGGACTCGCGCGGCCACCTGCGGCGGTTGATGATTGGCGGGATGGTGTGGTTCGCCGCGCAAAGCGCGCTGACGTTTTCGCGCACCGGTCTTTACCTGGGCATCGGCGGCATCGTGCTCGCGTCGCTGTTCCATTTTCAAGAGCGCCGCGCGCGCATGAAGATCATCGTGCTGGCGCTGCTGCTGGGAGCGGGGACGGTGTTCGTCATCCTGCCGCGGCTGGATGCTTTCACCGGCGGGGCGTTGACGAAACGATTCAGCGACACCGACCTGACCAACCGTGATCACATCGTGATGGAGGACGTGCGAATCTTTCTGGAACACCCGCTGATCGGCGTGGGGGTGGGCCAGGGCAAGGAACACCGCGAAGGCGGCGCGGCGGAGCACACCGAATTTTCCCGGCTGCTGGCCGAGCACGGGCTGATGGGGCTGCTGGCGTTTCTCTGCTTTCTGGGGATGCTCGTGGGCAATCTGCGGCGGGCGCGCTCGAACCAGGCGCGCGCGCTGGTGGTGGGCACGATGGGATGGAGCGTGGGCTTCATGCTCGGCACCAGCATGAGACTGGTGGCGCCGTCATTCATGCTGGGGCTGTCATTCGTCACCTTGCTCACGCTCAAACAAACGCCGCCAACCGCGCGCCTGCCGAAACCCAAAGGGTGAAACGCCGCCCGCAAGTCATGCCCGACTCCATTCTGATGGTGAGTAATTTTCTTTCCGCCTCCGCCGGAACCAGCCGGGGCGTATGCGAGGATCTGGCCGAGCGTCTCGCCGCTCGCGGTTGGGCGGTGGTGACCACATCCGACCGCTGGAACAAACTCACGCGCTTGGCGGACATGTTGCGAACCGTGTGGCAGCGGCGGCGCGATTATCGCGTGGCGCAGGTGGATGTTTTCAGCGGGCCGGCGTTCGTATGGGCCGAGCTGGTTTGCCGCGCGCTGCGCTGGCTGGGCAAGCCGTACGCGCTGACGCTTCACGGCGGGGATCTGCCCGGGTTCGCGCAGCGTTGTCCTGGTCGCGTACGACGGCTGCTCGGTTCGGCTGCGGTGGTCACCGCGCCGTCGCGCTATCTCCAGGAACAGATGCAACCCTATCGCGCCGGCTTGCGGCTGCTGCCCAATCCGCTCGACGTGTGCCAGTATCCCACGCGCGGGCGCGAGCAACCGGAGCCGAAGCTCGCCTGGCTGCGGGCGTTTCACGGCATCTACAATCCCGCACTGGCGCCGCGCGCGGCAGCGTTGCTGGCAAAGGAATTTCCCGGCATCCAACTCGCGATGATCGGCCCGGACAAAGGCGATGGCAGCTTGCAAGCGACCCAGCAGGCGGCGACCGAAGCCGGACTGGAGAAACAGATTTTCTTCCCCGGCAAGATCGCCAAGGCCGACGTGCCGCGCTGGCTCGACAAGAGCGACATTTTTCTAAACACGACCAACTGCGACAACACCCCCGTGAGCGTGCTGGAAGCGATGGCGTGCGGGCTGGCCGTCGTGAGCACCAACGTCGGCGGCCTCCCCTACCTGCTGGAAGACGGCCACGACGCGCTGCTCGTCCCGCCCGAAGATCCGGTCGCGATGGCCGGCGCGGTGCGAAGGATTTTGACGGAGCCGGGACTGGCCGCGCGTCTCTCGACCAACGCGCGCCTCAAGACCGAGCAGTTTGACTGGCAGATGATTCTGCCGCAGTGGGAGGAGATTTTTCGCGACCTGGCGGCTGCGGATTCGCCATGACGACGGCCAAAGACAATCCGAACGCCGGGGCAGCGGGAGACTTCGCCGCTCCGGTGAAAGTCTCCGTCATCGTTCCCTGCCGCAACGAGAGGGCGTACCTGGAAAACTTTCTCGCCTCGATGCTGCGACAGGAACGCGACGGGTTGGAGGTGGAATTCCTGATCGCCGACGGCATGAGCGACGACGGCACGCGGGAGATTTTACAGCAGTACGCCACGCGGCATCCCGAACTGCGCGTCATCGAAAATCCCGGCAAGTTCGTCTCCACCGGCCTCAACGCCGCCATCCGCGCCGCGCGCGGGGACATCATCGCGCGCATGGATGTGCATACCGAATACGCGCCGGACTACCTGCGGCAATGCGTACGGGTGCTCGGCGAGAGCGGCGCGGGCAACGTCGGCGGGCCGGCGCGCACGCGCAGCCGGGGTCACCAGCAGGCGGCGGTGTGCCTGGCGTATCACTCACCGTTCTCGTGCGGCGGGGCGGCGTTTCACAACACGGCCTACGAAGGGCCAGCGGACACTGTCACCTACGGTTGCTGGCAGAAGAGCACGCTGGAGAAACTCGGCGGTTTCGACGAGGAACTCATCCGCAATCAGGACGATGAACTCAATCTGCGCCTGTCGCGGGCGGGCGGGAAAATCTGGCAGTCCACCGCCATCCAGTCGTGGTACTACCCGCGCGCCTCGTGGGGCGCGGTGTTCCGCCAGTACATGCAATACGGCTACTGGAAAGTGCGCGTGATTCAGAAGCACCAACTCCCCGCGTCCATCCGTCATCTGGTGCCGGGCGGGTTCGTCGGCAGTTTGATTGCGCTGGCCGCACTGGCACCTTTCAGCCGGCTGGCTTCGGGGACCCTCGTCGGTTTGGCGGGGATTTACCTGACGGCGAATCTGCTCGCGTCGCTGTGGACCTGCCGGACGCCAGGCACGAGGCGCTACCTCCCGAGGTTGCCGGGTATCTTCATGGCGTATCATTTCGGCTATGGCTACGGCTTCCTGCGCGGGTTGATTGATTTTGGGCTACGGCACAAATCGGGGAGTCAGACATTCACCCACCTCACGCGCGACCGGAAAGTTTGAATCATCATTCGCATGGGCAACCGACTGTTAAAATTTTATCACGCGCTGCCGGGACCGCTGCGCACGCTGGCGGCGAGCCTGCGCGGCTATCAACTGCGGGGCTGGCGCTACGGCCCGGAGACGGACCAACTGGTGGAGGAGGCGTTGGTGCGCGACCAGTGGAGCGCGGAACGCTGGGGGACGTGGCAGGCCGAGCGGCTGGCGTTTGTGCTGCACCGCGCGGCAACCACCGTGCCCTACTACCAGCAATACTGGGCGCAACGCCGGCGCACGGGCGACCAGGCGTCGTTTGAAGAACTGCGGAACTGGCCGGTGCTGACCAAGGACGAAGTGCGCCGCCATGCCCGCGCGTTCGTCGCGTCCGATTGCGACCCGCGCAGAATGTTCCACGACCACACCAGCGGGACGACGGGCACGCCGCTGGATCTGTGGCTGACCCGCGACACGGTGCGCCGCTGGTACGCGTTGCACGAGGCGCGCGCGCGCGTCTGGCACGGCGTGAGCCGGCACGATCACTGGGGCATTCTCGGCGGACAACAGGTTGTGCCGTTCTCGCAGAAAAAGCCGCCGTTCTGGGTGTGGAACGCGGGGCTGAACCAGGTTTATTTCTCAGTCGCGCACATCGCGCCGTGGTCCGTGCCGAGTTACCTGGAGGAAGTCCGGGCGCGGAGACTGACCCACTTGATTTCCTATTCCAGCAGCCTCTATTTCCTGGCCATGGAGGCACAGGGCCAGGCCGAACGCCTGCCACTGAAGGTCGTCATCACCAACGCCGAGCCGCTCTACGACTATCAGCGACGTGTGATCAGCGAGACGTTCGGCTGCCCGGTGCGCGAAACCTACGGCATGGGCGAAATCGTCTGCGCCGCCAGCGAGTGCGGGCATGGCCGGTTGCACCTGTGGCCGGAAGCCGGCCATCTGGAGCTGCTCGACGAGCACGACCAACCGGTGCCGCCCGGCGAGGCCGGTCGCATCGTCGGCACCAGCCTGTTCAACGCGGACATGCCGCTCATCCGTTTCGACACGCGGGACCGCGGCCAGTTAGCGGCAAGCGGCGCGAACTGCGCCTGTGGCCGGACGCTGCCCGTGGTGGAGAGAATCTGGGGCCGCTGGGACGACATGGTGGTGACGCGTGACGGGCGCCAGCTCGTGTTGATTGACGCGCTGTTCGATTCCTCCCATCACATCAAGGAGGCGCAGATCATCCAGGAAACGCTCGATGATTTCACGATGAAGGTCGTGCCCGCACCGGGTTGGTCGGATGCCGACGCGGAACTGCTGCGGAACGCGCTGCGGGAGCGCGTCGGTCCGGTGACGTTGAACATCGAACTGGTGACGCACATTGAGCGCACCTGGGCGGGTAAATTCCGGGTTTTCATTTCCAAGCTGCCGCGCTCCACGCCCGCACCCGGATGAAGGGCCGTCTCACCCCTCAACCCATGAACCGCAAGCAACCAAACTCACCGCTCGCCGGCCCGCTGGAAATCCGCCCGCTAACGGTGGCCGACTTGCGCGCCATCGCGCCAGTCCATCTGGCGGCGTTTCCGAAAAGCGCGATGTCGTTACTCGGCGCGGAAGCGGTGCGCCGTTATTACCTGTGGCAGTTGACCGGGCCACACAAGGTCACGGCGCTGATCGCCAACGCCAACGGCCGGTGCGCAGGTTTCGTCGTGGGTGGCAGTTTCAGCGGCGCCACGTCGGGTTTTCTCTGGGCGAACCGCGTTTACCTGACGTGGCGCGTGCTGACGCATCCCTGGCTGATGACCAATCCGCTTTTCCGGCAGCGCCTCCGGTGGTCCACCCACATGGTGCGTTGGGTACGCCGTAAAAAGCGCAAACAGGCGGCGGTTGCCGCCGGGAAAATCGCCCCGCCGCCTCCCGTCGCCTCACCGGTGAAAACCTTTGGCATTCTGTCGCTGGCAGTGCATCCGGCGGCGCAGGGAGCGGGCGTGGGCAAGCGGTTGATGCACGAGATGGAAACGATCGGGCGGGCGGGTGGATTCGAGGTGATGGATCTAACCGTCAGCCCCGACAACAAACAGGCGGTCGGATTTTATGAACGCCTCGACTGGCAGAGAGTCCCGCAAGACGGCCACTGGACAGGTCTCATGGTCAAGCATTTGACGACGGCAACCAGACCGTAGCTAGACAACTTGTTCGTCCCAAGAAAAAGGCCGCCGCTTCGCATGTCGAAGCGGCGGCCCTTTTGTTTTCACTCGTCAGGCGGTGACACTCCTCCCGCAGGAGAGCAGCGGATGACTCGCTGGCATCTTACGGAGCCGGCGGAACGCCTTCGAGATAAAGCGCGCGCACTTCAACCGGTGTCAGCGAGCCGCCATACAAGCGCGCGTCATCAATACAGCCGGGGAACCAGAAGTTCAGCAGCGAGTCGCCGCCAATTTGCAACGCCGAGGTGTTGATGTTCACCGGCACCGTGGTGGGGGTAACGCCCTCCAATACCCCGTTGATGTAAAGGTTCATGTTCGTACCGTCACAGACCGCGGCGGCGTGGTACCACTGGTTGGCGTTCCATGAACTGGTCGTTGATTTCACGACGGGCGCGCCGAAGTTCAGCACGAAGGCCAGTTTCCCATCGCTGCTGGGGTAGCCCATAATCAGCCAGTAGGCGGCAAACTTCTGGAAGAGTTCCTTGCGGCCGGTGGCGGCATTGAGCAACGCCGAGGGTTTGAACCAAAGGCTGATCGCGAACCTGTTGGACACGTCGAGCGAATTGCTGTCGGGCACGTTCACGTAATTGTTCGCTCCGTTGAACCGGAGCGCCCCGCCGAGGATGCCGTTCGTACGGCCCGGGTTGTTGATAAGCGTGCCGGGGTTCGTGCCCGCCGTATCCAGTGCGGTGGCACCGGACGCCTCGTCAAGCCGCCAGCGGCTAATCAGGCTGACCACGGGTGGTGGTGGCGGTTGGACGGTCAGATTGAAGCTGTCGCTGGCGCTATTCGTGCCATCGCTGACGGTGATGGTCACAGCGGTGATGCCAAATTGATCCGTAGCCGGCGTAACGCGCACGCTGCGGTTGCCGTTGGTGCCGCTGAAGGCCAAATTGGCGGCCGGCACCAGGTTCGTGTTCGCGGCGCTGCCGCTCACGGCCAGGCTGCCGGCAGGCGTTTCCACATCGGCCACGGTGAAGGGCACGTCAATAAATTGATTCTTCGACGTGGTGCGGTTGGTGATGTCAGAAATGCTCGGCGGGTCGTTCACCGGCGTGACGGTCAGCATTAAGCTGTTGGTTGCCGACAGGCCGCCGGCATCAGTGACGATGACCGTGATGGTCGAGTTGCCCGACTGATTGGCGACAGGCACGAGAGTGAGAGTGCGGTTGGAGCCGCCACCGCCGGGAGTGATGCTGGCATTGGGCACCAGAGCCACATTCGAGGAAGTGGCAACAAGACCGAGGCTGCCGGCGGGAGTTTCCGCGTCACCGATGGTAACCGGAACCGTGACCGCAGAATTTTCCAACGCATTGGTGCCGGCAATAGCCGCGATAATGGGCGGCGTGTTCGTCAACGGAGGTGGTGGCGGCGTGGAACTGCCGTTGAAGAGCGCGGCGACTTCGGCATCGGTCAGGGCGCTGCCGTAGAGACGCGCGTCGTCCATGCAGCCGGGGAACCAGAAATTCAGTTGCGGGTCGCCGCCGATTTGCAGGGGGGAAGTGGTGTTGGCCGCCGGCACAGTCGCGAGCGTGGAGCCTTCGAGCACGCCATTGATGTAGAGCTTCATGGTCGCGCCGTCATACGTCGCCACGGCGTGATACCACTGGTTGGAATTCCAGGAGGCGGTCGTGGACTTGACGAGCGGCGAGCCGCCGTTGAGCACGAAGGCCAGTTTGCCGTCCGCGCTTGGATAGTTCATGATGAGCCAGTAGGAGAGGAATTTCTGGAGCAGATCCTTGCGCCCGGTGGTGGCGTTGAGCAGCCGCCCGGGCTTGAACCAGAGGCTGATCGTGAACCGGTTCGACACGTCGAGTGAGTTGCTGTCGGGGATGTTCACGTAGTTGCCGATGCCATCAAACTGCAAGGCATTGCCCAGCACGCCAGGCACGCAACGGGGGCCGTTGACGAGCGTGCCGTCCTTGCCGCCGGTCGAGCAGTCGCGTGCGGTGCAATCGTCAAAGCACCACTGTCCGAGCAGGTTTGTGGATCCGGAATTTGTTCCGGGGGGAGCAAGCACCGTCACAACCGCAACGGCACTGGTCATGCCGCCCACCCCGTTGGTCACGACCACATCATAATTGCCCGCGCTGATCGCCTGGAGGTTGGACAGTGTCAGGTTCGTCGTCGTCGCGCCGCCGATTCCGCTGCCATCCGTCAGATTCGCGCCGTTTCTGCGCCATTGGAAACCCAGCGACGGCGAGCCGGCGGCCCGCACGTTCAACAGGACGGTCCCCCCGGTGTTGTTGGTCTGGCTCTGCGGTTGACGGATGATCGCCGGAGCGATGGGCGCGTAAATCGCCGTCATCACGCAATTCGATTCCATAACTACGAAGGTCGTTGGATCGAAACTCCAATGCACGCCGTTAAGCTCCCATTTCTGAAATCCGTTGCCACCGGCGGTCAACGCCACCGTGAGAGTTACCAGTACGTTTTGGTTGTAAACGCGGGTGAATCGCGTCACGCCATTGCCCTGGCTGGCGTTGTCGAGCGGGATGACATCAACCGCCGCGTTGGTCGGATTCACCGACGCCACCGTGAGGGTGATGGCCGGGATCGCCGACGTGTACACCGCCGTCATCCGGTGGTCGGCGTCCATCGTCACGCGGGCGATCCGTCCGTTGGTCCAGTCGTTGCCGTTGCGCTGCCACTTCTGGAAGTTGTTGGTTCCGGCAGCAGCGGGCGCAGTCAGCGTGACGGGCGCGTTATTGGTGTAGAGACGGGTGAACAGTGTCGAGCCGTTGGTCTGCCCGTTGGAGTCAGCGGGCGCGACGGTAATCGGGACGTTGTTGGTCGGGTTGATGGAAGCCACCGTCAAAGTCCGCGCCTGCACATTGGTCGAGCAGGGATTGAGGTGAAGCGCCGAGACTTCCGCGAGTGTCAGTGCCCGATTGTACAGCCGCGCCTCATCCAGCGCGCCCGGATAGTAGAAGCCCTGGTCGGTGTTGCCGCCGAGTTGGAGCGGGTTGCTGTTGATCACCGGGGCGGTGGTTGTGGCCGTCGTGCCTTCCAGCACACCGTTGACGTAGATTTTCATCTGTGCGCCGTCGTACGTCGCGGCGATGTGGTACCAGGTGTTCGCCAGCCAGGTGGCGGTGGTGGACTTGACGACGGGCGCGCCGCTGTTGAAAACAAAGGCCAGCTTGCCGTCGGCGGACGGGAAGTTCAGCAGCATCCAGTAGGAGAGAAATTTTTTCGCCAGATCCTTGCGCCCGCTGCTGGCATCGAGCAACTGCGAGGGCTTGAACCAGAACGCGAGCGACATCTGGCCGCCGACCGTGGTGCAGGCGGACGGGATCTCCACGTAATCGTTCACTCCGTCGAATTGGAGCGCGCTGCCACACTTGCCGGGCACACAGGCCGGGCCGTTCTGCAGAACACCGGTGCAACCGTTGGTCGAGCTGTCCCGGCCCGTGCAATCGTCAAAGGTCCAGTAGCTGTTGCCTCCGCCCGTCGTTGGCGTTGGCGTTGGCGGCGGGGGCGGGGGCGGGGGCGGCGGTGTTACCGTGCCGCCGACATTCCAGTTCAGAACGACGCTGCCGACGGTGCTGCCGAAGCCGGCCACGGCGATGTAATACAACCGGCCAGCGACCGTGTTGAAGACCACCCGGCTTTGGCGGACGCCGCCGCCAATGTCGTCGTTGCTCCCCGCCAAAGTCAGGGCGGTGAGACTGGAACCGGTGTACACGGCCAGGGCCGTGTCGAAGCTGCTGCCGACCGTGTCGAACGTCGCCGACCCGTTGGCCGTTGCCAACCAACGATACCAGATCGAACCGCCTGTGGAACCGGCGTGATTTGGTTCGCCCGTCTCCCGCGATGACCCGGCGCTGGTTCCCGTGGTTCTGCCGGTCACGTCGCTGATCGGCTGGGCAAAGAGGAAGTTGTCGTTCGGCAAGCCGTCAGGAATGACCACCGGAAGGCGGATGGTATTGTTGGCTTCGTTGGATTCGGGGATGATGTTGTCGGGGTCCATCTCGACTTCCATGATGTAATTGCCCGCCGGGATGCCGGTAATGTCAATGTGCTGACAGGGCAAGGTCGCGCCATACACATCCACGAAACCGGCGGTGATGCCCTGGTTGGCGCAGTTGTACTTGGAGTCCGAGGAGATGATGGGGTCCCAGCGCCGTCCGTCCAACAGGCAAAATCCGATCTTGCGTCCGAGCGACACGACCGTTCCGCTGGTCGTGACGAGGCGGTATTCCATGAATCCGATGAAGTGGTAATGCGAGTGGCAGGGATCAAATTGAAACAAGGGGTTGCCAATGGGACTGCCCAGAACCAGATCCCCAAACCCGATGTTTCTGGTTTCAGTGGTGAAATTCAAAACCCGGCGCGTGTCCGCCGATACGCAGCCCTCCTGCGCTTCGCAGCCTTCGGGATCGTAACCGCGGGTCACGATGTAGGGCTGCGCCGCCGCCGGCCAGATGATGAGGTCCGGCAGGTTGTTCGCCGGCGCCCAGTTCAGTTCCAGCCTGCCAGTGCTCCCGTTGTTGCCGTCCACCGCGATTTGGTACACCCGGCCCGCCACGGCGTCGAAGATCACGCGGCTTTCCACCGGCGGCGGCAGCCCCGGCCCGCTCAGGCCCATGTCATTGTTTGACGCGACCGCCGTCAACCCTCCAACCGAGGTGCCCGTGTAAACCGCGAGCAGCGTGTCGAAATCACTGCCGAAGGTGTTGATCGTCACGCGCACGGACGTTGGCGCGGTCCACTGCCACCAGAGCGAGCGCCCGCCCGCGTTGCCGGCGTGGTTCGGTTCGCCCGTCTCCTTCGAGGCACCGGAGTTACTCGCGCTCGTTGCGCCACTGCCGCCGGTAATCGTAATTCGATTGGCGAAATTATCGTTCGCCGGCGCCGCCGAAACGATCGGGATCACTCCCATTGCCAGGCAAACGAACGTCAGCACTCGAGTGAAACGCTTCCAACACGAAACAAACTGTGTCCTCATAAATAAATCCAAAGCCAACAACAACGACGCGTCCTTGCCCTCCAATTTTCCTTCCTGCAACCGGCTCCCAGCAAGACAGAGATCACCCTCATCGGGGGCCTTGGGTCTGGAAAACCACGGCGATGTTACCCCAATCCCGGCAAAACACCAGTTCGTATTTCTACGGTACGATTTTTCAGGGCCAAACAGGTTTTGCACGCGTGGCGGCACAAAAAAGCCGGGTTCAACACGCCCAAGAACCGGGGAGACCGGGACGGGCGCATTCAATTACCGCTCACCGACCATCCCACCCTCGACCGCCAGTCGCCGCAGATCCTGAAGCACCACCTCGTTGTTCCAAATCAAAGTGTGGTACGACCGCGCCAGATAGCCCCTGTGATCGTAGAGCAGCAACTGGATCCCATGAATGTTCACGTCACTGCGGTCAAAGTTCACCGTGGCCTCCAATTCCCGGAAGAACGCCCGCTTCACGGCCGGCTCCGGGCGCAGGATCATGGCGTTGGGCGTGAACACAAATCCGTGGCTCGTCCCGTAGCTGGCCAGCCGCTCCGGCGTATCGAACTCCGGATCGTACGTCATCAAACAGACGCTGGTTTTCTTTTCGAGTCCCGCGCCGGCCAGTTTCGCCTGCAACTGCGCCATCGTCCGGGCGACCAACGGACACTTGTTTTGATTTTCGCACCGGCTGTAAAAGAACGAGATGGCCACCGGTTTCCCGAACAACTGCCCGGCGCGCAGACGGCGGCCATCCTGAGTGGTGAACTGATAGTGCTGCGGAAACACAACCGTTCGACGCGCCGGCTCAAGCCACGGCGTGGCGAGCATCGCCTGGAGCTCGGTTGTCTCCGGCGCCCCCGGCGGAAGCGTGGTGGTTTTCTGACTGCGGGCAGTGGCCACACACGAGGGGCATTGCTCGTGACCGGTTCCTCCCGCGCGCCGCGCATCCGGCGAAAGGGAGCCGCAACCCATCGCACCCGCGAGCAGCAATCCGATCCCCCAACGCAGGTGATTTGCGAACCGGCGTTCGGGCAAGCCAATGCGCGCGGCCATTCCGTTGGGTTGTGTCTGCGATCGGGGTGTCAGCATTTGAATCTCAACTCTCGATGGCCTTGATGGCGTTCCGCGCCTCTTCGGCCACGTTGGGCAGCCGCATCAGCCGGTTTGGGTTGTCGCGCGCGAACGGGTCCGGCTTGGACAGTTCCTGAAGAAAAGGCAGCGCCGACCGCGCCTCTCCGCCCATCCGCGCCAGCGCGCGGATCGACTCGATCAGACAGTTCGTGTATTCCCGCGTGCTGCTCTGATGCGAACTGTAAGTCTCGAAGGTCAGCACGTTGTCGCTAATCTCCCGCGTCATCGGTTTCAACAGATAGGGCAGCGCGGCCTTCGCGGCTGGTCCCAATTGTGCGGCGGCCCGGGCGCCTGCCGCAAAAACATAGGCGCTACGTCGGCCCGTGTTCGCCAGACTGTCCAGGATGTGCGGCCAGGCGGACTTGGGCACGCCGATTTCGGCCAGTGTCGCCAGCATGAAACCCCGAAGGTGATGCACCTGATACTTGGCGCGATCCTGAAAAATGGAGGCGCGTTCGTCCAGCAGCGCGACGATGGTTTCCCCGGCGGAAGCCGCCGCCGGGCCGATGCTCTTCAAGGCTTCCAGGTAAGCACCGATTTCATCCTCCGACGACTGCGCGCCGCAATTCTCCAGCGCGCGGATCAAACTCCCGGTTGCCGCCGCCGCCGCCGGGCCGAACCGCTTCACCGCGGCGGCGCAAGACAGGCGGATGCTGACGTTGGAATGGGAGAGGGATTGGGAAAGCACGGGCACCGCCTGCTCCGCCTTTAGCTCGATTCGCGCCAGAACCTGCGTGGCAAGCTGGGAGACGAAGGCGTCTTCGGAAGCGGCCCGCTTGAGCGCCAGTTCAAAGGCGCAGAGATCATTGCTGCCGGCGGCCGCCAGAGCTTCGAGCGCCCAGCACTGAAGATATTTGGGCGAGTCGGACGCGGCGACCTTCACAAGGTCTGGCACGAGCGCCCGCGCTTCGCCTCCGGCCTTCCGGATCGTGACCAGTTCCGCTGGCAGACGACTGGCGGGCAATCGCGTAGGGAGCTTCTCCAAAAGATCGCCGAGCGACGGTGGATCAATCGCTTCGATGGAACCAATGGCCTGCAACGCCGCGTACTGAAACTGCGCGCTGGCGTTGGTCAATTCCACGTTCAACCGGGGCAACGCGGCGCGGGCGGACGGGCCGGCCTGCCCCAGCACTTCGATCAACGCGAGGCGCATGGCCGGCGGCAGATCGGTGGTGCGTCCCAGACGGACTGCCAGTGCATTGATGACCACGTATTCTCGCGGGGCAATTCTACCGACGGCCCGGATTGCCAGTGCCGTCGTATGATCGCGCTCCGCCGGGGTGCCTTCCCCGGGCGCTTCGATCACGTCGAGGATTTTCGGCACCGCCAGCTTCGCCCCCGGCCCCCACTTGATCGCCAGCGCGCGCAAAGCCAGTTCGCGCAGATAGCGGTCGTTGCTTCCCAGCAACTCCGCGAGCGCGTTCGGCCCCGCCTGACTGGCCCGCGCGAGCGCTGCCGGCACAGGTTCGGCGGCATCGTACCGTCCGCCGGTCCTCTCACTCTCGCGGCGCAGCAGCCCGCGAAGTTCTTCCGTCTGGGCCGGGCTGAACTTTTGATTCTTCAACTCCATCGCCACGGGAAAGCCCAGGACATCCAGCGGAATCTGCGCCCGCGCCCCCTTGCAAAACAGAATGGAAAGGGCGGCCGCGCCGATTACCAGATATGCCCGCATGTTGTTGCTCCAATCCAAGCGCGTTTAAGGTAGCAAAGCTCTGGCCGGAATCAATTGATTGGAGTCAAACGCAGTAATTGTCTCGTAGCAGGGCATTGCGGGATCAATCCCGGCCATTGGCTCCACCTTCAGATGGCCGCCGCTCAGGGACTTGGGCCGGGACGCGGCGTCACTGTCAACAAGACTCTCAACACGCCGGGCAACCAACCAACTCCGCCGCTGGCGGACGGTCATCGTTACTGCTCGCTGAATCTCCGCCAACGCTTTGCATCGCGGTGAATCGTGATGCCGCGGAGACACCGTTTGTTCCGGCGCGGGGTGGTCGAGACTGGGCACCGCCTAAGAGCGGGTAGGGAAATGTGGGGCGGACATCCTGTCCGCCGGTTCTGGCGGCATCCTGCCGCCAGTTTCCAGCACGCGCCATTGGCAACCCGGGGCAGAGATGCCCCGTGAACCGTCAGGCTGGAAGCCTGACCCACATGCTCATACACGCTCTTAACATCCAGCGGACCAATCCCCACTTGGGGAATGCGGTTCTGAACATCCAGCGGACCAATCCCCACTTGGGGAGTGAGGTTCTGAACATCCAGCGGACCAATCCCCACTTGGGGAGTGAGGTTCTGAACATCCAGCGGACCAATCCCCACTTGGGGAATGGCATTCTGAACATCCAGCGGACCATTCCCAGTTTGGGGAAGGCGGTTCTTATTCTAGTTCGCGTTCAAGGTGAGACTAACTATCCAGGGCCAGGCGCAGATGCTCCGGACGCGATCTCGATCCGAAGCCAGCCGTGGCAGGCCAGCCTCCAAAGTGCGCACCACTCCGGCCATGTCTGAAAACACCC
>JANNEF010000145.1:0-3317 GCA_031378375.1 Verrucomicrobiota bacterium | reverse complement strand
GATGAGCCGGGTTTCCTGCGGGGTGAGCTGGGGACTGCTGAGGCGTTGCTTCATCCCGACTTTATTGGGGCAAGTGGCTATATTTGCACATTTTATTCCGCAGAAATCTTTCCTGTCCTCACCCACTTTTAATCACACCCTAGTGGCAGAGTTAACCCAATTCGTGCTTGAAATCGCCAGGCATTCCCTTATTATCAACGTGTTGTATCGGTGAACCCTGTCCGATTCCGACCCTCGCCTCCATTCGCTGATGCGTGTGCATCAGAGGTTTAGGAGGTCTGGAAGCCCGATGGCTAACGGTTTGGCTAACAGTCGAGACTCGTGTCTCAGTATTGTTCCAAAATTCTGGCAACACTGCGCCAGAATGGTCTGACCGCCGGAACGCACACCAAGGTAGGCTCGATGACGCATGAACATGAAAGAGCGTTATCGACTGTTCCTCCGTCGCAAGAGCGTTTACTACGCTTTCGACAACACCACCCGCACCTTGGAAAGTCTCAAGACCAAGGACAAGGCCGAGGCCAGGCGGATGCTGGTCGCACTGAATGAAGCGGGCAAGCAACCCGCAATGAACCTCAGTCTCGCCCGCGTTTATCTCCGGCACAGCGACCCGATGATTTCGCAGTGGACCTGGCAACACGTTCTCGACGAAATCATCAAACTCAAAACGGGGCCGACGCAGTATCGCTGGCAATCCGCCTCCAAGGACAAAGCCTTCGACCGCATCCGCTCCCGTCTTCTGATTGAGACGCACGGCGAACACCTGTTCGATGCACTGAACAGCGGCACGGTATCCACCAACGCCTTCCTGCGGAAGATGCACAACTTCGCCCTCGATATGAATGGGCTGCCCGCTTCCGTCATCCCGAAACACCAGTGGCCAGCGGTGCACTACAAGGAGAAGCGCGCCGTCACGCTCGAAGAACATCAGAAGATCCTCGCGGCCGAAGTGAACCCCGAGCGCAAGGTGATTTACCAGCACTGCTGGTGCCTGGGCGGCAGCCAGGGCGACATCGCGGGGTTGAAAAGGGCGAGGACGTGGACTGGACCAATGGCACGGTGAGATCCTTCCGCCGGAAGACCGGCGTGCCGGTGCTCGTGCATCTTGGCAGGGAGGCGCTGAACCTGTTCAAGGATCTGCCGGCGGAAGGCTTGCTGTTCCTGTATCTGGCGTGCGTGCGTGCGCGCCGGTGATCGCGCTACTGAGTTTGGTCAACGCTACCGACAACTCGGCATCAAGGGGCGCGTGAAGCCGCCCGGTTTCGATGACCTCATCGCCGCTTGCGCGCCGTGGCCGGCGCGCTGCCGGATCCACGCACGGGCGACCACCCGCGCCATGCCATGGCCGATATCGCGCTGACGGCGCTCTCGGTATTCTTCACCCGCTGAAACCTTGCAGATCGGATGCCGCCACAGGGCGAACCGGAGGCAGGTTGTCCTGGGTGCCGGGGCATCGTTCCGCTCCGATAACGTTCAATTTGAGTCAACTCGGCAGATGGCTTCGTTTCATTTTGCATTTTGATTTTATCGTCTTTTCATTCACCATGGTGCCATGCGTGATGCTTCACTGAAGTTTTTGGAAAAGCTGATCAACACTCCCAGCCCGTCCGGCCACGAAACTCGCGGCCAGCGGGTGTGGCTGGACTATGTGGCCCGGTTCGCCGAGGAAACTTTCACCGATGCGTACGGCAACGCGGTAGCGGTTTGGAACAAGGGTGGTTCCCCGCGCCTGATGCTCGCGGCCCACGCGGACGAAATCGCCATGACGGTGAATTTCATCAATGCCGAGGGGTTCATCTACGTGCGCAGGGTCGGTGGCATTGACCCGGCGATCACCAAGGCGCAGCGTGTGACCATTCACACGCGGGGCGGGCCGGTGTGCGGCGTGGTGGGCAATGTCGCGCCGCATTTGATGCGGCAGGAGGGCGAGCCGAAGCCGCCGAAGATTCACGACCTGTTCATTGACATCGGCGTGGCCAGCCGGAAGGCGGCGGAGAAGTTGGTGCGCGTGGGCGACCCGATCACCTTGAACGACCGGTTCGAGTTGTTGCGCGACGGGCTGGCGGTGGCGCGGGCGTTCGACAATCGCATCGGCACGTTTGCCGTCGCGGAGGCGTTGCGGCTGTTGCGGGAAGGCAAGAAGCCGGCGGCGGAGATTTGCGCGGTGTCCAACGTGCAGGAGGAGGTGGGTCTGTTCGGCGCACGCCAGATTGCCTATTCGCTCAAGCCCGATGTCGCGCTGGTGGTGGACGTGACGCACGCGACGGATTACCCGACGGTGAGCCAGGCGCAGCACGGCGACATCAAGGTGGGCAAAGGTCCGGCGTTGACGCACGGCGGGTGCAATCACTCTGAAGTGGTGGCGCGGCTGGAGAAAGTCGCGCGGGAGGAAAAAATCCCGCTCCAGCACGAGGCGATTTCCTCGACCAGCGGCACGGATACAGACGCGATCTTCTGGACGCGCGGGGGCATTCCGAGCGCGCTCATCAGCTTGCCGAACCGTTACATGCACTCGCCGGTCGAAGTGGTGAGCTTGAAGGATTTGGAGAAGATTCCCGAATTGATGGCGGCGTTCGCGCGTTCCGTGCGGCGTGGCGAGCAGTTCAAGGTGAAGATTTAGGCGGTTACATCTGTAAACCCTACTGCTCCACGTGATGGGGTGTTTTCCGCTTGAACGCGGGGTGTCGCGGCGTGAATGGGTTAAGGTTTCGACTTGCGCCGAGGTAGGGAGACAAGCACAGTAGGCTTGCCTCAAAGGGCAAACCGATGAACTCCATCCCAGTGACGAACAACCGGTGGTTGGCGAAGGAATGCCAACCCGTTGCGACTTAGGGCTGTCGAATTCCGACGCACCTCGCCCACGGAGGGGCTCCAGCAAGACTGGCGAGAGGTGGAACAGCGGGAAGCGTCGCGTTGAAGAAAGTGTCCCAATGCCCAAAAATACATTTGAAAGAGTTTCGCGTGTCCGATTTTGCTGCATGGCCGATGAGCCATTGCCAGCGGAAGGGCGCATGACGGCTTCGCACGACCGCGAAACCGTCGCTGGCACGTCGCCCGCTTGAAGGTTCGATGGAATGATTAAACAATCTCCAAACAAACGGTGGGCGATTATCCGGCGAAGCGGGATGACTTTCATCTGCACGCTCCTGGCCGGGGTTGTTTGTGGCCTTCCGTCTCGTGCGGCTGCACAATCCGTGCTTCGGCAGACAAATTTTTTCGCCGGACCGGGGCTTTACACCGGATTCAGTGTGATCGGCTATCAAAATGCCCTGCTCATCAAGCCGACCAATTGTGTCATCACTGATGACACAATTGGG
>JANNEF010000114.1:0-1837 GCA_031378375.1 Verrucomicrobiota bacterium | reverse complement strand
GACGAACCGTAACTTGCTGAACGCGGCGGGTTCGTTGACGCATGGGGAACAAGTCGTATAATCTGAGCCGATGAAAACAATCCCATTGGGTGAACTGGTGCGGGAGCCGAAAAAGGTCAAGAAGTGGACACATGCGGGCTTGTCGGTGGAGATCACTGAGCATGGGGTGCCTCTGTGGATCGTGGCCCCGGCCCCGGAGGCCTCCGCACAGGCGGCCCGGCGTGAAGCGATCGAGGAGGAGATGGCCGGATTGCTGGGCGAAAACCGGTCGGGAACGAGTCTCTCCCGAATCATCAAGGAATCCCGCCCATGAGAGTGTATGCGGACAGCAGCTTTTTGGTGAAGCTCGTCGCCCGCGAAGCCGGGACGGAAGCGGCCGTGGCCGAGTATCGCCGGCTGGAGCATCCGTGTTTGCCGTTCCTGCCGCTGCATGACCTGGAAGTTCGGAACGCCATTTTGCAGAAGGCTTTCTTCGAGCGCCGGTCTCTGCGATCCGGCGAACGGGTGCAGGTGGCGCGGGAGAAGGCGGCGGCCCAGTCGAGGCTCGACCGGCTGTTGGAGCGGGGCGCGTTTCGGGCGGCGGACGCTGACTGGGAACGAGGCGCCCGGCGCGCTCGGAATCTGGCGGAGACTTACACGGAGAGAACCGGCGCGCGGGTGTATGACTTGCTCCACGTCGCTTTCGCGCTGGAGATGGAGCATGAAATCATGCTGACCACGGATGACAGGCAGGCGAAGGTCGCCCGAAGCGAGGGTTTGAAGGTAATTCTGGCAGCCGATTCCGATTGAGTTGTGTCCAGCCGCTGAAGCCGAAGGCCACTTATGAACAAGAAACATTGCCGGCAAATTGTCCTGTGGCCCGTCGTTGCGCTTTTTGCCGCTCCGGCGGGCCTGGCCCAAACCTCCTTGAGTGTCGCCAACGTGCCGGGCTATCCGGGCGCGACGGTGGCGGTGCCGGTGAGACTACAGCAGGGCGAGGGCGCGGTGGCGGCACAGTTTGACGTGGCGTATAACGCGGCGCGGGTGACGGCGGGGGAATTCGCGCCGGGCCTGGCGCTGGCCAATCACGTCGTGCGCACGCGTGAAGTCGCGCCGGGCGTGCGGCGGGTGTTGATCTATTCACTGGCGAACGCGCTGATGCCGACGAACGGTTTCAATGCAACGTTACCCATCAGCCTGCCGCCTACGGAGCGAGTGGGTTCCGGGCCGCTGACGCCCGGCAACGTCGTGGTTGCGCATTCAGACGCGACGGCGGTGGCCTCGGTGGTCTTGAAGGCGGGCGAGGTGTTCATCACGCCGGCCCGTCGCAACGCCGACGGCACGGTGAATTTCTTCACTTCGTCCGAGCCGGGCACTAACTATGTGGCGCAAGCTTCGACGAATCTCCTGCAATGGACGATTATCGGGACTAACGCGGCCACGGATGTGTGGCTGGATTGGCTGGATGTGGACGCGGTGAACTATCCGTATCGCTTCTATCGGGCGTTGCCGGAGCCGTGAGGCGTGGTTGGTTGATAGACGGGGAGTGAATGGTTGGTGGGGCGGGAGGGAGGCGCTGTCCATTCTCACGACGTTGGAGGGCATGGCTGTTCCAATTGTGGACAGACCGGAGGCGGGATGCCGGCTGGCGCGTGAGTGTTTGTGGTCAATTCAGGCGGGAAGCGGGTTTCTTTGAGCGGAGGATCGGGTTGGCACCCCGTTTGCAAATGGAGTGGCATGGTCACAAGACCACGACAAAGAAACTAAAAAACAGAAAGGTAAACATCATGATCATCACCAATCGTCCGGTATTCTATGCTGACACCCGCCAGTTCATCGCGGGCCTCGCCCTCTACGA
>JANNEF010000055.1:0-8922 GCA_031378375.1 Verrucomicrobiota bacterium | reverse complement strand
CGTTCTTCCGCGTGCTCGTGTTGCGCGGCCTGGCCTGGGCCGCCAACGAAGACACGCGGCGCTTTGAAAAGATCGTGACGAGCGGGGTGAAGTTCAAGGAAGGCGCGGCCGAAAGCCCGTTGAAATAGAAGCCGCCGTTTTATTTCACCTTCGCGCGCGGGTGAAAATTCCGATGCACCTCGCGCAGTCGGCTGCCGGCGACGTGCGTGTAAACCTCCGTCGTGCTAATGCTGGCGTGGCCGAGCAATTCCTGGATGACGCGCAAGTCCGCGCCGTGCTCCAGCAAGTGCGTGGCGAAACTGTGGCGTAGCATGTGGGGCGTGACGTTGCGTTCAATGCCGGCGTGGCGCACGCGCTGTTTGATACGCAGCCAGAGCGTGACGGCGGCGAACGGCGTGCCGCGCTGCGTGAGAAACACGTTCGCCGGCGAGCGTTTGGTCACGAGTTGGGGCCGCCCCACGCCGAGGTAATGGCGCAACGCCGCGACGGCCTTGCCGCCCAGCGGCACGACGCGCTCCTTGTTGCCCTTGCCGATGACGTTGATGAAGCCCGCGTCGAGTTGGAATTGTTCCAGGCGCGCGTTACGCAATTCGGAAAGACGCAGACCGGAGCCATAGGCCAGTTCCAGGATCGCCTGGTCACACAGCGACGACGGCGTTTCCGGGAGGAGCGGCGCGAGCAGCCGGGTGATTTCCGGATCGGTCAGCGCCTTGGGCAGGCGTTGCCACCGGCGCGGCAGCGAGAGGTTTTCCGCCACGTTTTGCGGGAGCAGCTTTTCGTTTTCGGCGAAGCGGTAGAAGGCCCGCAGGGCGGCGATTTGCAGATACACGCTCTCGGAACTGAGCCGGCGCTTGCTCGCTGGCGGCTGGGTGAGTAACGCGCGCTCGCGCTCATGTTTCAGGAACGCCATCAGGTGCGAAAGCTCCACCTGCTTCCAGTCGGTCAACTGTTGCCGTTTTGCCCAACCGATGAACTGGCCGAGCAACGCGGCGTACGTCTGCTGCGTGCGCTCGGCCTGGCCGCGCTCGTTGCGGAGATACTGGAGAAAATCTTCGACCAGGTTCTCCATCAGACGGAAAAGGTCGCCCGCGCTGGCCGACTGGTCACAAGGCTGTGCCCGTCAGGCGCGCAAACGCTTCGAGATACTTCGCCGTGGTCTTCGCCACGACGTCCGCCGGCAGCGCGGGGGCGGGCGGCGTTTTGTCCCACTTCAACGTCTCCAGGTAGTCGCGGACGAACTGCTTGTCGTAACTCGGCTGGCTGCGGCCCGGCTGATAGGCGTCGGCGGGCCAGAAGCGCGAGGAATCGGGCGTGAGCACTTCATCAATCAGAATCAGCTTCCCGTCGAACAGGCCGAACTCGAACTTCGTGTCGGCGATGATGATGCCGCGCGCGCGCGCGTATTCCCGTCCGCTGGTGTAAAGCTTGAGGCTCGCGTCGCGCGCCTGCGCGGCGATGTCGGCCCCGACGATCTTCACGGCCTCGGCGTAGGAGATGTTTTCGTCGTGGCCGGTCTCGGCCTTCGTCGCAGGCGTGAAGATTGGTTCCGGCAACTCGGCGGATTCGGTCAGGCCGGGCGGCAGCTTGATGCCGCAGACGGTTTGTTGCTTGCGGTATTCGCTCCAGCCGGAGCCGGCGAGGTAGCCACGCACGACGCATTCGATGGCGAGCGGTTGGGCCTTCTTGACGATCATGCTGCGGCGCGCGAGTTGCGCCGAGAACGGTTGCAGCGCGGCGGGCAGGGGATCATCGGCGCGGGCGAGCAGATGGTTCGGGACGAGCGCAGTAAAGCGCTCGAACCAGAAGTGCGAAAGTTGCGTGAGCACCTCGCCTTTGCGCGGGATGCCGTTGGGCATGACGCAGTCGAAGGCGGAAATGCGGTCGGTGGCCACGAGCAGCAGGCGGTCGCCGAGGTCGAACATCTCGCGGACCTTGCCGCTTTTGATTTTCTTGATGCCGGGTAAATCGAGTTGGAGCAATGGTTCGTTTGTCATGTCGGTAGGATGAAGTTCACAGTTTAAGGTTCAAGGCTCAAAGTTGAAGGCGTTCCACTGCCGCTTCCACCCACCACGCACCTCCGCGCTAATCGAATCGCTTCGGGTCCACCACGACGTGCTTAATTCGCTGTCGCTTCCAGGTGTAGGTGATATGCGCCAGGCCGTCGGCGGTCTGGATGATCGCGGGATAGGAATACTCGCCGGGCTGCTCCTCCAGCGTTGCCACGGTGCGCCAATTCTTTCCGTCGCGCGAGAGGGCGACCGCGAGCGGCGTGCGGCCTTTGGTCACCGGATTGTAAACGAGCAGATGCCGTCCGTCTTTGAGCGTGACGGCGTCAATGCCGGCATTCGGATTCGGCAGTTCGGTCGCTTTCATCGCGCTCCAGGTTTTGCCGCCATCGTCGGACCAGCATTCGGTGACGCGCTTTTGCTCGCTGCGGCAAAGGAGTTGCAGGCGGTGGTTCGGATGGATGAGGACGCTGGGTTGAATCGCGCCGAATTGTCTGCCGTCGTTGAGCGGTTCGGATTTCGTCCAGGTCGCGCCGAGGTCGGATGTGCGCTCCAGATGAACGCGCCAGCCGTCGTGCTCCGTGCTGGAGGGGCAGAGCAACGTGCCGTCGGGCAGGAGCACCGGCTTGTTTTTGATCGGGCCGAGGATGCCGTCGGGCAGCTTGCGCGGCGCGGACCAGATTTTGCCCGCGTCGGTGGAAGTGATCATCATGCCCCACCAACTGTCGGGGTCGGGGCCGACTTTGTAGAACAGGAGCAGCGGGCCGGTCTGTGGCTGGAACAAGACCGGGTTCCAACAGGGATGTCGCTTGCCATCGGTCTGGATGCCGTTGGCCACCGAGACGGGCGCGGACCAGGCTTTGCCGTCATGGCGGGCGATCCAGATTTCCACGTCGCGATTCTTCTCCGCCGTGCCGCCGAACCACGCGGCGATCAGCCCTTCCTTGGTCCCGGCAATCGTCGAGGCGTGGCACGAGGGGAAGGGCGCGGTCTCGTAGATGAATTCAGCTTTGAGGATGGCGGACTGATTCGTTGCCTTTGGTGCGTCGGCTGAAACCGCCGCGACCGCAGTCAGGAGCAGGCAAATCATCGCTTTGATACAGCGCGTCATAAGTCACCCTCGATTCTGGCCGTCACTTCTTGGCTTCCGCCATCTTCGGCGCGGTGATCATCGGCCAGTCGTCCGTGCGGAAGGGCGAGGCGGGCAGGCCGTTTTTGTTCCACAGGTTCACCACCGGGAAGTCCGCCCAGCCGTAGCGGACGGCGGCGGGCTGGGAAACTTTCGGGCTGCTCACGACGATTTTGTCGCCCTGAATCTTCGCGTCGGCCCAGACGAATTTTTGATCCGCGCCGGCGATGGCGAAGCCTTTCACCGCGCCGCCACGGGCTTCCAGTCCGCGTCCGACGTGATCAAATCCGAGCGTGGCCTTGTCGCCTTCGATCACGACGCTTTTGTAGGCGGGGCCGGAGTGAACGATCTTTTCGCCGTAGGCAATCGCCCGCGCCGCCAGGGCCAGCCGCGCACCCACCGGCTCCTTTTTCTTCGGGTGAATGTCCTTCTCCTCGCCGACATCGGTGATGACGGCGACGCCGACCTTGGGCAGGGTTTTGATGGCGAGGTTTTGCGCTTCGCGCAGTTCGGCCCAGGTGCTGTTGGTCGGTTCATCACGGATAGCCATGAACGGCGCGAGCTGCACTTGCAGGAACGTGAAGTCGCCCTGGCCCCAGTCGTGCCGCCAGTTCTTCACCATGTCGGCGAAGAGCGTGCGGTATTGGTGCGCACGGCCGGCGTTGGACTCGCCCTGATACCAGATGGCGCCCTTGATCGCGAAGGGAATGAGCGGGGCGATCATGCCGTTGTAAAGCTCCGTCGGTTTCCAGCCGCCCCCGCCGGGCCGGCGTTTCGTGAACGGTTTGCCTTCCTTCTTGGCGGCATCGGATTCCTGCTGCCACGCGGCGAGAGCTTCCTGGGATCTTTTCGCCTGCACGGGGTAAGGATCGAGGATGTCGCGCTTGTAATCCGGGTTGCCCGCGAGAACACGCTCGCTCATCCACACTTCCGCCGGCGAACCGCCCCACGAAGTGTGGACGATGCCGACGGGGACTTTGCGCGCCTTGGCCAGGTCGCGCGCGAAATAGTAGGCCACGGCGGAGAAGCCCGGCGTGGTCGCGGGGCCGCATTCCTGCCAGACGGCGGGCACGTTGTCCACGGGCGCGTCGGCTTTCAACTTCGGGACCGTGTAGAGGCGCACGAGCGGATTGGCGGTCTTGGCGATCTCGTTGGTGGCGTCGAAGGACGAGCGCATGGACCACTCCATGTTCGACTGCCCGCTGGCGATCCACACTTCGCCGATGAGGAGGTTCTTGAGCGCGATCTTGTTTTTGCCGGACACGGTGAGAGTGAGCGGACGGCGCGCGGCTTTGCGGGCGGGCAGGGTTACCATCCATTTGCCGGCGCTGGAAGATTTGATCTTCGCGGTGGTGCCGGCGAGATCCACGGTGACTTCCTCGTTGGCGTCGGCCCAGCCCCAGATTTTGATCGGCGCGCCTTGCTGCAAGACCATGTTGTCGGTGAACAGGCCGTGGAGTTTGACATCCGCGCGGGCGGTCAGCGCGGTGGCGAGCAGGCAGACAGTTTGAACCAAACAGCGGAGCAGGATTCGTGAATTCATGGCGGCAAGTCCAACGTAACCGCTCCGGCGCGTCAATCTGAATTCTGCCATCACGGCGCGCGACGCCTGCCCGCCATCCTTCCGGCGCGGGCCGCGCGCCATCTTTCCCCGCCCCGTTCGGGGAAACCCCTACCGCTCCCTGCGTACTATTGCATGGCCCGGCGGAGGGGCTTGCCCGGATTGTTGCAATCTCGCGCCGGGCTTATCTCTCATCATGCGAATTCCACAACGGTCACGGACCAGGAGCCAATATGAATTTTAATCTGCCAGCCCAACCTAACCAACCACACAGTGGGGGGGAGAGGGACACCTCTCTCCCCCAGTTGCAGATGCTCCCCGAGCCACCCCTGCCACGCTGGCAGGCGCGGCCCACCAAGGCCAAGGCCGCCCCGGCTACCACCCTGACTGCGCCGCCCTCTCGCCCGAGTGTCCGGGGGGCCTTCTGGTATGTCCTGTTCGTCCTGGCGTGTTCGGTTCTCTGCTACTACTTCATCAGCCGCTTCGTCGTCGCGGCGGTGATCGTTCAGGGCCGCAGCATGGCGCCCACGCTCACGGATGGAAACCGCTACCTGCTCAACCGCTGGATTCTGCATTGCCGCAATCCCAAGGCCGGCGACCTCGTGGTGCTGCGCGACCCCGGCCACGCCGACTACGCCGTCAAGCGCATCATCGGCACGCCCCATGACGTCATCCAAATCACCAACGGCACCGTCTTCATCAATGGCGCGGCCCAGAACGAAGCCTACCTGCTGGCGGGTACGCAAACCTTTCTGCCCAATCCCAAGGATGGCCTGATCGTGCTAGGCGCCGGGCAATACTTCGTGCTCGGCGACAACCGCGCCAACAGCGAGGACAGCCGCATCTACGGCGCCGTGCCCCGCGACTATTTCATCGGCGTCCTCGCCCCCTGACCGGTGACGGGTTCGGGCGCGCACGCTTCGGCCGCGCGCACTGCCCCGCTTGCTTTCCGTGCGCTCGTGGTTTATCCACACTGGATGCCCGACCCGCTCTCCTTCGCGATGATACTTCCCCGCGCGCGCACGCTTGTGCGCACGCTGGCGTTTCTGGTCGCGGTGGGCCCCCTGATGGCGACGGATCTGGACACCGTGGGCGTCCACGCGCTTCGGGCGCTCGTGCCCTCGCTCACGGGCGCGGGCGTGCGGGTCGCGCAGGCCGAAGCCCCGGAAGCCGCCAACGCCTGGCAAGTCAACCCCGCCACGCTGGGCCAGCCGACCAACCTGTTCACCTGGACCGGCACGGGCGGCACGTCGGGCGCCTTCCCCAATGCCCTCGGCCTGGAGTCCGCGCACGCTGACTCCGTTGGGTATCGCTTTTATGGACTGCCCGATGGCGTCGCGCCCGGCGTGATGCAGATGGACAACTACGACGCCAACCGCTTCCTCGTCCTCATCCAGAACAAGACAAGCATCGCCGCGAAAGTCGTCAACCAAAGCTTCACCACCGGCAGCGAAAGCCCCTCCCTCGACCGCGCCTACGACATCTACGTCGCCAGCTACAACACCATCATCATCTCCGGCGTGGGCAACGGCGGCCCGCCCACCTCCCCGGCCACCGCTTACAACGGCCTGGGCGTGGGCGTGCTCGATGGCGACAGCAGCGTGGGGCCGACCGCGGACGGACGTTCCAAGCCCGATCTCACCGCGCCGGGCACGCAGACCAGCTTCTCCACGCCGCTGGTGTCGGGGATCGCCGCGCTGCTGGTGCAGGCGGGCACGCGCAACGACGGCGGCCCCGGCACGGCCGCCAATTCCACCGACGCCTGCACCGTCAAGGCCCTCCTGCTCAACGGCGCGGACAAGCCCCCCGGCTGGACCAATTCCCCCACGCGCCCGCTCGACGCCCGTTACGGCGCCGGCCTCGTCAATGCCTTCCACGCCCATCGCCAGTTGCGCGCAGGCAAACGCCCCTTCATCGTCTCCACCACCGGCGCGCTCGATGCCGCGCATCCGCCGCCGGTCAATGCCACCAATGTCCTGGCCCGCCGCGGCTGGGACTTCACCACCATCAACAGCACCGTCACACAGGAGCGGGTGAACCACTACTTCTTCGACTTGAGTGCCGCGAGCAACCGTCTGTTCACGCTCCGCGCCACGCTGGTATGGAACCGGCACCAGAACGAGACCACCATCAATGACCTCGATCTGTTCCTCTATCATGTCACCAACGCCACGCCCGTGCTCGTCAGCACCAGCGCGGTGGACAACGTGGAGCATCTCTACGCCACCAATCTGCCGGCGGGCCGCTATGACTTGCAGGTGTTGAAGCGCGGCGGGACGGTGAAGAAGCCCACCGGCACGGAGACCTACGCGCTGGCATTCGACTTCGGGCCGCCGGACGTGGCGGAACTCGTCAACGCGCAGGTCGGCGGCGACCAGTTCCACGCGCGGCTCACGGGCGAAGCCTTCACCGCCTACGTGGTTGAAGCGGCGACCAATCTGGTGAACTGGCTCCCCGTGCTGACGAACACCGCCACCGCTCCAGGCTTCTTCGATTTCACCGACCCGCAGCCCGCCACGCTGCCCGCGCGCTTCTATCGCGCGGTGTGGGCGCCTTGACGAAAACGCCCGCGCTCCGCTCAATCCGATTCAGCCACCGGCTCGAACGGTTTTACCAGCACCTTGCCCAGCACTGTGCGCGACCGCAACGCGGCGAAGGCCGCAGGCGTTTCCGCCAGGGGGAAGACGCGGTCAATGACCGGCTTCAACCATCCTGCCGCCGCGGCTTCCAGCGTGGCCGTGAAGTCCGCGGCATCGCGTCCATAGCTGCCGATGAGCCGCTGCTGCTTGACGAAGAACGGCCACAGATTCAGCGGCACATCCTGACCCGCCGTGGCGCCGCAGGTGACCACGGTCCCACCGCGCGCGAGGCAGTGGAATACTTGCTGGAGCAGTTCTCCGCCGACGTGTTCGATGACGAGGTCCGCGCCACGTTTGCCGGTGTGCTGGCGGACGTGCGCGGGCCACGAGGGATCGGCGGCGTCCAGGACGAGTTCCGCGCCGAGGTGCCGGGCGAGGGTGCGCTTGGCCTCGGTGGAGCCGGTGCTGATGACGCGCGCGCCCAGATGCTTCGCGATCTGAATCGCCGCAGACCCCACGCCGCTGGCTCCGGCGATGACGAGCACCCAATCACCGGCGCGCACTTGCGCCCGGCGGGTGAGCATGTGCATGGCGGTGCTGCCCGCAAGTGTCAGCGCGGCGGAGGTGGCGAAGTCCACGCGGTCCGGCAGGCGTGCCAGGGCACGCGCGGGCACGAGCACTTGTTCGGCGAAGCCGCCATCGCGCTGGACGCCCAGGATGAGGTTGTGGAGGCAGAAGGATTCCTCACCCCGGCGGCAGGGTTCGCATTCGCCGCAGAACAGGTTGGACTGCACGGCCACGCGATCGCCGGGCTGCCAGCCGGTGACGCCGGGGCCGGGGTCGAGCACGCACCCGGCAATTTCACAGCCGGGCGTGCGCGGCAACGGCACGGGCACGGGCAGTGAACCGGCTTCGAGCCACAAGTCGAGGTGATTGAGTCCGCACGCCTGGACCTGCACGAGGACTTCGCCGGGACCAGGGCAGGGGGCGGGCAGTTCGCGGAGGGCAAACGTGCCGGGCGCGCCATGCGCGATGAGTTGAACGGCCTTCATGGCGCGATTCAACACTCCGCCGGATCGCGGGACAAGCGGGGAATGGCGGCGGGCCGGCGGGTGCGGGCAGGATGTTTGGCTGGCAGTTAAAGCAAGCCGTCAGGCAGAGGGAAAAACAAATGGCTAAACAACCGCCTCCGACAAGGTTGGAGTACGCTGGTGAAGCATCAGGACGAGACCACCGGCAAGTCCAACGCGGAGCGCGGCCGCCTGGCATTGGCAATGGCGATCAACTTCCATTTGACAGATTTTCGACCAAGTGTTTGTGTAAAAACCAAATGACTCCACCAACGCTGCCAGATCGATCACACATGGCGGCTTCTCGTTCGCGTTTGCCGCCAACCAGCGGAGGCCGCAACGGGAGTCACCCCATGAGCACGGCCATAAGCCTCAACTCCGGGAAGCGCGACTAAAGAAAGACCACGAGACAGGCGTCCCACCTGCCATGAAAACAAAGCTCTATCCGCCCATGAATTCTCCCCAAGCACCCTTGCCTGCGTTTCGTCGCTCCGCGTTCGCGCGCGTGTTCTCCGTCGTGTTGCTCTGCCTGCTTTCCAGCGCGGGGCAGGCGAATACGGTCGTGACGCTCGGCACG
>JANNEF010000041.1:0-15410 GCA_031378375.1 Verrucomicrobiota bacterium | reverse complement strand
GTGCTTCTTGATCTTGTGCTGAAGCTCACCGGTCTTCGTGGAAAAGATCTTCACGAGCCGCCCGGGACCGCCAAGCGCGACCTGGCTCTGGTCGGGGTTGATGTCCGCGCCCAGCGCCACATCGTAGTCATCGCCGATGGTCATCAACCGCTCGCCGCTGGCCACGTCCCACACGACCACACGGCCCGACATGGCGGCGCGACCGCCGCCGGCAAGCAGGAGTTTGCCGCTGCGGCTGAACTTCAAATCCCACGGCTGGCCTTCGGCAAAGGGCAGGATGCCCAGCAGTTCCAGGCTGTCGCTATGGTAGAGCAAAACCTCTTTCTGGCCCGCGACGGCGACGAGCGGCGCCCACGGACTGCCGGCCAGCGAGGTCAGCGCATAAGTGCGAGCCGCATGCACGACCGGTTCCAACGGCAGATCTCGCGGCATCGGCGGCGGCCCGTCGGGCTTGCCGCGCGCGACGCTCTTCAACGTGAGATCCACCGAGGGCTTGCTGGCCGCGATGGCCTTGCTGCCGGAAGTTTCGAGCAGGCCGGAGAGAATCCACTTCTTGAAAACCTCCAGCTCCTTGTCGGGCAGCTTCGGCTTGTTCGGCGGCATCGTCGGCTCCTCGGCGTGGATGAGGGCCTTCCACAATTTGCTGCCGTCCGGATTGCCCGACACAACCACCGCGCCGGAGCCGCCGCCTTTGAGCGCGCCGTTGTAGCTGGAAAGATCGAGGTCGCCCTTTTTTTTGTCCGGGTTGTGACACTTGGCGCACTGGTTTTCGATGATGGGGAGGACATGATCCTGGAAAGTCACCTTCTCCTGTGCGATGAGGCTTCCAGCGAGCGTCAAGATCGCCAGAATCGGGAGGCGAGCAGCGCCTTCACTTCCACCACGACGAAGACTGTTCATTCCAAAACGCACGCGCCTTCGGCTTCAATGGTTGAAAATAAACTCTTTCGAGTTCAGCAGCGCCCAGAACACGTCGCCGAGCACCTGGTCCTGATTCTTGTCCTCCTTGAAAAAACTTTTCAGCTTCGCCAGTTCCTTCTCTGTCGGCGGACGGCTCAGGCAGCGCAGGTAAAGGTCGGTGATCGTTTCATCGGGAGACTTGCCTTGTTTGGCCAACTTCTTCACCACGCCACCATTCTCGATCTTGCCGTGGACAGTGCCGCCGTTGAGCAGGTGCAGAGCTTGCGAGAGGTTCGGCTCGGTCTTCACTTCGCACGAGCAGACGGTTTCGCGCGTGGCGCGGCCAAAGGTCGTGAGGAAATACGAACTGGTGTTGCCATCGGCGATCTGGACGGCATGCGCACCCGGGGCCTGGCCGGTGAACTTGTCCTTCGTCTCCGTCACCTGGCTGATGCAGTCGAGCAACACCTCGGCGCGCAGCCGGCGCACGCCAGCCCGGGCAAAGTTGCGGTCGTCGAGCGCATTGCTGTCGTTGGCGCGTGTGGATAGCTGATAGGTGCGCGAGGTGCAGATGTCACGAACGAGCTTCTTGAAATCGTATTTGTAGGCGGTGAACTTCCCGGCGAGCGCGTCGAGCAGTTCGGGGTTCGTCGCCGGGTTGCTGATGCGCACGTCGTCCACGGGGTCAATGATGCCGCGCCCCAGGAAATGCGCCCAGACGATGTTCGCCAGGTTGCGCGCGAAGTACGGGTTCTCCGGAGACGCGAGCCATTTGGCCAGCACCTCGCGGCGCGATTCGCCGGACTTGATCTCGGCCGTCTCGCCGCCCAGGAATTTCGGCGGCAGCGGCTTGCCGGTGACGAGGTGTTTCACGTCGCCGTCGCCCTTGTCGAACACGACATACTCATACGGATCGTCCGTGGGCTTGCGGGTGACCTGCGGAAAGAACGACGCAAAGCTGTAGTAGTCGTTCATCGTCCAGCGGTCGAAGGGATGGTTGTGGCACTGCGCGCACTGAATGCGCATCCCCATGAAGACCTGCGCGCTGTTCTCGGAAATCTTCAGCGTGTCGGTCGTGACCTGATAGTAATTGGCCGCCGGGTTGCGGAACGTGCTGCCCGACGCCGTGAGCAACTCGCGCACGATCTGGTCGAGCGGGATGTTGGCCGCCATTTTGTCGCGCAGCCAGTTGTAGTAAAGCAGCGCGGCCTTGGCGGGGAACTGATCCTGGCGCGAGCGAATCTGCAACAACTCGGCAAACTTCATCACCCACAGGTCGGCGAACTCCTGCCGGTTGAGCAACTCATCAACGAGCGCGTCGCGTTTGCCGGCGCTGGGCTCCTCGATGAACTTGCGCGTCTGCTCCGCCGTGGGCAGCGTGCCCGTGGTGTCCAGATACACGCGACGAACGAACGTCGCGTCGTCGCATCGTTCGGACGGCGCGATGCGCAGTTTCTTGAGCTTGGCGTAAACCAGTTCGTCCACGTAGTTGTAAGCCGCGACATCGCCGGGGAACGCATAGGGCAGATTCTTCGGCACGACCATGACCTGCGCGCCGACGTTGAACGTCTCGAACCGCGCCATGATGAACGCTTCGCCGCGCTGGCCGGCCGTCACGACACCGTCCTCCGCGACTTTCGCGCTGGTGTCGTTGTTGCTCATGAACACGGCAAGCGTCGTCACGTCGCGGTCGCTGCCGTCGGAGTAGCGGGCGCGGACGGAAAACTTCTGCGCGCTCCCCTGCCCCTCCAGCACCGCTTCGCGCGGGAGAATTTCAATGCCCGTCACTGTCGTGATGTTCGTCGTGTCCTTGGGAGCGCCGGCGACGAGCCAAGTCATCAGCGTCTTGTGGAGTTCGCTGTTGGTGGTGAACCGCTCACCGCCGGTGTGCTGCACGGTGCCGAGGCTTTTCGTGATGATGAGGCTCTCCTCCGGCAGCGCGAGGTTGATGCGCCGGCCAATCTGCTGGCGCGTCAGCCGTTGATAATCCCCGTCGGGATCGTAGCCGAACAGCGAAAGGTGAAAACCGTCCTTGCCGCGCGATGAGCCGTGGCAACTGCCCGCGTTGCACCCGGCCTTCATGAACACCGGCATCACGTCGAGCTTGAAGCTGACGGGACGTTCGGTCTTTGACTGCGAGACCGTCACGGGCACCGAGAGCACGCGGCCTTCAAATTTCACCTGCAACTCCGTCTTGCCGTCGGCGAGCGGGTGGAGGGTGTCGCGGTCGAGCCGCGCGAGCGACTTGTCAGCGAGCGAATACGCGGCTAGCGACGTCACGTCGCGTGTGACGCCGTCGGTGTAGATGGCTTGGACGACGAGCGACTGGCGGTCTTGCTTCGTTTCCAAGTTCACCTCGGGCGGGAAGACCTTCATGTCCGCGAGCTTTGCGCCTTTGCTCTGGGCAAAGGCGAAATCGGCCGTCGCAAAGAGTGTGACGGTGAAAAAAAGAAGCGCTGCCGTTCTCATCCTCGGACTGGAAATTTCATTCGTCATTCGGATTTCGACCGTCGTCATTTCCCCGCTACCCTGGTTTCGCCCTTCTTGGGCGGGACGATGCGCAGGATGCCGCCGGCGCCGATGCTGTGCGGAATGACCTGCCCCTGCTTTTTGACCTCCACGGCGCAGAACAGGTTTTTGTGCGAACCAGTCGGGCACTTCGCGTCCACGGCCAGATCAAAAACCACTTCCGTGTCGTCCTTGGAAATCTGCTTTTCGGACACGGTCACTTTCTCCGGCAGCCCCATGAGCTTCACCGTGGCCTTGCCGTCGAACGGCTGGCGCTGCTCCAGCTTGCAGACAATTCTGGCTGACAGGCCGGGCGAGGTGGAAACTGTCTCGATTTTTCCTGCGACGAACGGCGGCGCGATTTCCAGGCCGGCCAGTTGGGACGAGACATTGAGCGTGCCGCCGTTGACGGTCGCCGCGCCGAGCACCGCGATTTTCCACGCGCGCGTCTGGGCCTCGCCGGTGGCGTTGAGGCGGTAGAGGACGCTGGTTTCGCCCTTGGCGATCGTCGCGTCGGAGGCGGAACTGACGCCGGGCGGGTTCCACAACATCTTCACCGTGATCGCCTCGTCGAAACCCGGCTCACGTTCGGCGACGATTTTCAAATCCATCGCGCCAGCCTGCACGAGCGGCACCTTCGGCTCTTCGATGCGGAGTTTGTAAGGCGCCGCTTTCGTCACGGCGACGTAGAGTTTGTCAGCGCGCGCTCCGTAATAGGCGGTGTTGTTCGGCCCCTGCACCAGTTCGATCTCGTGGCGGAAACCGCCTGCGACTTTCACGTCGGAGCCGACCGATTTCGCGGTGAGGTCGAGCAGCTTGCCGGCGACGGGCGCGTCGGGCGCGGCCTCGAAGACCAGCGGCATGGCGTCCACTTTGGACGACATCATGTCGGCGACGAGCTTCACGCCGCCGGGCAGCCCTTCCACGCCGAAGGCCAGATCGCCGCTGAAGTTGGCGCGCTTGGCGGAAATCATCGTGGCGAAACGGTTGCCGCGCGGCACGGCGATGTACTGGCGCGTCTGCGAATCGTTGCGCGCCACCTCCGGGATGTTCACGCTCAGGGTCGGCTGCACCGGCGTGACCTCGACGCGATAGACGTAGTCGCGTCCGCCGTCGCCCAGATGATCTTTGACGCGGAGAAAATGGTCGCCGTCCTCGGATGCCGTGAACTTGAGCGAACTGTCCGGGCCGCTGGCATCATCGTTCACGGCGACGCTCTTGCCACTCGCGTCAAAAATCTCCAGCACCGAATCGAGCGCGGAGCGCAGCCGGCGGGCGAAGACGCTCGCTTCCAGTGCCTGCCCTTTCTTCGCCTTGAAGCGGAACCAGTCGGCCTCGCCTTTCCGCGAAATGATTCCGTTGAGCGCCATGGGCGGCGGCACCTCGGTGGACGTCGCGTGTTCACGGTCCTGGTTGGGCAATGCTTCGAGCACGTTGGGGAACGGCGAGACGCGCATCCAGTTTGGCGATGGGGCGGGAAGGCCGTTCACCTCCGCGAACACGCCGAACTTTTCCTGCGGCGTGGCGGGAAGCTTTAACTCTTGCGCGAGGTCTCCCGTCGCATCGCCGACGAATTTCACTTTCACCGTTTCACCGACCGGGCCACCCGCTGGATAGACCGCCGTGGGACGCGGGAACGCGCCGACGTGCAGGCGATAGTGATAATCCTCCTTGCCGCCATAGGAACTCTCACGCACCTGGATGAAGTAGCTGCCGTCCCTGGGTGCGACAAGCGAGACGAAGGCGTCGCGTGTCAGCAACATCGCGTCGTCCGACGCCGCGAGCACCTGGCCGCTCTCGTCCCGCACGGCAAGATACACGTCGAACGCGCCGCGGCCCAGGCGCATCGCCTCGACCTCAGCGCAGAGACGCTGGCCCTTCTTCGCTTCGACCTGGAAATAATCCACATCCTCGGAAGGCACCGTGCCGGACACCGTGGCGTTCAATGAAATTTTCTGCGCCTTGCCCAACTCGCTGTTCGGCTCCTCCTCCACCACCACCGGAAACGCGCCGACTTGAAACGTCCGCACGTCCGAAACGCCCGTGCTGGTGCGGATGCGAACGAGGTGCTCGCCCAGCCGGCAGTCGGGTGCGATTTTGACCTTCACCGTCACCGCGTCGGCCTTGGCGGACTCGATTTTCAACACTTTGATGCCGGGCGCGTAGAAAAACACCTCCTCCGTGTCGTCGAGCCGCGCGCCGTTCAAGCGGAGTTCCAATTCGGTGCCGCGCTGGCCGCCGGTCGGCGTGGTGGAGTTGAGTTTGGGCGAAGTGGCGTGCGCCTCAGCGACGATCAGGCACGCCAGCAAAACGACAGCGATGGTTCTCACAGGATTCCTGTCAGGCCAGCAAATCCTTCTGCACTTCCCCGTCCTTGACGATCTTGATGGGCCGGTTGCCGGGCGCGATGAGATTCTTTTCAGGATCAATGCCCATCTGATGATAAACCGTCGCGGCGAGATCGGGCACCGTCAGCGGGCTGTGGTCCGGCTCGCCGCCCGTCGGGTCGGATGCGCCGTGGATGTTGCCCCGCTTGATGCCGCCACCGGCCAGCACGATGGAGAACACTTTCGGATAATGGTCACGGCCAGCGGTAGCGTTGATCTTGGGCGTGCGGCCAAACTCGGTCGTCACCATGACAAGCGTGGTGTCGAGCAAACCACGCTGGTCGAGGTCGCGGATGAGCGCGGCGAATGCCTGATCAAAACTCGGCATCTGGTTGTTGATCGCGCTCTTGATGTTGTCGTGATGGTCCCACCCGCCGTAGGTGAGCGACACGAAGCGCACGCCCGCTTCCACCAGACGCCGCGCCAGCAACATGCGCTGCCCGGCCGCGTTGATGCCATATTCCTCGCGGAGCTTTTCCGGCTCATCCTTGATGGCGAAGGCCGCGCGGGCCTTGTCCGAACTAATCATCGCGTACGCCCGCTGGTAGAACGAGTCCATGCCGTCGAGCGCGTCGGACTTTTCCAGCGCGCTGAAATGCGCGTCCACGGCGGCGCGCATCTCGCGGCGGTCGGCGAAGCGCTGCTCATCAATGCCCGTGGGCAGCGACATGTCGCGCACTTTGAAATCCTTGCTCGCCGGGTCCGCGCCCAGTGTGAACGCCCCGTACGCCGAACCCAGATAACCCGTCCCCGCGAACTGCGACGGCAGCGACGGCACACACACATACGCCGGCAAATCGTTGCGCGAACCCAGCTCGTGCGAGATGACGCTGCCGAAACTGGGGAACTGGAGCGCCGGACTGGGCCGATAACCCGTGAACATGTTATGCGTGCCGCGGTCGTGGTCGGCCTCGCCGTGCGTCATGGAGCGGACGACGGTGATTTTGTCGGCGACCTTCGCGGTGTGCTTCATCACTTCGGAAAACTGCACGCCGTCGAGCTTGGTCTTCACCGTGCCGAGGGGGCCGCGATATTCGATGGGCGCGAGCAGCTTGGGGTCGAAGGTCTCCTGCGCCGCCATGCCGCCAGGCAGATAGATGTTGATGATGGATTGCGCGCGCGCCGAGCCGGGCGCGGGTTTGTCTGCCGACGCGGCCTGGAGCTTGAACAGATTGCCCAGCGTCAGGCCGAGGCTGCCGACGACGCCGACGTAAAGAAACTCACGGCGGCTGGGATTCCACGGATGTTCCGGACTGTTGCACCAGGATGAATACAGTTGGTTGCTCATGATTTGTGACGGTTCAGTTTCTGGTTTAACGGGCTTCAACTTCTAACCAAGCCACTTTGACGCTTGAAATCAAACTATTATGTAAAAAATATTCAGCCGCCCCAGCCCATCCGGGACCACGGACAATTTTGGGAGGAAAAGGAAAACCGCCGACACCTTCGTTGAGACTCACGCCAGGGAGTGACACGGGCGAATACGCGACGGCGCGCGGCGTTCACGCCGCTTCAACGCACGAACCTCAAGCAGGCCAGACAATTGCGAACGTCACTCCATTGCGCGAAACTCAACTGGACGGACCAAGCCAGCGTCCAGCCCGGACCAACGACGCGGGCGGGCTTGCCCCGGACCACAAAAGCCCAGGCGGCCTCCCTTGCAGGAAGCCGCCTGGATTGAAACGGGCTGTGCGAATTATTTAGTTCGGGCAAGCCTTCCGCAGCCGGAAGAATACCGGGGAAGTGGGGGAGAGGACCGTGGCCCGCCAGTTCGCACCGACGACTGTCCCGCTGCCCAGAAAAAACCACGGACCGCTCACCGTGGATGCCCCCTCCAGCGCGAAGCCGGTGCAGAGGTTCGGCCAGGTGAAGGTAAGCGTGCTACCCGCGCGCGTCATGCTCAACGTCGGCGTGACCGGCTGCGTGAAGGCCGGAATGAAGCCGCATTGCTGAACGTAGGTGCCAGCCGTGGACCCGCCAGCGTCCGGCTGGCCGACGGTGCCACTGAGGGTGAACTTCGTGCCACCCGCCACCGTAAGGCCGCCGGAGCAGTTGCCGCCCCCGCCGTCAATCGTGTTCCAGTTGAGGGTGAAGGGGCCGCCGCTTTGGGCGTGCGCGGCCTGAACACTTCCGAACCCCAGCGCTGATGCGAGAAGCAATGTGGAGAAGTTTGTTTTCATATTTTGCTTAATTTGATGGGCGTGGTTGGTGTGTGAGCGCGTTATTGGCCAATGGTTGCGGGACCGCCGAAAGCCTCGATTTTCATGGCTTTGTCGATGCTCAGTGTTTCCTGACGTGAACCCGTCTTCACGCGCACGATCCCGCCGGCGGGCACCGCAACCACCGCCGGAGCCATTGTTTTGTAGGGCTGGGCGAAGCAGCCGGTTTCGCTGGAACCTGTGTAGGCGAAGTCCACCCAGACGACGCTGCGGCGGAAGTTGGCGATGGTGGAGGCAGTGTTGTTAATTGTCTGCGCGTTCGACGCTTCATTCGGTTGCCCCACCGCCATTCCGGTCGGCTGGCCATCGAAGTTGACGTTAGGATTTGAAAAGAAGCCGATGCGCATGCCACCCGCTGCGGGAACTGCCATCACGGTGCGAAAAGACTGCTGGCTGTTGCCAGTAAACTGCCAGCCGCGGGAGTAGGAGTAGGCTCCTCCTCCGGAGGTGTCGGTTTGATCGTGAGCGCAGCCCATGTTGTGACCCAACTCATGGGCAAAACTGAAATTTCCCGAAGCGCAGGTGCGGTCCACGATGGAAAATCCCTGGCTGGCAAATGAACCGGATACGCTGGTCATCAGCCAAGCCTTGCCACAGAGATCGTTGTCGGTCACCAGCAGGGAAACCAGGTCCGCCCCGACTTGGTCACGCAACAGGTGAGCGTTGTCCATGATTCCGTCGTTGGGAGAAGTGAGACGTCCGAGGTGATCGTCGAAACTGCCATTCTCGCCGTAGACGACTTCTTCGGTGTGAACCAGCCGCAGGCGGGGCGTGATCTGGCTCCGCTCATGGCACTGGTTGGCTGTATCAACTGCCAGTTGCACCTCGGCTTCCATAGCCTGCGCGCTTCCTGCCGCCGCCCGGGCCAGATCCGTGTAAAGGACGAGAACCGTGATCTCCGAACCATCCTCTTCGTTGCAGACGATGGCACCACCGGCACCACCAGCTTTTGGTAGAAAAGCCTTCGCAGCCGGTGCCACGGCGTCTTGCGGACCATTTCCACAACGACCGAATTGGACTTCGTCCATTTCCGCCACGACGGGCGACCCGTCGGCAGCGAGACCGATGCGAAATACCCTGTTGCGGGTCGGGCAGTGGACAACGCCGCACAGGACTCCCTTGTGAACCACCAACGAAAACGATCCGGACGGTTCCTCACGCAACCGCCCATGGATCGAGAAACTGTCGAGCGCACGTGCGCGATGACCGTCCACCAGCAGCGTGAAGGTGGCGTCATCAAAAAGGTGCAGCCGGGCCACTGCGTCCATTCCATTACGCATCTGGCGCAAGTTCTCAAAGTGCGGTGATACCGGACGGGCGCGACGTTCACGCGGATTCACAGTTTGAACGAGGGCAGCGTTTCGGCCGACACCCAGAAGGTTAAGCTCCTCCGCTCGCGAATCCCACACCGCAGTCAGCGCAGTCGTGAGAACCAAGCCTAGAATCTGTAAGCTGGATTTCATAATCAATTTCCTCCTCACAAAGCATTTCCTGGCCGTGGACAACAGCTTCATCCTCAGTGCCGGAGGCGGAAGAAGCGTTGACCGGCTGTCGCGGCGGATACAGTTAGGCTGATGTGCGTGGCGTTGGTCCGGTAGGCAGCAGGCGGGACCTGTAACCAGCCTGTAACCGGCGGGCCGTTGAGCGCGCTCACTAGCTCCAGCACATAGCCCGTGGCCGGCAGAGGCCAGAAAATCCGCACCAAACCGCCCGGCAATCGCTCGACGCGCAGAATTGGCGCACCGGGCGTTTGGAGCGCGACCACGCCGCTCCAGTAGCCGCCCGTTACGGAGTAGGGACCGCCGCTCATCACGCCCGCATCGGACTGGCCGATGGTGCTGCTGACCGAGTAAACACCGCCGGTACTCGTGCCGCCGCCACCATCGACCGAGGACCAATCTATGGAGAAGGGCTGGGCTTGGAGGCACCGGGGCAGTCCCATGAGCAGTCCGATACTGAGGAGCATTTGGTGGAGTTTTTCTTTTCTTGTGTTCATACGTTTTTTTGAATGGTTGTTTTGTCAGGAGCTCTTGATCATTGTCCCACCGTGACACCCCCTCGCGAAGCCCGCAAAGTGACGTTCTTGGTGATGATTTGTGGTTCGTTGTAACTGCCGCCGCGCAACAGCACGATCTCGCCCGAATTGGCCTGGGCGACTCCTCTGGCGAGGGTGCGGTAAGGGAAATCGCTGGCCCCGGTGCCGGAAGTATCATTGCCGGTGGTGGCGACGAACTGGGTGCGACCAGTGGCGATTGCGATTCGGCTTCCGTTCGACACGTCGGTGACGCGGTCTAGCTGATCCGGTGTCAGAGCCGTGCGGCCAGAAATGCGGTAGGACATGACGTTGAGGTAGGTCATGTCCACCTGCACCTGCTGCGCCAGGGAAAGCTCCGCGTAGTGCAGACCGAAGTAGTTGGTCGCGATCTGGTCCTGACTCCAACAGGCCACCGCCGGCAAGGTGTCGGCAATTTCATCGTCTCCAGGTACCACGCAGGCATTCGGCCCGGTGCAACCTGCGCAAGACCGTCCCTGGGTGTGGAACAGGGTGAAATAATGCCCGGCCTCGTGAAATAATGTCGTAGGAACCACCTGTTGCCCGGCGAGGATAATATCGTTCGTGCCAGGGCCGGTACCGGAGATGGAACACACGGCCGCGCCATTGAACGCGTTGATGTAAATGTTGATGGCATCTTCACGCCAGCGAAACAGGAACTGATTCGTAGCCGCGATGCGGCCCAGGACACTGGCCGTGTGTTGGTCGGTCGAGTCCGCCTTGAAAAAATTCGTGACATAAGGGTCGTTGACGAGGTTCGTGATTTCTGTGAGCTGGAAGCGATAACCGCGACCCAGTTGGGCCAAGGTCGCGTTCGCCACGTTAAATTGATTCCGAACATCGGCGTCGGTTGAGAGCACGCCGTTGAGAGGCCGGTCGCCGTCTGAATCCACGATGAACTTCACGGACACCCGCCACTCCATCTGGCAGAAGGCCGGGTTGGGAATGAGGACTGCCATTAAGGCCAGACACAACATTTTCATATTTAACGGCCAATCGTAACGGGGCCATTGTAGGATTGAATGGTCATGGATTTGGTTAAAGTCGCCGCAGCCGGGCTCGCCCCGGCCTTGACGTGGAGCACACCACCAACCGGCACGGCGGCAACCCCCTCCGCCAACGAGTTGAAGGGCAATAGGAAAAACCCTAGCTCAGGAAAACCAGCAAAACCAAAGTCTACCCAGGAATTTCCCGGGAAGGTCCAATCAACCACGATATTGCCTGCTCCTAGATTGAAAGGCTGAACGTGAATCCGAGTGTCCGTGGGAATAGCAGGGAGGAATTGAAGGAAGGCTGTGGTCGCACCGCTGCTCCAAGGGGAGTTTCCGCCCTTCTGGAGATTGGGCGCTCCGACCGTCCAGACCGTGAAATCGCACGCGCCATTCGTATCGCAATTCACCCGGAGAGGATCGTGATACCCATCCTGAACCACATGCCAAATGACTAATCCATTGCCGGCCACGCTCGCGTCATACCCCGGGCCTGTCGGACTTGTAGCCGTGCGGTATTCCAGAATGAAGAAGTCGTTGGAACCATAAGTCGGGTCGTACAAAAGGATCGGCGCGCTCGGATCCATGTTCTGCGCCGCCGGGAGCGTTTCAACCCCGCCCGTCCGCAGGGAACGGATCCTAGGCTCGGACCACCCCAGTTGCATCTTGTGCCAGGGGTCAAGGTGGAACGACCGGTTGTTCACATCGAGCCCCGTGCAACTCATCAGAGTTACCTGGTAACTTAAGCAAGTTCTTCCGTATAAGTCCATGATTCCTAGGGTATGGGAAAGCTCGTGGCACCAGGTGTCGAACGTGGCGTAGTAACCAAGGTTGGCCACCGTCCTGCCCTGACTACGAAAGGTAATGCCGGCGCGAGTCACATCCCCGGACATGCGATTGCCGCCACTTTTCCAGTCATTGTTGAAAATCGCGATAGTCAGCTCGTTTCTAGTCACAAAACCGTCCTGGTTGGCATCATAGTTTCCAAAATCGACATTCCCCATCGCTTGGTAAATGATGTTTGAAAAGTAACTGACCTCGGTAACGCCCGGGCACTCGAGGCATCCAGGATAGTTGACCCATACCCGCGTTACCCCGGCACCCGGGCCGAGCTCCGTGTCAGCAGGCGCCCAGGAGAAGCGGCCGTTGGACACCTCATTAAAGTAGCCGTTTAGGCTCACCGGTTGCCGGGCGCTGTTAAACACCCAGTCCTGATAGTACTGCCAGCCGTTGGTAAAGTTGTTGCCAAAGCAAGTCCCTAAATTGTTGGAATCGAAACATGCCAGGATCACCAGGAGTGGCCGGGTACCCGCCGGCACCTGACCGTTGACCTTCAGTTTCTGGTAGCCAAAATCAGCCAGCGTGGCAGCGCACGCGCCGGGAACAAGCCGGAACCACACCAGTGCACTTATGGCGATGACATAAAAGAGTAACTTTGGTCTCCGCATGGAGTACGTTGTCTTCATAAGCTCGTTTGAGTAACTATTCCATATCTGTGGAGCCGCTTTTACTGCAACGACACCAGCACCAGCACCATGCCTTTGCCCTCGTTCAAAGCAGTCATGGCCTTGCCGAGGATGGCGCCCTGGGCCTTCGTCGGGTCCGAGACCTTCATGGCGTGGCCGGGGGTGTCGCTGGTGGTGAGCAGGTCGCCGGGCTTGATGGCGCCGAAGGCGGCATCCACCTTCACGTAAACGCGGCCGCTGAGGGCCACGTTCTGGCCTTGATCGAGCGCGCCTTCCTGCTTCAACGAGATGCCGGGTTGGATGCCGTTCGCCCCGCTCACGATGCCGGCCACGCGGGTGTCATACGCGCGGGTGGACTGCTTGAGCTGGCCGGGATTCTCCTCATCAATGATCACCACGGAGCCTTCGAGCACCTTCTCACCGGACATCTGGAATGGCTCGGACACGTCAGCGCCGCCCGTGATCTCCAATACTGGCACGCTGACGGTGCCTCCATTCACGTTGAGTTTCAGCGGCAATCCCGCTCCGGTGCCGTAGTCATACGTGGACAATTCGCCGTAGCCGGCGTGAAACATGGAGAGATAGACGGCTTGGTCGCCGTGGACCGACATGAACCGGTTGTTAAACCCATCGCCGCTCGCCAAGACCGTCGTGCTGGTGGGAATGTTGGCTCCGGGCGCTTCATTACCCGAGACGTGAAGTTTTGCCGTTGGTGAAGTCGTACCGATGCCGACCTTGCCCGTGATGGCCACCCGGCCATTAAATAGTGCCGCCCACGGCCCCACCGCATTCCCGCCAGCAAGATATGCGGTTGGCAAAAGGCCGGGGATGGGGCCGGATCCAGCCGAGGCGATCAGCGCCCAGCCATCCACGGCTTCGGCAGACACGCCATAGCTGGCAGTGTCAGCAGTCACACCATACACACCCGCGAAATACTTTCCCAACTGACCGTAGTTGCCACTGGTGCCGTGCAGGCCGGAAACACCCACCCCGCCTGCGACGGCTGAATATCCAAGAACGCCCCGAGTCGCGTCGCCCAAGTAGGCGTAATTGCCATTGGGGCCTAGAACGTGCAGCGGAGCCTGCGGACTCGCGGTACCAATACCCACCTTTTCTCCGGACGCAATCAGTTGGTTTCCGCCGACGGCCAGGCCATTCACCGGCAGGTTCAACGGACCGGTCATGGTGTCGCCCACTTTCCTCACGAAAGACAAAGGGTTTTGTCCCCCCACTGTCCCGGCGTCCGCCGCAAGGATGGCACGGATGGCGTAGGGCGTGGCGGTCAGTTCGGTGCGGGGGAGCAACGGGACCGGCGCGATCGGCACAGTGTTCGAGCGCACATCGAGTTGCAGCCAGCGGCGTGCGCCGGTGAAAGGCGCGCTCGTGAAGTCCAGGCTCACGGTGAACAGGCCGTTGGTCACCGGCACACGAATTTGCGTAATCGAGCCCATCGAGTTTCCGGCGCTCACGGCATCATAGAGCCGGAAGAACAGATCGTAGTAACCAGTAGCCGGGCTACCGTTGTCGTTAAACAGGCCCTGGTAGGTGAAGGCGGTGGTTTGCGCGTGGAGGGTGGCCGGCCCGACGGCCAGGGCCGCGAGCAGGGGCAGGAGGAGTTTGGTTTTCATAACGTTCATGCAGTTGTCTTTTTTTCTGATACGGCATCCTCGTTCTGCGCCGTCCGGGCCAAACAAGGCCCGGAGCGCGGCAGACCGTTTTCACTGTTCGGGCGGGTCCATCCCGCCGTCGCAGCCCGGTCAATCCTGCCGCCCCTGATTTGCGGCGCGGAACCGGATGCCGTCCCATACCACTGCCTACGCGCGCCGCAGATCCGATCTTACAGGGATAATGAGAATATTTTGAGAAGCGCTCGAAAGGGGCGTGAACCGGAACCATTCCGTTCAACCACGAATGGACACGAATTCCGAAGTTGTGCCCGCGAAACACGCGAAAGAACGCGAAAAGGGAAGGAGTTGAAGCACCAGACCCCGGAAAAAACCTTCCGTGGCTGACTTCCCCTTCCAAGGCGCTGCTTTCGCGCTTTTTAGCGTGTTTAGCGGGAATCCATTTCGGTGTTCGGGATTAACCCAGCGCGGCACAGCCGCAACCAACGAGCCGATCCCGGTTAACCGCAGAGGCCGCAGAGGTTCGCGCAGCGGGCGCCGAGAACCAGTGGTTCCTCCGCGTCCCCCGGCGTTAAAACCGGAGGTCCGAAGATTCCTGGCGACCCGCGAAGCTTTCGCACGATTGTAGCACGAATAAAGACGGGCCAGGCAGCAGGAAACCACGAATGAACACCCATGGACACGAATCAGCAGCGGTGCGAGCGAGTTAGACCATAGCAGGCGGATCACGGTCTGGTGGCCGCTGCGGCAGCCGGCGGGCGGCAGGAAAACAGCGTCTTGATTCGTGTGCATTCGTGTCCATTCGTGGTTTCCTACTTCAAAGTGGCTGCGCCCGGGACCGGTCCCGCGCCCGTCGGCCAGTGCGATGCTGATATTTCTGTCCGGGGTGTCGGAGCGGATGTCTCGCCTGTTGACTTGAGTCCCAACGGCATGGACGCGACCTTACCGGTGGTGGACGTGGCATTCTTTGCCGCTGACTTGGGTGTACCGGGCGCTGACGCAACCTTACCGGGTACTGACTTGGGCGTACCTGACACTGACGCGGGCGTACGGGCGGTTGACTTGGTTTCCCGTTCGCCTGAGTGGAGGTTTCTTCCCATCCGGAGGCTTCGACTGGAAAAATATACCCGCCGCCGCCATGACCCATGGAAAAAGCAGTTGAGGCACCAAGGCACCAAGGCACCATGGGGAACGACGGGAGCACCGAGGGGCCAGGACGGACGTTGGCCAGGGCAGACGCATCCAGCGTGTCGATGCCGCCAT
>JANNEF010000018.1:0-10750 GCA_031378375.1 Verrucomicrobiota bacterium | reverse complement strand
AACAGCGTATTCAGCGCGGTCAAACGCAAAGCCCGAGGCTATCGCAGCCGCGAGTATATGACCGCCATGCTCTACTTCGTCGCTGGCAAACTCAACATACCTTCGCTATGCAGCCACTGAAAGTAGCGAGGAACCACTTTTCATCTATCACGTCGAGAATGAACAAAAGCAACGATTTGAAAGCTGGAGCCGGGATCGATTATTTCAGTTCCGTCACAACGAGCTGCTGGAGGAACCAGCGGAGAAACCTGCGGGAGAATTTACGATCTGCCTTCGCCGCACCTGGTGGTTGAGGAAGTATTACACAGTCGAGTCTCGAAAGGGTCGTTGCAAGGTCTTCCGCGATTCCGACAAAGGCTCAGACAATTCGCGTGTCAGCGCAGGGACAACAGTCGCCTTTGGCAAGGGAGGCAGGCTCACTTTCGTGATGATGAACGACCACAAATGGTCCAGTTGGCTGCCGCAAACTCTGCTTCTCCTCGTTGCTGTCATCTTGGCAATCAGGATGTGCTACCTATTGTGAAACCTCGAAGGAGAAACGAGCCGCGCGCGCGTTGCGCCGGCAAATCATGGACGCCAGCCTCGTTGCCGTGCAAGGGAACGGCGTGCCGGTGCCGAGGACGATCGCCAACAACGGAAGAGTCGTGGTCATCGGGTCAGCCCCGTTGCTCGAAGCCCTCATCCACCCCAACGGCCAACGAACGTTTGTTCTCTACGGCATCCCGCAGACGAGCTACACGCTGGAGTCCACGAAAGATCTGTCCGGTACCGTGACCTGGACGATTGAGTGGCAGGGGCCGCTGACAAACCTGTTCCAAGTCTTCGACATCGGTACCACGAACCAAACAATCTTCTACCGCGCCAGAGAATAGGGTTTAGACTTTCGCTTTTCTCAGTTCCTTTTCCACGAGGCGGATTGCGTTATTCAAATCATGTTCGCCCGCGCATTTCACCGATTCGCACAAGTAATGACTCCCTGACTTAGGGAACCGCTGATTAAATCGGGATTCGTCATTTGGCGTAAAACTGGACGCTCCAGAATGGCGTATAAGCGATTTTGATTTCACCGGCGGGTGATTTGATGGTCAAAAGTGGGTTGGAATTTCCCGGCACCGATTTAATCAGTGGTTCCTTAGGGAGAATTGGGGACCGAGATCAGGGGTGCGCATGAGAAGCCTCCAAAAATGAATACCCTCAAGACTCGCCATCTGGCGCGCATGGTCGGGTGCGAAGTGGCACGCGCGGCAACGGAACGAGTTGTTCGCCTGGCTGACCGTTCGCTGATTTCAATCCGCCGCCTGAAAGCTCAGGATGAACGAGCCGGCCACCCGACAGGCGGCGGCGATGTCTCTTTTCGTTTTCAGTCGAGCCATCCACTGGCGCTGCACTTGCGCCAGGGCCAGCGGCGCGTTTTTCGTCTGGTGGGCGCGGGAGTAAAAGTCGGTCATGAACGACGAGGTCTGGCCGTCCTCAATGGGCCAGAGGGTCATCACCAGATTCTGCGCGCCCGCCAGGACGAATCCGCGGCGCAGGCCCAGCACGCCTTCGCCGGAGCGCGCTTCGCCCAGGCCGGTGTCGCAGGCGGAGAGCACCACCAGCCAGGTGCCGCGCAGATTCAGCCGGGCGATCTCCTCCGCCGTCACGATGCCGTCCGCGCCTACTGGCGGCATGCGGCCTTCGCTCCATGCCTTGAGTGTTTGCTGCGCGCCGGCCAGCGCCAGGCCGCTGCGTTGCATGGAGCCGACTGCCGCATCCTCCGGCAGGAAGAATCCGTGGGTGCTCAGGTGCAGCGCGCGGGGCGCGGCCAGCTGGCCAAGCCCGGCTTCGGTCGCGTCTTTGCCGACGCGCAGTGTCGCGCCCGTGTAGCCCAGTTCCTTCGCCAGCGACTTGAGCTTGCGGCCCTCCCGCTCCGCGCCGGGCAGCGGCTGGAGGCTCAGGCCGCGCAAGGCCCGCAGCCTGGACGGGACGCCGGGGACGCCGTCGCCGGGAGGCGGCGATTTCGTTTGTGAGATCAACACCGGCTTTACATCGTTCTTCGGGCGGGGACGTTGCGTCGCGTCCACGGTTGCAAGACTGGAGGCGAAATCCGGGTTGGCCCAGATCTCAAGCGAAGCGTTTGCGGCCGCGTTCGGTGTGGCGGATGGGAGCAAATCGCGCCCGCTCGCCACGTAGGCCAGGGACAGTTTCTCGCCGAGAAACTCGTTCGCCGGATTCAGCAGCGTGACGAAGGACACGAAGTTCAACTCCGCGTCCGGGCTGATGAAAATGGTTTCCGCATCCGGGGGCAGCACAGCGGCCACTGGTGCCCAGATGAGATCGTGCAGGTGGCGAAGCGTCGCCGCGAGCGCCCCGGCGCTGTCCGGCCCGCGCATCTGGTGCTGGTAGAGGCGCACGACTTTCTCGATGTCGGCGGCGTTGCCCAACTCGACCCAGCGCGGTGCATCGGCTAAACCGAGGATGACCGCGCCATAGCGCGTCTCCCAGCGGTTCGACCCGCGATAGTGCTCGTAGCGAAGCATGTCCACTAGGAGAGTGCGCGGCGGAATCCGCGCTTGCACTTCCTCCACCGTTACGCGCAACGCGCGCCGCGTGCGTCCGATGCCGGCGGTGGTGCGCGCGAGCAACCCCTCCAACCGGTCGATCTCCTCCGTCTGGCCGCTCTTTTCCCGGTCACGCCGCGTCCGCTCCTCGGATGTCCCGGCGCCAGTCGTGCCGACGGACAGATCGTTCAGTTTCGTCTGGGCCGTTCGGAGGCGCTGGATCAACTGTGAGTGTTCCGGATCGCCCTTGTCCAGCGCCCGCAGCCGGTCTTCCACGATGGAATCCAGCACGATGCCCTTGTAGCGCAACTGCGCGAGCGCCAGGGCGGGCGCGTCACCCAAAGTGGCGAGCAGATTGCACGGGTCGCGATTGTCGTTCCGCCATGCCAGGCGTTGGCGTTCGGAGGTGAAGGACAGAACATTGGCGAGGATGGCTTCACGCGCGGCGTGGAAACGTCGCGCGGTCACGACGGCGGCATCCATGCGGACTAAATCCATTTCGGACATGGCCAGTTGCCGGAGCGCGTTGGCGTAGAGTAAGTGAGTGGTGCCAGACGTTCGCTCGTACGCGGCCACGGTCTCCTTGATCTGGGCGTGTGATTCCTCCAATCGTCCGCATTCGCGGTAGAGGTCGGCCAGGGTCATGCGGGTGAGGGACGTGATACGGTTGTCCGGCCCGAGCTTTGTTTCGCGGATACGGAGCGCACGCAGGTAATGCGCCTCGGCTTGGACGGAATCCTTCATGTCCTGGAAAGTGCCACCCAACCCTTGCAGGCTGTCTGCCGCGACCAGGCTGTTGGAGCCAAAGACCCGCTCCTGGATGCGGAGCGCCCGCCGGTGCTCGACCGCCGCTTCTTCGAGCCGCCCTTGCCAGTGGTGAATCATGGCCAGGGTATTGAGGCCGCCGGCGGTGTCGGCGTGATCCGGCCCCCAGTGTTCCTCCTTGAGTTTCACGCCGGCGACGGACAGCGGTTCGGCCTTGGAGAGATCCCCAAGGTTGGCGTAAAGCGAAGCAAGGCCGCTGAGGGTGTCTCCGAGCTGGCCCAGTCGTGATTTCCCCGCCTTCTCGAAGCACTCTTTCGCGCGCAGCAAGCAGGCTTCGCATTGGGCGCTGTCCGTGGGTTTGTAATGCCAGCTCAACAAGTAGCATGTGTCACCCACTTCCGGATGCGTGGGGCCGAGATGCCGCTCAAAGATGCGCAGCGCGCGGTGAAGCATCGCGCCGGCAGCGGAAGCATCCCCATATTCGCGATACAACCTCCCAAGAATTTTCGCAGTTTGAGCAGCTTCCACTGAGTCCGACCCAAAATGTTTCTCCCGGAGATCCAACGCGCGACGCAGCGCCTGGCCTGCGGCGTCGAAGTCCGACACCCTCTGCAGGAAGTGGCCGAGGTAACCCAGGTTGGCCGCCGCCTCGACACTGTTCGTGCCGTAACGCGCCTCGATGAGCGCCTGCCGCCGGCGCACCACCGGCAGGCCCTCGGAGAATTTGCGCGCGTCGTCGAGTTGCTGGATCTGTTGCTTCAGTGTTTCCGATTCGTCCAGTTCCTCCGCTCGCAGGCCAGCCACCAGCGCACACAGCGCGAGGGCACCAGCCACCACCGGCAGCCATGCGGCGGGTCTGGTCAATGAAGATTGGCGGCGGTCCATGTTGAGTTCCTGGATGGTGAGTGGGTTCCTATCAGAATCAGCCATGATTGGCAAACCTTTTCGCGATCCTTTTCGCGTTCCTGTTTTGCTCGCACCGCGACAACCTTTTCGCGATCCTCACATTTTCATTGTTCCAAGTGTGCGGGCTGCCTAGCTTTCCACCCAACGACTGACGAGGCGGCATGTCCGAAGATACCATCCATCTCGAATCGCTCCAGGCCGGCGAGCAAGCCGCGTGGACGCGCGCCTTTCCCGCCCTCATGGAAATCGCCCTCCACGCCGCGCGTCACCCAGCCATCGGGCTGTCCGAATCCGACGCACAGGAAGAAGCGGTGCGCGCCATCTCCGAACTCGCCGAACAGATCGGCACGGTCACCACCCGCAATCACCTCATGGCGCTTCTGACCAAGATCACCTCCAACAACGCCGTGTCGTGCGCCCGCCACAACCGCGCCGGCATCCGCGACGAACGCAAGACCGAAAGCCTTGAACAGCGGCAGGCCGACGCCGGTGATGCCGGTGAACCACCCCCGCCCCTGGCCGCAAGCCTGACCGCGCTGGAGATCACCGATCTCGTCAAACTGATCGAGCGAGCGCTGGCCGGCGTCAGCGAGCGCGACCGCCGCCTCCTGCGGGAGCACCTGCTTGAGGGTAAGACGCCTGCGGAACTCGCCTGCGCCCACGGCCTGACCGCCGAAGGCGTCCGCAGCGCCATTCTCCGCACGCTCAGAAAACTCCGGCTTGCCTTGAAAAATAATCCGCGTCTGATGAACGAAATCCGCGACCATTTGCGATACTAGTATGGATGCTGAAATATTTGAAACTTTGGCCATGCGAGTCCTGACCGGCGACGCCACCGCGCGGGAGAAGGCGGAATTTGAGCAAGCCTTGGCGCAAAACCCCCTGCTGCGCGAGGAATTTGAGGAACTCAAGGCCGCGCGCGAGGCCTTTCGCGAGTTCGGGCCGCTCGCCAAAACGCCCGAGGCTGCGCCCGCTCCGCTCACTACGGAACAATTTCAGCGTCTCCACCAGGCCGTTGCCCAAAGCCAGCGCAGCCGGCGCGCGGACGGTCCCCGTCCGCGGCATTCCCACGCCAGCGAACCACGCCGAAATTTTCTGCCATCGCTCGTGAGTCTGCCCCGGGAGCGCCGGCGTCTCGCTGGCATGTGGGCCGCCGCGGCCGCCGCCATCCTCCTCGCCGGCGGATTTCTGGTCACGCGGTTCCTGCCGTCCGCAACTGACACCACCCCCGCCGCCTATCTCGCCGGCGTGCCCGCCGGCCTTGAAGTTCGGCGCGCCGGTCAATCCTTGCCCGTCACCTCGACGACGGCCCTCCTTCGCGGTGACCGGATCACCGTGCCCGCCGGGGCTGGGGCGCAGTTCATCACGGCGGGGGGCCTGGTTCGGAAGACCGGCCCCGCCATCTTCCAGGCGCGGGAATTGATTACAACATCTCCGCCGGCAAAACCGTCGGTGGCTCAAACCGTCCTCTTCCAACCCCTGCAAGCCGTCCTCGCCGCGACCATCCCCGTCACCGGGCGCAATGGCGCGGGCATCGCGCTCCACACCCCGCGCGGTGCCACTGCCAGCCTCACCCCGCTCATCCTCTGGAAAAGCGCGCCCGGCAAAACCTGGGACATCGCCATCACCGACGAGTTCAATCGCAACACCCCGCCGTGGCGGACGACCGCCCGGACTTCGCCCGTCGAGTTCACCAGCGTGGCCGCGTGGAAGACCCGCCCACTGGACACGAACGGCCTCTACAAAATAACCCTGCGCGAGACCGGCAACTCCTCGCCCTTTGCCGCCACCGAATACACCTTCACGACGCTCCCCACCGCCACAAGCCGTCCGACTGCGACGTTCGCCGAAGCGTTCCTGCGCGCCTGGCAGGCCGCCAACAGCGACCCGCTCCGCCTGGGCGACATCCTCGCCGCCCTCGCCGCGCTCCCGCCCGAACTTCAGGACGCCGAACCCGCGCTGCGCCTGAAACTCCTCGCCTACGGCCAACTGGGCTTGCAGGACGATTACGACGCCGCAGCCACGATGCTCCGCACGGGAGTGGCCCGATGAACCGGAATTCGGAATCAAACCGATAGCCTCCGTTCATCGACGCTCGTCCAGGACAGCGACGGAAGGATCAACGCGGTCGGAGAAGTGCCACTCGCGCACGAGTGCTGTTCTCACTGCATTCGCGAACCTCGCGCAGATTGGCGGTTCACCTCACGCTGCCATTCCACCGCATCCGTGCCTTCCGCGAAACCCGCAATCCCGGCTCTCACGAAAATATTTTGAATTTGTTGCCACACTTTTGCGCTCGTTTGCGATGAACACTGTGGAAAGCCATGACATTCATTACCGCCAGCAACTGCGGCCCTGCCCGCAACACCCGCCAGCCAGGCGAAAACCGGAGCGATTCAGCCAGCGTCTCGGGATCAACGGCATGGATCTCACGTCTGGCACGGATGGAGGCAACCGTGGGAATTCCCGGCCCTATCCGCGCCATCCGCGAAATCCGTGGTTACAATTTCAGACCAGCGCCACCGCGCTGCCGCCAGGGAAAAAGCCAGTGAAGTAAACCCCCATCAACCGAACCCGCCCATGAAAACCTCATCAAACCCCGGAACAGAACTGCGAACCACGGATGACGCGGATGACACGGATGCGAAAACCGTGGCATCGCAGGCCCACACCACGAACCTACGCAACGCACGGCGACTGCTCCGAATCCTTTCCCCATCCGTGCCCATCCGCGCCATCCGTGGTCAAAAAATTGGTTTCCGAACTCAGCCGCGCGCCTTGGCCGGCCCTCCAACGGTCGGGAATGCCGGGAACTCGGCGGGCCGGTGGACGCCTCCGATGGCCGGCGGTTCTTCCGCCTGGCGAGACCATGAGAAACCTTCCCGGAAGAAAAATGCAATTTGTTGCCACAACTCACCAGCCGTTTGCGATAACCACTATGGAAACCAGTGATCAGAAGCCGATGAAGCACCGCACACTATGAAAACCATCCGGAACCGCAGACACCTGTGCATGCTATTCACGGGAGTATGCCTCTTGTCCCTCGCCTTCCACCTACAGGCGGCATTACCCGTCATCACCTCCTTCGCCCCCATGAGCGGGCCAACGGGGGCGGTGATGACGATTACGGGGGCGAACTTCGGGGCGACGGCGGGGGAGAACATCGTCTGGTTCGGCGCGGTGCGGGCCACGATGTTGAGCTTCGGCTCTGCCAAGTGTTCGCAATATCCCATCACCTGAACAACCTCATGAATGCTCTGATACTTGGATCGAGTTCCCACCGGGCATACGTCTGGGATTGCGGCGTTCGTTCTCTGGGCTCAATCGCCCTTCTTGGCCTCCTCCTCACTTCTCCTCGCAGCGAAGCCCAGATTTTATCAAACAGCACATGGGGCTTGAACACGGCACCAGCGAACTTCTTTCAGGAATCCTCCGGCAGTACGGCCAGCGGAGGATATGTTGGCCCGTCGCTGTCACCCTACCGAGCCGCATATACGGCGTTTGCGCATGTGACAGCGACCGCTGCCCCGCCGGCCCTTCCCGGTGCCTTGGCCAACACCTCTGCCGAGGTTCGCATGTTTTCCGATTACGCCTTGCTCGTGCGAGGGCCGGGCGTGGTGATCGTCCTGGGAAGTGGAAGTGCCGCAGGAAGCGTGACCGGAACGGTAAATAATCGGCCGGATGGTTCTCCGCTCCCGAACAGTGCGATAGTTACTGCGGGTGGTTTGGCTTTTTCTCCTCTCATCGACCACTGGGTTACTGGCATTGATATCATGGTGGCGCAGGATCAGACCCAGTCGGCGCAGGCCGTCAACGTCATCACGATCCCGGACGGGCGCGAAATTGGTTTGCGAATGAACGATGGGACTCGCGCTCTTGCTCGTGCACAGACGGATCGCGACTCAGGAACGGCCGTGACAACCGCGACGGCGGAAGGCGGATGGACGGCAACTTTCATCCCGAAGCCCCAGCGGTCAGCCGTGAGTCAATCCAGTTGTCCACAATTCGACACTAGAAACGGGACTGTCTTCATCCTTATTCACGGCTGGAACAGTGACAACACAACTCCTTGGGTTCAAAAAGCGGCAACGGGCATCTTTCAATCCCATCCGGGCTCGACAATAATGCCGTTTGATTGGCGTGAAGGTGCGAACACGGGTTGCGATCTCGGCCAGAAGAGGAAACAAGCGTCCCGAGCTTTGAACCACGCCAGAATCGCTGGACGCCAGCTTGCATCTCAAATCTGCAAGGCTCTGTCAGATCCCGACTGTGTCGTCGACCTGAGCCGAATTCATATCGTTGCGCACAGTTATGGCGGAGAGGTTGCCAACACCGCGGCGGCAGAACTCAATCGGCTCGGGAAAGGACGCATTGGGACGGTGACTTTGATCGACATCCCGCAACAGCTCGCGGGTGGAGTCGCTTCAGGGCTCGCTCCGGCAGCTCTGATCGCAGACTTTCGGACGGAAAACTTTGGTCGGGTCAACAACTTGGTCGTGGATCAGTCCCTGACGGGGGTTGGGGCAGGACTTGAGGGTGACGACAACACCGCGAACGTAAGATTGAACATCGAAAGCTTCTCGGGAGAAGGACTCGACCATAATCGAGCCGCGATGTACGCGGCCTGCTTGTTCGGTAGTGACCCCGACGATCCCGCGTTGGGAGGGACGCTTGCTCCGGGTGATTACGCGGAATCGGGCCCGGGCGTCGAGCCCCGAGTGACTCCTGTACCGGAAGGAACGATCCGACCGGTTGCGTTGGTTCCGTCCCCTCGCGCCAGTCGCTTCTACGATTCCAGCGCCACGAGACGAAACGTGGATATCAGCGGGGAACAGCACATCAACTTTTGCGAGAAATCCCCCGCCGTGATCACGACCCACTTGACCGTACCTCTCGATGCCGACTACATCCGTTTCTCCTACCGTGTTCCCCTGGGCGGCGATGGCGACTCGTTGAGCCTGCAGTTCAACGACGAACTTCTCTTTTTTGCCGACGCCGCGCAAACGCCCGCCAACGTCAGATTGGACTCGGGCCTGATCGACATTGGTTACCTGCAAGGCATGGAAGGCGAGTTGAGCATGGTCCTGAACTCGACGGGCGAGGCGAACGCGCAGTTCGTGGTCGAGGATCTGGGCTTCCACTCGGCGCAACCTGTCATGTGGATTGCCCGGGGGGAGAGCGGACTCAAGTTCTCCTGGTCTGGCGCCGCGCCGGGCTTCGCCCTCCAGAGCTCCACCGACGTTTGCGCCAACCCCAACTGGTTGGCGGTCACCAACATCGTTTTCTACACTAATACCCTCTACACGGTCACGGTGGATACCTCCGATGACCGGCGATTCTTCCGCTTGGCGAAACCATGAGAATCACCCCGGAACTGAAATGCAATTTGCAGCCACAACTCACCAGCCGTTTGCGATAACCACAATGGAAACCATCACTATGAATGACACGACTCCAAACCAGATCAGCCGCCCGGCGTACAGCCGCAACCAGCAACCGCACCGGCCACGTCAGTGGCGAACCGCGCTCGCAGCCGCTTTTGCCACCGCATTGGTGGGAGCGGCACTCGCCCACAGCACATGGGCGCAAAACGTGCCGCAACTCGTCAACTACCAGGGACGGGTGGCCAATCCGGGCGGCGTGCCGCTGCCCACGGCGGACTACGATCTGAGCTTCTCCGTGTACGACGCGGCGACGAACGGCGTGCTCATCTGGGGTCCGCAGGTTTTTGACGGGCAGGCGGCGCAGGGGCACGGCCCGCGGATTCCAGTCGTGCAGGGCTACTTCAACACGATGCTCGGCCCGGTGGACACGGGCGGACGCGCGCTGGCCGATGGGTTCAACGGCGCGGTGCGATTTGTGGAGGTCACCGTCAGCACCAACCCGCCGATTCTGCCACGGCAGCAAATCCTCACTGTGCCGTTCGCTTTCAAGGCAGCGGACTCAGCCAAACTCGCCGGTTACGACTGGAGCGTGCTGTTCGGCACGAACAGTCCTGGAATGGGAAAAATACCTTTCTCCAAGCTTGAACCTCGACCTGCTGGTTCGGTTGTTCCAGCGGGTGGAATTGCTGTTAGTGATCCAGTCAGCGGCAATTCGATTTCGGTGACGCTTCCGGTTAGCGGCACACGGCCGGTGGTAATCATGCTGATTCCCGGGCCGTATTCTGCCGGACCAGCTTCATACGTGAAACGGGCCGCGGAGGCGCATTTCTACAGGAACGGAACACCCATCGCTATCAACGTGGGACTCGCTCGGGATGGAGATGGAATCTCAGGCGGCCTTGGTTATTCGGCCTTCTCGATCCCTGTCATTGATGTACCCAGTTCTGCCGGAACTAATCAGTATTCGGTGAGTATGCCTGGGGCTGTCGTGATCAACGTCCGCATGCTCGCTTACGAGTTATACCAACTACGTTAATTGGCTGGTAGAAGTTAAGCGGCGGGGATAGCCTTTGGGCATGGCCAGACCCCGAGCAAAATTAGATCGTTGCGGTGAGGCGGACCTCGTCACCCGCCGCCTCCACACCGAACCTCCCG
>JANNEF010000001.1:0-3313 GCA_031378375.1 Verrucomicrobiota bacterium | reverse complement strand
CTTTTCCCCAAACCGATTGGCCAGGGCGGAAGGGCTTGGGGAAAAGCCTTTACGCCGGAAATCCGCTCCCCCGGCATTTTCTTCCCCCCCCCGCGATACCGCCCGCCCGCACCGCCGCGCGCATTGTCCAAAAATGGACACACCTGTCCCCGTGTGCCTGCGTCACGGGAACTTCATATCAGCCGCCAGCCTCGCTGAAGCGCGGAGTCATTACCGCAGCCGATAGAACCCGTTCGTGCCGCCGGGCGGGATCGCGTACGGATTCGCCGCTTCGGGAAGATCCGTCCACGGGCCGTTCAAGGTCGGGGCGCATTGCAACGTGCCGAACCCGCTCCACGAGACGTTTGGCTGGCGCACGCCGCCCGCTTCCTGGAAGTTCACCTCCAGGCTGGCCTGGAAGATTCCCACCACGCTCAAGATGTCGAGCAGCTCCCAGTCTCCCGGCTCATTTCGGTACTCGAACCAGATGTCGTAGCGATTATTCGGGTCGTCCCACAGGAACTGGCCGTTGAGTTCAAGGGTGGTGGACTCGCCGAACGCGAGCATGGTTGTGTTTGTGACGTAAGTGCCAGGCGGCAGTCCGTTGAGACTGATGACCTCCGTGTCGTCCTGCCCATCCGGCCCCACGACGCGGAAACGGGACTGGAGCACCATGTTCGTTCCTGGTGGAGCCGGATCCCCGTCGAGCGGATTGCTCACGGGGACCGCGAAGTGGAAGCTGCTCCCCCCGCCGCCGGTGGTCCCTTTGATCACCACGGTCCCCGTGCCCGAGGGATAGAAGCAATGCCCCGCGTTGTACACCACCGAACGGCATTCGATCGCCTTGCCGTTGGGGTTGCCAGGCGTGATGACCTGCGCGACCAGTCTGAGGCAACCCCACTGGCTCAAGGTCAGGTTGGGCGGGCGCGGCACTGTAAACGTGACGGTCTGGCAAGTCCACGGCGGGACGTAGATACTGGCCGGCAGGGTGCCGATGGACGGCCCGACGGGGAGCGTGCCGCAGTTGGGCAACAACCCGGTCAGGCCGTAGATAAAGGTGGCCGGGGAGGCGCTCTTGTTACACAGCGTCGCGGTGACCGTCTTGGATGACTCGCTGGAGCAGAAGCCGACGTTGGGCAGGGAGCAGGACAGTTTGCACTTGCCCTTCTGGCCCGCGCGGAACAGATGAGTCACTTCACCCGGGATCGTCACCCCCGGTTCTTCAGGTTGATCCGGACCCAGCTCCCGGTTGAAGATTTCCACCTCGTCGATGCAGCCTTTGAAGAACTGCGACGCAGGGATGAAAGTAGGGTAGCTGGCGCCAATGACGACGCCCGATAGATTGGCGAGGGAACCCGAGGCGGGCGTCGGGTTGAAGACGACCGGTACCGAGTTGTCCATGTACAGCCTTCCGACGGGCGGGTTGTTGGGCGAACTGCTGCGCTTCACCGTCACCGCGACAAAGTGCCACTGGTTGTCCAACGGAACGATTGGACCGCCCGTCGTAGTCACAGTGCCGCCCCCGGCGTCGAGCATCTGGAAGGTGAGCGTGTCGTTCATCAGGTAAAGCCCGTAGCCCGTGTTGTAACTGCCGACGGTCAAGAGGTATTTGGGGAGGTGGTTCACGATCATGCGGATACCACCGCCGGTGTCATTTGGGTCGCGCCTCACCCAGGCGTCGATGGAGAAATCGCCGGTGGTGAAGTCGATGGCCGGATAGTACGGCACGGTCACGTAGTTCACGCCATAAAAACAAAGGCTGGCGTCCACGTAGCCGGGGAGCACGCTGGGCGCGCCTTGATAGATGCCGTTGTTGCCGCCGGCGACGTTGTGCGGGAAGGGAGAAACGGGCGGCTCATCGAACGGCAGCCAGAGCACGAGGCCGGGCGGCGGTTCCATGCCGCCGCAGGAGCAGAGTCCGAAACCGAGAGCGACGACTGTGTACGGGACCGTGCAACTGGCGCAATTGCCGGAGGTATCGCACGCCGTAAGCGTCACCGTTGTCACCCCCGGGCCGACGAGACTGCCCGGCGGCGGGTTCTGCGTAATGACGACTGGCCCGCAATCGTCGGAGGCCTGGAAAGCGGGCAGATAGTTCGGGACATACCCGATGCAGCCGCCGTTGAGCGTCAGCGGCTGGATGTTCCCGCAATTGACCAGTGGCGGGACCTGGTCCTTGACCACGACATTGAAGGCGCTGTGGCCCTGATTGCCGGCGGAATCCGTGGCGGTGCAGCACACGCGGGTCACGCCGACGCCAAAGCAAGCGCCGGACGGCGGGATGCAGACGGTGCTGGTGATGGGAGAAAGACTGCTGAAGCAGGGCGGCTCGAAGTTTACATGGGCGCAACACTGCCCGGGCGGGGCCAAGCCCATTACATTTGGCGCGGCTGTTTCCGTGATGATGAGCAGGTCATCCACCCAATGGTTGTCATAAAAGAAGCCCGTGCGGGCGGCCAAGGCAAAGCGGGCATTCGGGCCGGGAACGTAGGGAACCTGTCCGGTCGCGCGCAGCACCCCATCGTAAATCACGTTCACATAACCGCACGAGTCCATGGTGATTTCCACGTTCTTCCAGCCGGGCGCGGTGACAGACGGACCTTGCGAGGGCTGGAACGGCGTTCCATTGATGGGCGACGTCGCCGGGCCGCCCGACTTCAGGAAGATGCCAATCTGATCGCCGGCCCCATTACTGAATGTGTCGAACTCGACGGTCAACCCCGTGCCGATGCCTTCTTCCGGAGCGCCGGCAAAGACGAGGGAATTGTCGTCGGCCAGATTAAAACTGAAGCCGTCCGCCGAGGTAGAACTGCCGCCGCCGATGTAGAGCTTGAACGTGGCGCGGAAGGCCTCGATGGGTGCCGGGTTGAACTGCACGAGCTTGGCCATGCCCGCCGTGGCGGATGCAGCCGGGGTGAGTTTTAACGCGCCGGCCGCCACGGTCGCATTGCCGTACAGCGTCATGCCGTTAGGGCCGGGCAACTCAAAGTCGGTGGAGAAGGTAAAGCCGGCTCCCAAGCCGCAGGCCGTGGGCGGGGGCGGCGTCGGGATGCCGGAGCAACAGCCGCCAAACGAATTGGTCAATTCCGCTCGCAAACCGGTGGGGCTGAGGCCGACGGGGACGTTACTCACGTAGAAGTCCAGGCAGTTGTAGCCGCTTTTGAAACCACTGGTGAGGTTGATGGGTGACCACTGGTAATTCTAATTCGCTTTCAAGATGAGACGAAACATGGCAGAGTCTCGGCATGGCAAGACCACGTCGGATGGATCCACTCCTCGTGAAGCGAGCGCAACTCACTGCCGCCACCTCAACCTCGGTCGAGTCCCTGCGCCA
>JANNEF010000436.1:0-9500 GCA_031378375.1 Verrucomicrobiota bacterium | reverse complement strand
GCCACAAGGTGAAGAACGTGCTGTGCTGCGCCGGTCACGCCTTCGACTGAGAGCTTGTTTGAAAAGTGGGGCTGGCGCACTCGCCAGCGAGAGTCTGGCGGGCGCCTCGACCGCCGGGCTCAGGCAGGCACGGGTACCTGCCCCGCTAAGCTAATCCCTCCGCACCACGCCATCGGGCCGCATCGCGGCGACCAACGATACAGTATCGCGTTGCAAACAGAACGCGACATCGTCGCGCAATTCCGTCACCGCAAGCAGGCGGCGACCGTTTCGTGCGTGCGCCATCGCGCCTGCCAGGTCGCCTGACATCCCCGTGTGGATGCTGCGGACAATTTCCGCCGAATCGGCAATTTCCCCGTCTGCATAATCCGGCCAGACGAGTTCGCACAACGCGCCCGCGGCCAGGGTGTCTTCCAGCGCGGCTTCCTCGCCCGTGCCGCTGCATACGACGAGCAAATGGGAGGGGCGTCGCGCGCGAATTGCTTCAGCCGTGGCGCGCAAGTTCAGGAAAGAACCGATGAAGACCGTTTGCGCCCCGGCACAGGCGCGCAGCGCCCGCGTGCCATTGGTCGTGGTCATCGCGATGGTTTTACCGCGCACCCTCCCGGTGGTGAACTCGCGCGGAGAATTACCGAGGTCAAATTCCACGCCGCCCGTTTGCGGCGCGCGAAGACGCAACCCATCGCGCTCGCCGGCCAGCAGTATGTCCGGTCGTTGCCGGCGCAGGGCCACCGCCTCGGCAATCTCCGCCACGGGCAGGAAGGATTCCGCGCCGTTAGCCAAAGCCGTGACCATGGTGGACGTGGCGCGGAGGATGTCGAACACGACGCAGGTGGTCTGGCGGAGGTCGCGATTTTTGAGCGCCCCGAATTCCGGCGGGGAGAACAGGACCTCAAGCGCGGACGGCATGGCGCGGCAGCGACCCTCAACTGTTCAACACTTTGAGCGCCTTCTTGGCGTTGTTGACGCGCAGGATCAACAGTCCCTTTTTGGCACCGGGCGAAGTGGCGCAGTAGCAATATTCGATGTTTACTTTCGCGTCGGCCAGGCGGTGGGCGATGCTGGCGAGCGAACCGAGTTTGTTGCTGCCCTCGACCATCAGAACCTCCGATTCCACGGCCAGGGCGCCGTGCTCCTCGCACAGCAGGAGCGCCTTGCGAGGGTCGCTGACGACCATGCGGATGACGCTGTGGTCCACCGTGTCACTGGTGGTGATGGCGTAGATGTTGATCTTCGCGGCGCTCAGGGAGTCGCACACGCGGGCGAGCGTGCCGGGACGGTTGTCGAGGAACAGGGCGATTTGCGTGGTGATTTGCATAAGTGGGAAAGGGGTTCAATTGTGCGTTTCAAATTTCAAACCGCGCGGAGCAGAACCGCGCGCCGCCATCCTGACCGCGCGCCGCCCGACGCGCAATCCACAATCTACACAATTGCCGTTGACCGGCCTCCGGGGATTTCCCTAAACTGCGCCCCGTTAATTCCGTTCAATCAAATCAATCAAACAAAAATATGGCAACACACGTTCCTCTGATCAGTTCGGGTATGGCGGGTCCGCTTGGCGCGCTGCACCTGCCCCGTCTCTGGCAAAAAGTCTCCCTCGAAGCGCGCGGCAAGCTCGCCGCCGGCTACCCGGGCATCGGCAAGGGCTATGACATGATGGTCATCAGCGCGCTCGGCCTGAGCGCCGATGCGGTGAAAAAGTTCATCACCGACACCAAGCCCACCTATCCGCAATTCGAAGCGTGGGTGAAGCAGCAGCCGGGCGTGAAGCTCGACAAGGCCACGATTGACAAGAGCAATCGCGCCATCCAGGGCTACAACCACGACGATGGGACCCGCAAGGGCATCCTCAGCGCCAGCGGCATCACCAACGAAGGCTCCGTCTGCCACGACGCCATCAACCTGAACAACCTCGACGACTGGTACGAGTTTCATCAGGCGGAACTGAAATAGTCAGCAGCGACAGCGCGTTTTTGCAAACCGGCGCGGGCCGCAACCCGCGCCGGTTTTTTTTCGTTGTTTCGCAGGTTAGCGCAAACGACTGACAGTTCGGGCGTAACTCAAAACCGGGCCGGAGAAACCTGAAGCGTTGAACATCTTCACCGCGGGCAACGCGGTGGCGTGGCAAGAAAATCTGGATGCGGTGATGGCCCGGTGTTACGGTTCTGCGTCTTGCAATGAAACGCCGCGCACCCAGACGCCAGCCCAACGGACATTCCGTCCGTCACGCCCATCCGGCCAACCACTGCCGCGCGCTCGTGCTGGTGGATGGCACCGACGTACGAAGGAAAATCAAGAAGGATTACGAGAAGGCCTTGCGCGATTTGGACAACTCGCGGCGGCAACTCGACCAGTTTCACCAGACGGACTTGCCGGAGTTTACACGCTGGTTGAACACTCACTTCGGCGCGTTGCTCACGGAGTTGCGCGAGCTTGGCCAGAAGCTGGCGGCGGACGAGGAACTCATCTTCCGAGTCCAGAGCGAGATGATGTTCAACGGCGGTTCCTACGCTCGCGCCTACCAGCAAGTGATGGAACTCCGTGACAATCCCGAGCCACCGCCTCCCCCACCCGGCGGTCGCGAAACCAATGGTGAGCCGGATCCATTTGGCGCGCGGCCGGAACCGGGAAACTCCGACGAAGCGGATCCGCTGGAGGCATTTTTCAATGAGATGTTCGGTGAATTCGGGCCGGGGCAACGCCAGCGGGACCACCGCGACGCGCGGGCGGGGCATCCCGCCCAATCCGCCGCGCCACCGCCCAAGGCCGCTCGGCTCAAGGAACTTTATCGCGCGCTGGTCCGCCGCCTCCACCCCGATACCCAGCGCGAAATGACGGCGCAAAAGAAGGAATGGTGGCATCAGGCGCAGACTGCCTACGAGGCGGGCGACACAGAGCAACTGGAAGTCATCCTCACACTCTGTGAAATCGGCGACAGCGGCACGACGGCGCACACCAGCGCCTCGTTGCTGCAACGCATCACGGCGCAGTTGAAAGGTTCGTTGCGGGAAATCAAACGTCAACTCGCGCAACGGCGGGGCGATCCCGCGTGGGCTTTCTCCCGCCGCGCCGACCACGACGTCATGGCCGTCCAGATGCGCCGCACACTGACAGGCGACTTGCAATTGATACGCTACCGGTGGCAGCAAACACAGGAGATGATTGCCGGTTGGAGGGCGGCGGCGGAACGGCTCAAGCAGCCTCGCCGCCGGAAGCGCCATCCGCAAGGCACGCGGTTCCCCTTCTGAGGGACTGTTTGACTGGTGGCGCTGGTGCCCCCCCCGCCAGCGAACGTCCTGCGGGTGCCCCGCCCGCAGAATGCACAGCGGGGCACCCGGTCAGGCCAAGGCCGACCTGGGCGCTGGTCCGACCCTTTATTTTCCCGCCGTTGAAATGTGCCGGTGCGAACGGAAATTTTCTGTGCTTCCTTCCGCGCAGTTGGCCATGTTAAGAACAGCACACTTGAACACCGTCATGAACATTAAAAAATCCCTCCTTTCATCGATCCTCCTGTCCGCCTGCCTGGGTGTTGCCCAAGCTGAAGTGGCGTCCGAGTCGTTGCTGTGCCGCCAGTCGCACGGTTGGCTCGCGCCGGCGGATTCGTCCGAGCATCGCAAATACGCGCCGAGCCGCGAGGTGGACATCCTGCACCTGTTACTCAATGTGACGCCGGATTTCAAAGAGCGCACGGTCGCGGGCCAGGCCACGGTGCGCTTCAAGCCCATCGCCAAACCGCTCGCTGAACTGCGGCTCGACGCCGTGGATCTCCTCGTGAGCGGCGTCACCGCTACGGAAAAAATCCTCGGCTGGCAGTCGACGGACAAGCACGTCATCGTCACGTTCACCGCCGCGATTCCGGCGGACAAGGAGGCGAGCGTCACCATCACCTACAGCGCCGCGCCCAAACACGGGCTTTATTTCCGTACGCCGGAGATGGGTTACAAACCGGAGGACATGCACCTGTGGACGCAGGGCGAGCCGACGGAGGCGCGGCATTGGTATCCGAGTTTTGACGCGCCGAATGAGAAGTTCACCTCCGAAATGATCTGCCACGTGCCGGAAGGGATGGTCGTGTTGTCCAACGGCAAACGCCTGTCCGAGGCGAAGGAACCGGCCACGGGCCTGGTCGCCGTGCGCTGGCTCCAGGACAAGCCGCATGTCAACTACCTCATCGCGTTGTGCGCCGGCCATTTCAAAAAGATCGAGGACAAATACAAGGACATCCCGATGGCGTTCTACACGCCCGCGTCGCAGATCGAGCACGCGATGAACTCGTTCAAGGACACCAAGGACATGATGGGCTTCTTCGAGCGCGAGATCGGCGTGCCGTATCCGTGGGCGAAGTATGACCAGGTGTGCGTGGATGATTTCGGCTGGGGCGGCATGGAGAACACGACTCTCACCGTTCTGAACGATCGCACGCTGCACTCCGACGCCACCGAGACGCTGCACGACAGCCAGGGCCTCGTGGCGCATGAACTCGTGCATCAATGGTTCGGCGATCTCGTGACCTGCAAGGACTGGTCGCACCTGTGGCTCAACGAGGGCTTCGCCACTTACTACGAGCGGCTTTACGACGGCCACAAGAACGGCCGCGACGCGATGCTCCACGGCCTTTACCAGAGCGCCAAGGGCATCATCGGCCAGCCCAACGACACCAACGCCATCGTCCGCCGCGACTACAACATCCCGGAGGAACAGTTCGGCTTTCTCGCCTATCCCAAGGGCAGTTGGATTCTCCACATGCTCCGCAGCCAACTGGGCGAAGACCTCTACCGGCGCTGCATCAAAACTTATCTGGAGCGCCACCAGTACGGCAGCGTCGTGACCGACGACCTCCGCGCCGTCATTGAGGAACTGTCGGGCCGCTCCTTCGATCAATTCTTTGACCAATACGTCTATCACGCGCACCACCCGGAACTGGCGGTGAGTTACAGTTGGGACGAGCGCACGAAGCTGGCCAAGGTGTCTGTCCAGCAAAACCAGAAACTCAGCGACGACGTGCTGCTGTTCAACGTGCCGCTCACCATCCGCTTCAAGTCCAAGTCTGGCACGGTGGACAAACAAATCACCGTGAAGGAGAAGGCGGAAGACTTTTACCTGCCGCTGGCCGAAGCGCCCGAAGCCGTGCGCGTGGACCCGGAACTGGCGTTGCTGGCGAAGATCACCTTCACGCCGCCCACCGCGATGCTGCACGCGCAACTGGCGGACAAGAGCGACATGATCGGCCGCCTGCTCGCCATCGAGCAGTTGAGTGGCAAGAAGGAGGCGCTGGCCAGACTCAAGGACGCGCTGAACAACGATTCGTTCCACGGCGTGCGCGTCGCGGCCTCGCAAGCCATTCGCGCGATGCAAAGCGACGCGGCCTTCGACGCGCTGGTGGCTTCCACCAAGCAGAGCGACGCGCGCGCACGCCGGCAGGTGGTGGCGGACCTCGCCGGGTTTTACCGCGAAACCAGCTACGCGGCGGCGCAGAAAATTCTTTCGGAGGAAAAGAATCCGGAAATCCAGGCCACTCTCATCACCGCGATGGGGGCTTATCACAAACCGGAAGTGCGCGCGAAGCTCCTGGCGCATTTGAACTCCGACTCCTACCGCAATGTTCTGGCCGAGGCCGCCATCGGCGCGATTCGTGCGCAGGACGACGCCAGCTACCTCGAACCGCTCCGCGACACGGTGCAGAAGAAGGAGTCCGAGTTCACCACCAGCGGCCTGGGCCGCGCGCTCGACACCCTCGCGTGGCTCGCGCGCAACGAGGAGAAGAAGGACGCCGTTCGCGAATTCCTCGCCGGCTACGTGAACAGCAAAAAGCGACGCGTGCAACTGGCCGCCCTCACCGCGCTGGGCACCCTCGGCGACGCCAAGGCCATTGCCGTGCTGGAAACTTTCACCACCGCGCCCAAGGAGAGCCAGGAGCGCACCGCCGCCGAGAAATCCATCGCCGCCTTGCGCGACGCGAAGAAGCCCTCCGCCGAAATGGGTTCGCTGCGCAGTGAAGTGCTCACGCTCCAAAAGGACAACCGCGACCTCCGCAAGGAGTTCGATGATCTGAAGAAAAAAGTCGAGGCGTCGGCACCGAAGCCCGAGGCGGGCAAGACCAACAAAATCGCGGCACCCACCAAGACTGCGAAGCCGGCGAAGCGTTAGAAAGTCACGACTTGGGCGGCGTCGGGGTCAGGCGTTTGATCTCCCGCTCGCATCGCTCGACGGTGTCCTTGCGGTCCAGCTTCTGTGCCAGCGGCAGGAGCTTCTGGTGGATGGCGAGCAAGTCCGGGTAATCGGGAAACTCTTTGAGAAATTGTTCGTAGAGATCGAACACCGCCTGGTCTTGCCCATAAAGCGTGCGCCGTTCGGCCAGGCGTAGAAGCACGCGAATTTTCTGTTGCGGCGATGGGTTCAATTTGAGCGCCCGGTCATAAGTGTCCAGCGCGTCGGTCAGCTTCTTGTTGGCCCAGTAAAGGTCCGCGAGTTTCTCGGTGAGAATGGCGCTGGACTTGGTGAGGGGCAGCGGTTCGAGGTACCCAAGCACGTCGTGGATGTCCTCGCCCTTGGCCTGGGCCAGACTCACCACTTTCAGATGCGACCATTCGATGAGCTTGCTGCCGCGCTTTTCCAAATCGAGATGCTGTTCCTGCGGCGTCCGCGCGAAGGGCCGGTAAAGCGGATCGCCCACGGCCAGGTTCTGCCACGACAGCGAGTTTTGCGACGCCCACGCCGCTTCGCCGAAGCTGAATCCCGAATAAACGAACCGCACGAAGAACGTCATGATGTCCGGGGTGAAGCTCAGATACGGTTCGTCCACGCTGCCCATCGTCGCGGTGGCGCCCCGGTGCAGCAGCGGTCCCACCCAATGTCCGGCCGTCGTGCGGATGCTCTGCGCGCTGAACGAATGCAGGTGATACGCGAACGCTCCCGGCATGAACTCCATGTCCGCGCGCAGGAACGGGCCTTGCGCCTGCGATGCATACCAACCGGCGTAGAACGCAATGTGGCTCATCGGAAAACTGGCGGGGAAAATCTCGGCGCTTTCGTCCAGGATGGTTTCATAGCCCATCTCCTTGCACAGGCGCGCGCCGCCGCGCATCCAGTCGTCGCCCAGTTTGTAATCGCCGTTGGTCAGGCCGCGCGCGTCGAAATACGCGCGACCCCACAGTCCGTTGGTTTCCGCCTCGAGCGCCTTGTCCACCAGACTGCGGGCGATGGCGGGCGTGGGGCCGTCCAGACGCGTCACCAGCAGGATGCCGTTGGTGGGATGAAGCAAGGACGCGTTGGTCGTGGCGTAGTGCGGGTTGCGCAGCGGCCCGGCCCATTGCATCTCGTCACCACGAATCGGCAGGCAGGTCAACTGGCTGTCCACCGACGCTTCGTTGCGCCGCAGGGCTGCGGGGAGATTTTCCGGCACAGGCTCCGTCAGTTTCTCGTCGCGCAGGATTTTTGTCGGCACGCCGTAAACCAGTGCGAGATACCGAATCCTGGCACCCACCAGGCGCCGCTTGAGGTTGAAGGTGAAGAGTTTGTTTGCTTCCAGTTTTTTGAGCAGTGGATTTTGCAACCGGTCGAGAAACTCCGTACGCGTCATCGCCTCGGTCACGGGCAGGTCGAAGCCGAACACCTGGTCGGCCGGCACCTGCCGGCTGCGCGCGTAATGTTCAGCCACGTTCTTCGACTCCGGCATCTTCGTGTTGTAAACGACCGCGACGGACGCACCCGAGTCAGCCGCACGCGCGGGCACTTTGAGCGCGCCGACGCTCCCAACCAGACATACAGTGAATCGGAAAAGGGAGTTACGTGTCATAATTGGTCGTAGTGGCCGACCGCACCGTGGCTGAATCGCTTCATTTGTGAAAGCAGGAATTTCCCCGCACTCGCAGTGTAAGCACCCCCATTGCCGACGCCACGCAAGCCATGCGGGTGAACAACTCGCATTTTCTGCCGATATAATGGGTGAGCCGCTTATGAGCACTGATGAAACAACGATTTACGAATTCCTGAAGACGTTTTCCAACCTCTACGTCTCCGTCGCCGAAATTTCACGGCAGGCAGACCGGCGGCGCTTTTACGGCGACCGGAATTGGACGCGCCCAGTCCTTCGACGCATGGAGTTGGACGGCGTCGTGGAATGCAATGCCGTGGGGGAATATCGCGCGAAGCTGAACAAGCAAGAGGAGGAAACCAGCTTCCGCGAAGCGATGAAGATCCCGGGTGCCAACCTCGCCGACACCGATATCATCGTGCTTGACGATCAAGACAGTCCCGGCGCCTAAATTTCGCACAGGGCCTCGTGGCGAAATCGCAAGCGCTTCCCCAACCGTGGCCCAAGCCCGGGGCGCGTTGCTGATGCAGGAGCAACGTCCCGATCAAGGCGGCATCACGAAGGCGGAGCGGAGTTCGCAGTTCCCGGTTCAGGGCAGCACTTTGGAGCGGTAGAATTCCCAACCGGGGGCGCCGTTGGTCGGGATGCTCTCCAGGTAGAACAGCGTGGACGCGCCGTTGATGAATTCAATGGTGGCACGCGAGGCCCAGTTGGTCGTGGCCACATTTGTGTTCCCAAGCAAATTGATACGCTGGTCTGGTTCACCACCGAGGAGGAAGAGGTTTTGCACAAGTGTGGGCGCGTTGGTGCTGGTAAAGCGGGCGTAGCTGAGAAAATCCACCGAGTTGGTGCCGGGCATAACCCGGCTGCGCAGAATACAACCTTCCAGTCCGACAGTGATCAGCCGCCGCGAATCGGTGGCGGCGGCGTACATGGACTTCAACGTGATGGTGTCACGGCTGGTCCAGCCCGTGGTGTTCGTGCTGGAGAGCAGCGTGCCCTGTTTGCCGATGGCGAACCAGGTGTCGTCAATCTTCACCACGTCGTGCAGCCACCTGGTCGTGCCACTGGTTTGTGAAACCCAGTTCGTGGCGTTGGTGCTGGTGAAGATCGCACCGTTCTGGCCGACGGCGATCAATTTGCCACCAAGATAGCGCACGCGGTAAAGCCAGTTCGTCGTGAGACCCGCGCCTTGCGCGAACCAGTTCGTCCCGTTCGGGCTGGTGACAATCGCCCCGTCGTCGCCCGTCGCCACGAAACCGCCCGGCCACGCCGTCACGCTGGAAAGATACTTGCCGGTGGGCGTGTACCGCAGCGTCCAGTTCGTGCCATTGGGGCTGAACAGCACTTCACCCAAATCGCCGGTGACAACATACAGGCCGTGGCCGGCGGCGACTCCCTGCAAATCCTCCGTGACCGGCCGCGGTTCGATCGCGTGCCAGAGGATGCCGATGGTGCTGACCAACTGGTTGGTGAAGATGATGTTGGTGCCGTTGGTGATCGTGACTGGCACGGAGGTGAAGTTGTTCGGGCTGATCATCAAACTGCCATGGTCGCCGACAGCCACGAGCAGGTTGCTGTCGCCGCCGACACCGAGAAAAATGGAGTTCGTGACGGACGGCGGCACTACTTCCACCGTCCAGTCCACGCCGCTGGGACTGGTCATCACCGCCGCGCGATCACCGAC
>JANNEF010000407.1:0-2652 GCA_031378375.1 Verrucomicrobiota bacterium | reverse complement strand
GAAGGCGACCGCTGCGCAGCATGAAATCATCGACCAGGTGGTTCAGGCCCTGAAAGAGAACGCAATCCAACTCGCCGCCCCGGCCAAGCCCTAGCCGCACGAGGCAGACCTACCTTGTCACACCAGCCACCAGATTCCCTCCCCGCGACACCGTTCCGATTGCTCATGGATCATGCGGAGCCACTCAAGCCTGCGGCGCTTCGGGTCACGGAGGCGTTCGCGTTTGGCGATGTGCCCCGGCTGACGGCGGCGCTGAAGCGCGGGGATGAAGCGGCCTTTGCGTGGCTGCATGGCGCGTGGAGCGGGCGCATCAATCGCTACTGCTTCGCGCTGGCCGCCGGCGACGAAACTTTCGCGAGCGAGATCGCGCAGGCGGCGTGGTTGCGTCTGGTGCGGCATGTCCGTGTGATGAATGACGAGCCGGCGCTGTGGAACTGGATCGCGTGTGCCGCCCGTCATGCCGCGTCGGACTTGCGGCGCAAAGGCGGGCGCTATCTCCGCGCGCTCAGTCGTTTCACCGAATGGTGGCAGCCTGCCGCCAGCGCCGCCGAGGCCGACAACCTCCTGCCCGCCGCTTTGGATTTCGCGCTCCACAAACTCACTGCCGATGAACGCGCGCTCATCGAAGGCCGCTACTTCGCCAGCGAATCGCTGGAGGCCATCGGCGCCCGTCATGCGCTGAGCGCCCGCGCGGTCGAAGGCCGGCTGGCCCGGTTGCGCACCCGGCTGCGCGAACTCATCGCCGAAGAACTCCAATCCCCACGCCCATGAAAACCGACCCGGAAAAACTCCGCGCGCTGCTCGACGAAGTGCTGCCAGCCTCGAGCGAACACTGCGGCCCCTCCAGCACCGATGTGCGGAACATGGTGCGCAACGAACGCCAGCGTCGCCGTCGCCGACACAGCAGCGCTGCGCTGCTGGCAATCATCGTCGTGGCCGCTGGCGCAGTGGTTTGGAACCACCAGCCACCCGCTGTGGCTCCAGTCGTCCAGGCACCAGTCAAACCTGCGCCCACCGTGATTCATCGCGTGAATGACGAACAACTCTTCGCCCTGCTCGAAGGCATGCCCGCCGCCCTGATGAAGTTACCGAACGGAGACAGCAGGCTGCTCGTCATCGAGCAATGACCACTTCGCGATGCAACCCACCGAAAACTACACACCCGGCTACACCCAGAACGCGAGCGACTTCATGGCCCAGCGCTCGGCGCAGACCCACGCCGCCGCCGAGACGCGCGTGCGCCACTTCATCAGGCACTGCAAGACGTCCGGTTCCGAAAGCATTGTTCGAAAGGTAAACGCACGGCCAGGCTTTGTCCTGACATCAATTCTCCGCTGAACAATTCGGTCGAGGCACCTCTGTCTTCTAGGGCGAAAGAGCCTTCCGCAGGGGCGCTTCGGCTGACAACAATGGTTTCGTCGAGGGTGCTTTGCGCCTTGTAAGGGCGTCCCGATTGAGTGACTGTCGTGCCATGCTTCAACTTGTTGCCTGTGCTCCCTTGTCGTGTCTTCGTCCGGGCTGGTGGAGGCGGGCGATCGCGTTGATCGTTGTGATGGCGGCAGGGTTGGCCGGTCGCGTCGGGGCAGCGGAGGGGCCGGCGGTTTTTACGCAACATCCTGCGGACCAAACCGTGGTGATCGGGACGAGTGCGGCGTTCAGTGTGGGTGTCGACGGCTCGGAGCCGGTGGTGGTGCAATGGTTCCGCAATGGTGTGCCGGTTGGAGGTGCGACGAACACCGTGCTGACGCTGGCGGCGGTGGGAGCGAATGATCATCTCAAAGTGTTTCACGCGACGGTAAGCAACGCCCTGGCAGTCGCGACCAGCAGCAACGCCCTGCTGCGCGTGGACCCCGGCGTCGTGATGACGGTGACGAATCGCGCTTTCGAGATGACGAACCTTTGGCGCTTCAACCAGTCGGGCGTGGACCCCGGCGTCTCCTGGACGGCGACCAACTACAACGATTCGGCGTGGTCGCAGGGACGCGCGTTGCTTTATGTCGAGGATGCGGCGTTGTCCGCGCCGAAGAACACGCTGCTGACCATTGGCCGCACGACTTATTATTTCCGCACACGCTTCAACGTCACAAACGCGGTGGTGCCCGGCGCGAGCGCCACGTTGCGCATCGGCGCGTTGCTGGACGACGGCGCGGTGTTTTATCTCAATGGCCGGGAGCTGGTTCGACCGGGCATGGCGGCGGGGGCGGTGGCTTATGGCACGTTTGCCAATCGCACGGTGGGCGACGCGGCTTACGAAGAATTTGAAGTGACGGTGACGAACCTCGTAGCCGGCACGAACGTGTTCGCGGCTGAGGTTCATCAGATCAACGCCGGCAGCAGCGATGTCGTTTTCGGGGCCGCGTTGGACGTGCTCTTGTCCACGCGTGTCGTCGATACTCAGCCGCCCGCGGTGGAATATCTCGTGCCTCCCGCTGGCGTGACGGTGCGCGATTTGCGCGAGGTCGAAGTGTTCTTCAATGAGCCGGTGACAGGCGTGAACGCGGCGGATTTGCTGGTGCAAAATGTCCCGGCGAACAGCGTCACCACACTGGGTGCGAGTCGATATTTGTTCGCCTTCACCCCGCCGCCGCCGACGGGCGTGGTCCAGTTGGCTTGGGCACCCGGGCATGGCATCACGGACCTTGCCGGGCTCCC
>JANNEF010000390.1:0-36795 GCA_031378375.1 Verrucomicrobiota bacterium | reverse complement strand
CTTCGATGATGACATCACTTGGCGCGAGTGCGTTGACGCCGAACCATGCGCTGCAGCGAACGGCGGGATTGCGTCTATCGTGTTTTCCATAGTCATCGGCCCGCCGTCGCTGAGCTTGGGTCGTTAGGCCGCCGAGCACGCCACCACCAATCCATGAAAACGCAAATCGTCACAATCTTTCTCCTCGTCGGCTTGTGCGTGGGATCAGCACACGCGGCTGAAGAGCGTGAGGTTTTCTTTGCCTTGCCCACAGTCAAGTACGAGGTATCCGTTGACGACAGCAAGCGGACCAAACTGAGTTCAGCAGATTCGACCAAGAACGCCGTCAGGATTGCGAAGATTGGCGCCGAGTACATCTGGAAGACACGAGAGAATCGGAAGCTGATTTACTCTTACGCGGGCTACGGAGATTTCCATTACTTCATTGACCCAAAGGGCGGCGGATACGTGAAGGTTGAACGGACACCGGATGGAAAGGTCACGTTCTTGGAGCACGTTGGCATCGGGATGGTAACCATCACGTATTTCGGTTCCGCCCAGTCATTTACTCCGTGATATGAAACGAATGGATGCCGACACTGCGCGGCCTAACCATGCGCTGCAGCGAACCCGGCCATCGCGTCGCGGTTGCAATCGGTGCGTCCCGTGGGCCGGGTCGCTGAACTTGGGTCGTTAGGCGGCAGAGCGCGCGTAATTCGTATGAACACGCCGGGGAACAGAGAGCGTCCAAACTCGCGGAGCACATGCTATGAGTTTGAAAAACAAAGTTCCCTTGCTTGGCGCATTCACGCTGATCGAGTTGCTGGTTGTCATTGCCATCATCGCCATCCTGGCGGCGCTGTTGCTGCCAGCGTTAGCGAAGGCCAAGGCGAGAGCGCAACGCACTGCCTGCCTGAACAACCAAAAGCAGATCGGCCTTTCCCTCATCATGTGGGCGGGCGATCACGGCGAGAGGTTTCCCTCGACCGTCGATGTCTCAGAGGACGGGAGCAAGACGCTGTTAGAGACTTGGCAGCATTTCATCACCATGACCAACGAACTCGCCACTCCGAAAATCCTTCACTGCCCCAGTGACCCCGCGAAGCAAATCGCCAGCGATTTCTCCAGTTCAGCGACCGGGCTGCGCACCTTGAAGAACGCAGCCATCAGTTATGCGGTCGGGACGGGCGCCGGGCCGGAGAGACCGGCGGCGCACATTGCCGGTGATCGCAATCTGCTCGGACGAGATTTACAAGGTTGCGGACCTGCGGCGATCTTCGGATTCATCACTCAGCTCAGAGTCACCGACAATCCGCGTTGGGACAGCACCATGCACGTCAATGCCGGTAATATGGTTTTGGCTGACGGAAGCGCCCACCAATTCACCCAGACTGGTCTTGCCAAGCAGATGGCGAGCACCGAGAGCACCGACAACGATCCGAACTGTGTGCTGAAGCCAAACTGACTCAATGCCGCCTAACCATGCGCTGCAGCGAACCCGGCCATCGCGTCCCGGTTGCAATCGAACGCCCTCGCGGGCCGGGTCGCTGAGCTTGGGCCGTTAGCCGTTCTGCCATGCGCCTTCCAGTAATCAACGGTCTGATTCGCCGCAGGTTGCTCGTCAACTTCCGGGTGGACGCGGAGGTTATGGGGCGTTTTCTGCCTTCACCATTCCGCCCCAAGCTACACCGTGGCTACGCTATCGCTGGCATCTGTCTTATCCGGCTGGAGCAGATTCGCCCCGGATGACTTCCTCGCTTTTGCGGCATCTCCAGCGAGAACGCTGCCCACCGTATCGCCGTCCTTTGGGACGGGCCTTCGGGCGAGTCACGCGAGGGTGTGTTTATCCCGCGCCGCGACACTGGCTCTTGGCTCAACCATTTCGCCGGCGGACGCATCTTTCCAGGCGAGCATTCGTTGGCAGATTTCACTGTCACCGACGACGGCTCCCACATTTCCATGTCCATCCGCGCCCGCGACGGACGCATGGCAGTTCAGCTTCGCGCCCACGAGAGCGAGTCGTTGCCGGAGTCTTCTTGCTTCGAGTCCCTGGCCGAGTCGTCTGCCTATTTCGAGGGTGGCAGCGTTGGCTACTCCGTCACCCGCGATTGCTGCCGTCTCGATGGCATTCGGCTTCAGACCGACGGCTGGCAGGTGCGTCCGCTCACTGTCGAGCACGTCGAGTCTTCCTTCTTCGCCGATGAGTCGGCATTCCCCGCAGGCAGTGTCACCTTCGACCACGCTCTCATTATGCGCGACCTCAGCCATCATTGGCACGGAGAGGCCGATATGTTTACCGAACGAACGCCGAGCTTGGGTCGTTAGCCCTCATCACGATTATGGAAGCTCTATCGCCCAAACTGGTTTGTCCGAGCTGCAAAGGAACGCGACTTGTTGCCGGTACATTCTGGGAGAAGCAATTTCGGAACTTTGCCCCGAAGGGAAAGATGATGATGCTGGGCTATTCGCCACTGTCTTTTGTGTGTCGTGACTGCGGCTATCTCGGAATCTGTTTGAGCGAGAAGGAGCGGTCAGAACTGGATACCAAGGTCAATGAGGGCTAACCATGCGCTGCAGCATCTAACCCGGCCATCGCGTCCAGGTTGCAATCGAACGCCCTCGTGGGCCGGGTCGCTGTAGCTCTGGGTCGTTGATTTGTTTATGGCTGGTTCTTTCTCCCGCTGGAATCGTTTCAAGACGAATTGCGGGCTGTGTTCGCGCGGCACAAGATCGTGTTCGATGAGTGGTACGTGTGGGATCAGGCCGCCCTTTCAGGGCTGACGATATTTCCGTTCGTTTCCCCGGGCGTTGCCCTGGGCTGGCAGGGGGCGCACCGTTGGCGCTGTCGGTCCTTCAGCGCGTCGTGCGGATCACCCTTTTGCTTTGACATCCGCGCGGGAAAGGATTGCCATTTTTCAAAATCACCATTCACTCTGGGCACACTTATGGCAGCCAAGAAATATAACGTCGGCATCGTCGGTTACGGCTGGGTCAGCGGTGCGCACATCGCGGCCATCAACGCCACGCCGCACGCGCAGGTCACGGCGGTTTGTTCCTCACGCAAACTGGACGCCGCCGAACTCAGCGCCAAACACGGCGGAAAGATCACTTGTTACACCGACTTCAACGCGATGCTCGCGGACAAGAGCCTGCACGTCATCTCGATTTGCAGTTATCCGCAGGACCACGCGCGGCACGCCATCGCGGCGGCGCAGGCGGGCAAGCATCTCATCATCGAAAAACCGCTGGCGTTGAACTGGGCGGATTGCCAGGCGGTGGAGCAGGCGGTGAAGGCGGCGGGCGTGAAGACGTGCGTGTGTTTCGAGTGCCGGTTCTCCAGCCAGTTCCTCACCATCAAGGCGGTCATTGACCAGGGCTTGCTGGGGCGGATTCATTACGGCGAGGTGGATTATTATCACGGCATCGGGCCGTGGTACGGGCAGTTCCGGTGGAACACGCGCAAGGACGCGGGCGGCAGCAGCCTGCTGTCGGCGGGCTGCCACGCGCTGGACGCGCTGCTGTTGTGCATGGGCGACGACGTGGAGGTGGTGAGCAGTTACTCGACGCATTCGGCCAACCGCGATTTCGCGCGCTACGAGTATCCGACCACGAGCGTCACGATCCTGAAGTTCCGCGACGGTCGCGTGGGCAAGTGCGCGTCGGTGATTGACTGCCTGCAACCGTATTATTTCCACGTCCATCTGGTGGGCAGCGCGGGCACGCTGCTGGACAACAAGTTCTATTCGACGCACTTCGGCGGCTTGAACAAGAACAAGTGGAGCGAGCTTTCGATGAAGCTGCTGGATTCGGGCGACGTGTCGGATCATCCGTATCAAACGCAATTCGAGGCGTTCTTCACCGCGCTGGACGCGGGCCACGAGATGCCGCTCACCAGCCTTGCGCACGCGTTGCGCACGCATGATGTGATCTTCCACGCGGACCATTCCGCCGAGCGTCACGCGCACAAGAAACCTTGAGGGGAGGGATGAATTATGAGGGATGAGCGATGAAGAAAGCCGCCGCGCGCGCCGCTCATGCCTCTCCCGTGGCTCTCGCCATCGCCGCGCATCCCGACGACATCGAGTTCTACATGGCGGGGACGTTGTTGTTGCTCCGCGCGGCGGGCTGGGAGATTCACTACCTCAACCTGTCCAGCGGCAACTGCGGGAGCACGCAGCACAACGCCGCCACGACGCGCGCCATCCGCCGCCGGGAGGCGCGACGCGCCGCGGCGTTGCTCGGTGCGCAGTTCCATCCGAGCCTTACCGACGACCTGGAAATTCTTTACGATCTCAAGACGTTGCGCCGGCTCGCGGCGGTGGTGCGCGCCGTGAAGCCGTCCATCGTGCTGACGCATTCGCCGCAGGATTACATGGAGGACCACATGACCACCTGCCGGCTCGCGGTGGCGGCGGCTTTCGCGCGCGGGATGCCGAACTTCAAGGTGACGCCGCCGCGCGCCGCCATCGCGGGCGACGTGACGGTTTATCACGCGATGCCGCATGGGTTGTGCGACGGTTTGCGGCGGCGCGTGGTGCCCGGCGCCTTTGTGAACACGACGAACGTCCACGCGACCAAGCGCGCCGCGCTCGCCGCGCACACGAGCCAGAAGGCGTGGCTCGACGCCAGCCAGGGGATGGATTCGTATTTGCACGCGATGGACGGGATGTCGCTCGCCGTCGGCAACCTGTCGCGGCGGTTCCGCCACGCCGAGGGCTGGCGACGGCATTTGCATTTGGGTTTCAGCGCGGCGGAGACGGACCCGCTGCGCGAGGCGTTGGGAGCAGATTACCTCGTCAACCACGCCTACGAACGCGATCTCAGCAACGAAGAATAACCATGCCACGCAAACTCAGCACCATCGCCCCCGACTGGTGGGATTACACCACGCTCGACAAAGACCTCATCGCCGCCGCCGCACGCCTCACGCCGGAGAAAATGCTGCGGCTCTCGCGGCCAGGTTTCCGCGTCGTGTTCTACGACACGCTGGAGGAATTTTATCTCGCCGAGGCGCTCGAATACTTCGCGGCGTGGAAACAATCCACTGACGACAACCCCGTCGGCATTTGCGGTCCCATCGGGCCGACGGAGCAATTGCCCTTGGTGGCGCGGTTGGTGAACGAATTGAATCTGGACATCCGCTCGGCGCACTTCTGGGGCATGGACGAATGGTTCGACACCGCGACCGGCCGGGAAGTACCCGCCACGCATCCGCTCTCCTTCGAGCGCGCGGATCGGGAGATGTGCTTCAAGCGCATCCGCAGGAATCTGATGATGCCCGACGCGCACCTGCATTTCCCCAAAGGCGACACGACGGCGTATCGCCAGTCGTGGAACACCGGCGTGCGCTGCGCCGTGATGCAAGGCGGCCAGGGCGACGTGAAGCACTGGGCCTTCAACGACCCGCCGCGCCGCGCCGGCAAATGGCGGCACACCCCGCCGCCGCCCGCCGACTATCGCCGGCTCGCCACGCGCGTCGTGGACCTGCACCCGCTGACCATCGCGCAAAACGCCCGCACCAGCGGCGGCGGCAACATCGCACTCGTGCCGACGCGAGCCATCAGCGTCGGGCCGGTGGAAACGTGGCAGGCGGAGAAGGTTTCCATCTGGCACGCCGGCATGCACGACAACCCCTTCGGCCAGCGACTGACAACGTGGATGATCGCGAACCGGATTCCGGACAGCGCCGTGCCGATGTCACTGCTGGCGGACCACCCGAACGTGCAGTTCAACTTCTATCGCGGCGGCATTGGCTCGTGCGCCGTGGAGATGCACTGAACGGAATTATTTCCAAAGCAGCGCGCCGCTCACCGCCAGGAACCAGGCCAGGGAGCCGTCGGCAGCGGACCCGGTGTCGGCTCGCGCCAGACAGGAAATAGTCTTGGCCCGCCGGAAATTAAATCCATTTGTCCATGGACGCGCGGTTTGTTATTCCATATCCGTGAACTGGCCATCACATGCATAATTCACCCGCCGATTCAGCCGGTTTACGGCCCGAATACTCGGTCGTCATTCCCTTCTACAATGAAGCCGCCAACGCCGCCGCCCTGCTGGCGGAGGTGGAAGCCGCCATGCAAAACCTGCGCCGCCCGTATGAAGTGCTCATGGTCAACGACGGCAGCGCCGACGAGACGGCGGAAATTCTGGCGGGCTTCGCGGCGGGCCATCGGCACTGCCGCCTGCTTAACTTGGTCCCCAATCGCGGCCAGTCCGGCGCGCTCTGTCACGGTTTGAAAGCCGCCGCCGCGCCGCTCGTCATCACCATGGACGGCGATGGACAGAATTGCCCGGCGGACATCCCCGCCCTGCTGGCGAAACTGGGCAACGCGGACATGATCGTCGGCGTCCGGCAAAACCGGCAGGACACGTGGTTCCGCCGCAAGATCTCCCGCCTCGCCAACGCGGTGCGCCGCCGGCTGCTGGCCGATGGCATGAGTGACAGCGGCTGTGCGCTCAAAGTGTTCCGCCACGAGGTGATCGCGTCATTCATCCCAATACGAACGCTGTATTCATTCATGCCGGCGATGGCAGTAGCGGCGGGTTTCCGCGTGATCGAGGCACCGGTGATGCACCGCGCGCGGGGCGGCGGCAAATCCAACTACGGGCTGCAAGTGTTCCTCTGGCGGCCCGTGCTCGATCTGCTGGGCGTCTGGTGGTTTTCCCGGCGGCGATTCCGCGAGTTCACACCCGTGCCCGCGCCGGCACCGAAACCCTGAGTGAATGCGCCTGCCAACGCCCGGCCGCCGTCTGTCCTGGCACTGTCACTGTTCGCCATCGTGGCCCTGTTCGCGTGGCTCGGCACTCAGGGGTTGATCGAACCCGACGAGGGCCGCTACGCGGAAATCGGCCGCGAGATGGCCGCCGATGGCGACTGGCTCATGCCGCACAAGAACGGCTTCCCGCACTTTCAGAAACCGCCGATGCTCTACTGGGCCACGGCGGCCAGCATCAAAATGTTCGGCGCGAACGCGTGGGCGGCGCGCCTGCCGTCGGCGCTGGCGGCGCTCGGCGTGCTGGCGATGACTTTTCTGATGGGCCGCGCGCTGTTCGGCCGCGCGACGGCCGCGCAAGCGGTGCTGGTGCTCGTCTCGAGCCTCGAATTCTTCGTGCTCGGCCGATCCCTCACGCCGGACATGATGCTCACCTTCTGGATCACTGCCGCGCTCACATGCCTGGTGTTCCATGTGAAGGGCGGACGGCGGCCGATCTGGCGCTGGGCTTTTTTCGCCGCGATGGGATTCGGTTTCCTGACCAAGGGTCCGCTGGCGCTGGTGGTGCCGGTCTCGGCGGCAGTGGCGTGGCAACTCGCGGCGCGACGCACGGAGGAAAACTTCCGGCTGCCATGGCTGCCGGGAATGTTGCTCACGCTGGCCATCGGGCTGTCGTGGTTCGTCGCGTTGAGCGTGCGGGAACACGCCTTGTTCGATTACTTCTGGCGTTTTGAACTGCTGGAACGGTTCGCGTCCAAATCACATGGCCGCGCGAAACCGTTCTGGTTTTTCGCGCCGGTGTTGCTGGCCGGCTTTTTCCCGTGGAGTTTTTTCCTGCCGGGGCTGGGTCGGCGCGCGTGGCAGGCCGCGCGCGGCGGGGCGATGCGGCCCGCTCACTGGCTCCTGCTCGGCTGGGTGGTGCCGCCATTTGTGATTCTCTCGTTGAGCGGCTCGAAGCTTCCGACGTACATCCTGCCACTGTTCCCGCCGCTGGCGCTGGCGCTGGCGCGCGCGTTTCCACAACTGCTTTTCACCCGTGCCTGGCGCTGGGGACTGGGCGGCGTGATGATTCTCCTCCCGGTGCTGGTCACTGGCATTGCGTTGTTCCATCGCCTCGCGCCGAAACTCGCCACCGCCGCCATCTTCACGCCGTTGGCGCAAATCATTCTGGCGTTGCTGGTGGCCGGATTGATCGCGCTGCTCATTCGCGCCTGGTTGCGGCGGTTGAACATCGTGTTCCTGCCTGCGCTGGCGATGGGCATGACCGGCATCTGGATCACCGCCGCCACGCAATCCGATCAAGCCAGCGACCTGTTGCGCCAGCAGTCCTCGGTGCGCAAACTCGCCACGACCGTGCAATCGCTTGGGGCCGCCGACGGCCCGCTCTTCGCCTACCAGGCGCGGGCGCACGGCTTCAATTTCTATTTGCGTCGCCTGGTCCACACCACCCGGGCCGACGCCGATCTGGTCCTGCCGCCCACCCCGGCGGAGAGCGCCCGCCTGGTCGAAACGCCCGCCGATTGTGCCGCGCTCGCGCCCGCCGGACAGCCCGTTTATGGCTTCACGCGCAAGGAAACCTACGTGAATCACTTCGCACCGGCCGGCTGGGAGCGGGTGGAGCAGGTCGGCGACTTCGTGCTTATCCGCCGGACCGAAAGACCATCGGCTCGCTAACCCGACGGACTCGTTTTCGAGGATCATTCGCCCGGTTCGCTTCCAAAAACCCCGCAGAGCCTTGATTTTCTTTTAGTTTGAAGTTGCCTTTTGGTCAAGACTTGATAGAAATACTCCGGTCATAATCCAAAAATACTTCCGCACTTCAGACATGCGGAAGAGTTCAGAACGACGTAAAAAGCTGTACCGCCATGAAGCCGACCGGTTTGGTTCCAACCAGGAACTTGGTTTGCGAAGGACCGGCATCCCATCCGGATGCCACAATTCCATACGCGTCCATACCCAATCGAACCGTCATGCCCGCGCGCCAGCACCCCTACCAAGGAAATGAAATGAATGCCGCAATCTTCCCATCCGCCACCCCGAAACACCCTTTGAGACAACGCATCTGTCAAAGCCTGTTCGCCACGCTCCTGCTGCTCCCGGCGTGGGCCGGGGCTGCGAACTTCACCGTCAGCAATACGCTGGACAGCGGGGCCGGCTCGCTCCGCCAGGCTTTGATTCAGGCGTTCGGCAATGCCGGGGCCGACACGGTCACGTTCGCCGTCACCGGCACCATCACGCTCACCAGTGAAATCGGCATCGCCGATGACGTGACGGTGCTCGGTCCGGGCGCGGACGCACTGAGCATCAGCGGCAATTTCGCCAGCCGCATCTTCCGTCTGGACAGTGGGCGGTTGGCGCTCTCCGGGCTGACGATCCGTGACGGTTACGCGTCCGGCTCCGGCGGCGGCATCAAGCAGAATTCCGGCGTGCTGGTCCTCGACCGCGTCGTGATGACCAACAATGTCGCGACGGTTGACGCCGGGGCCATTGACACGGGCGGCGCAACGGCGCTGATCTCCAACAGCCAGTTGAGCGGCAATTCCACGGCGATTTTCAACGGCGGCGCAATTCATGGCGGCGGTTCCGTGCTCATCTCCAGCAGCACCTTGTCGCACAATCACGCCGCCCTGCGCGGTGGCGCAATTCATCACGATTCGGGCACGCTCAGCTTGGTGAACTGCACGGTCTCCGGCAACGGTGCCGATGACCACGGCGGCGGCATCGCCGTTGAAGGAGCCAACGCGCAACTGAGCCTGCTCAACGTCACCATCACCGGCAACACCGCCAACGAAGACACTCTGGGCGCGCAACACGGCGGCGGCGTGCATCACGATGCCAACGGACAGTCCACCATCACGGTCCAGAACACGATCATCGCCGGCAACCACGCCAACGAAAGCAGCGCGCAGGATGTCTTCGGCGCGTTCGACAGCTACGGCTACAATATCATCGGCACCACCGACAGCAGCACGGGTTGGGGCGAGGGCGATTTAACCGAGATCGGCGACTCGATTCTGTTCGGTCCGCTCGCCGACAACGGCGGTCCCACGCCCACGCACGCGCTGCTGCCCGGCAGTCTGGCCATGGACGCCGGCAACGACTTCGCCGCCCCGCCGGATGACCAGCGCGGCATCCCCCGGCCACAAGGATGCTACGCGGACATTGGTGCGTTTGAAGTTTTCGTTCCGTTCGTCGAACTGCTGGTCACCAACACCGATGACAGCGGGCCGGGCAGCCTGCGCGACGCGCTGGATGCCGCCATCAACTGTCCCGACTTCAACGTCATCCGGCTCAACGTCGCAGGCACGATCACCTTGTTTGATCCCCTGCCAAACATCTACGACAACGTCGAAATCATCGGCCCCGGCCCGGAGAATCTCACCGTGGAACGGTTCACCGGTGAAGAAGCGCCCGAATTCAGAATCTTCAACTTCGACACCGGCTACGCCGTGCTGTCCGGCATCACCATCGCCAAAGGCGCTTCGACCATCGGGGCAGGTGTTTACAACGGCGGCACCTTGGTTCTCAGCAATTGTGTCGTCACCGACAACACGGGTTTGGGGAACGGCTGCGGCGCTGGCATCTACAACCGGGGTAATTTGACCCTCGTGGACTGCGCGGTAACGGACAACACCGGCGAAGGCTCCGCGTTTTACGGCGGCGGTATTGATAGCACCGGCGGCGGTGGTGGAGAAGGCGAGTTCGACCCCTTTGAAGGATCCCGCCTGACGATCCTCAACAGCGTCATTTCCGGCAATCATTCCGGGGACATCGGGGGTGGTCTCCGCATCGGAAACAGTGATGTTTTCATCTCTGGCAGCACCATCGTCAGCAACTCGACTGGCTTCAACGGCGGCGGCATCTTCGCGAACAATGGCGGATTCGGGGCCGGCTTCGGCCCCGCCGAGGAACCCCGGCTGAGGATCCTGGACAGCGTCATTTCGCTGAATGAAGCGGGCCGGAATGGCGGTGCCCTCCACATCGGTGGCGGCGACGTGGCACTTTACGGCAGCACCATCGCGAACAACCTGGCTGGACGCGACGGCGGCGGTCTGTTCGTCACCTTCGGCAGCGTGACGACGACCAACAGCACCATCAGCGGCAACGTCAGCGGCGGTTACGGCGGCGGGCTTTACATCGAAGGCGGCTCGGCCGGCCTGGTCAGCACGACCATCGCCCGCAACACCGCCGCCACCGACGGCGGCGGCATTTACAACGAAGGGGCTTTCCTCCTTGAACTATGGAATGCCATCGTGGCAGGGAACACAAACCCGGGGAGCCCGGACATCGGCGAGAATTTCCTCTCGCTGGGCCACAATCTGATCGGCGACAGCCTTGGCAGCCGAGGTGCCACCAACGGCGTCAACGGCGACCTCGTTGGCACCAGCGGCACGCCCATCGATCCGCTGCTCGGCCCCTTGCAGGACAACGGCGGGCCGACGCCCACCCATGCCCTGCTGCCCGGCAGCCCCGCGATCAACGCTGGCGACAACGCCAACGCGCCCGCCTATGACCAGCGCGGCCGGCCGCGACTGCCAGGCGTGGTGGACATCGGCGCGTTTGAAGTGCAAGCCCACGGTGCGTTGGCCTTCGCCGCGAGTTCATACGCCGTCTCCGAAAGCGGTACGAATGTTACCATCACGGTAGAGCGCACGGGCGGCAGTGTGGGGTTGACGACGGTGGAATTCGCCACGGACATTGGCACCGCCATCCCCGGCGTGGATTACCTCCCGTCCAACGGCACCTTGATTTTCGCGGACGGGGAGACGAGCCGAACATTCGATGTCGCCGTCCTGGACAACGGTTTGGCGGATGGAGACAGAAACCTGACACTGTCACTGTCCAACCCCACCGGAGGAGCCACTCTGGGCGTCCCCACGATCACAATCCTGACAATTGTGGATGACGAGGCCGCGCCCGTCATCACCTGCCCCGACGACATCACGGTGGACAACGACCCCGGCTTTTGCTCGGCGCCGGTGTTTTTCAGCGCGACCGCCACCGGGTTTCCCGATCCCGCCGTCGTGTGCGAACCGCCCGCCGGCAGCACCTTCCCCGTGGGCACCAATGGCGTGACCTGCATCGCCTCCAACGCCGCCGGCACGGCGACTTGCTCCTTCATCGTCACGGTGAAAGACGTGGATCCGCCCTATGTGTACTGCCCGCCGTCCATCGTGGTCACGCCCGATGAAGGCGGCACCACCCGGAGCAACGTCACCTTCACCATGTTCGCGTTCGACAACTGCTCGGAGCCAGAGGTGTTTTGCACGCCGCCCAGCGGTTCAACCTTCCCGGCGGGTACCACCTTTGTGACCTGCGTCGCGACAGACCCGGCGGGCAACATCGGCAGTTGCGAATTCCCCGTGCGCGTCACCGGGCCGGGCGGGCCGCAGATTGGCGGACAACTCTACGCCACCGGCGGCGACATCCTGGTGGAAGTGCTGCCGGCAACCGCCGGTTACACCAGCGAATTGTGGCTCTTCTCACCAGCGCCCGCGCGCTACATCGCGCTGAACCACGACGTGGGAACCATCGTCAACCTCGGCAGTTTCCCGGCGGGCACTGAGTTGATCTTCCGCATCTACGTGCGCGAAGAGGAATCCAGCTTCTACACCGGCCCCGGCTCGCGCAATCCGGACGGCCTCCCGCACGCGGCCGTGGAATCGGAAGGGCCCGGCCTGGCGATCGTCGGCTTCGAGGATCTCTACGGCGGCGGCGATCTGGATTACGACGACAACGTCTTTCGCTTCACCGGCGGGATCGCCCCGCTGGGTTGTATCTCGGACATCACCACCTCTGCTGCCCCTGACAGCTGCGGAGCCGTGGTGGAATACAGCGTGAACCCGCCCGACGGCGCGACGGTGGTTTGCACACCGCCGTCTGGCGCGGAGTTTCCGAATGGACGCACGACGGTCACCTGCGCCGCCAGTTATCTCGACGGCCGCACGCGGACATGCAGCTTTTTCGTCACGGTCGTGGACGGCGAAGCCCCGGCAATCAACTGCCAGCCATCGCTCGTGTTCAATTCGGACGCCGGACAGTCCACTCGGGCGAACGTGACCTACAGTGTCACTGTCAGCGATAATTGCCCCGAGCCTGTGGTTCACTGCGTGCCGCCCAGCGGTTCCACATTTCCGGCAGGCGTCTCCACGGTGACCTGCGTGGCAACGGACAGTTCTGACAACACGAACGCCTGCACGTTCACGGTCAGAGTGGTGCCGCAAACTTTGACCGTCAGCAGCACCGCCGATTCCGGCCCCGGCACCTTGCGCCAGGCGCTGCTCGACGCCAACACCGCGTCCGGCGTCAACTTCATCGTCTTCCAAATTCCCGGCCCGGCGCCACACACGATTCACCTGCTCTCGCCGCTGCCGGGGATCACCGACGCGGTCACCATCAACGGCGCGGACTCCAACGGCGTGCCGGCGATACTGTTGGATGGCAGCGACGCCAGCGGCGGTGGAATTGGTTTCCCCGGCGGCCCGGTCGCCGCGATGCCCATCGGAGTGGACGGCCTGGTAATCAGCGCCGGCAACAGCGTGGTGCAAGGCCTCGCATTGTACGGCTTCGCGGCGGGCATCCGCATCGAGGTCAACGGCAACAATCGCATTGAGGGTAACTTCATCGGCACGGACGCGGCGCAGGTCATTGCCACCGGAAACACCAGCCACGGCATCGTGGTCAACTCATCCGGGAACAACATCGGCGGAGCCGCACCGGGTGCCGGCAATGTCATCGTCCACAGCGGCGGCGATGGCGTGATGCTGGGCTTTGGCGCGGCGGGAAACCGCATCGTCGGCAACGTCATTGCCCACAACGCCGGCAACGGCGTGGCGCTCGACCTGTACGCCGGCAACCGCAACGCCATTTCCGGCAACTCCATCTTCGCCAACGGCGCGCTGGGCGTTGACCTGGGTGCCGACGGAGTGACGCCCAACGACGCAGGTGATTCGGATGGCGGCCCCAACGGCCGGCAAAACTTCCCCATGCTGACGGACGCCCGCTCGTTTGACGGCGTCACCACCATCGAAGGAACGATGAGCGGCGCCTCCAACCGTAATTTTCGCGTGGATATCTTCCTCAACGACGTGCCGGATGCCTCCGGCCACGGGGAAGGCCAATACTTCCTGGGCGCAATCGCCGTGACTACTTCCGCCGCCGACAGCCAGAGCTTCTCGGTTTCGTTCCCGGTGGACGCGGCCAGCACACAGTCCGTCACGGCCATCGCAACCGACCCGTTAAACAACAGCTCGGAGTTTTCCGGCAGCGTAATCGTGCGCACTGCGCCGGTCATCATCGTGCAACCCGTCGGTGTCAACACCGTGCCCGGCACGATGGTGACTTTCTGCGTCACAGCGTTGAGTTCGACGCCGATCCAATACCAATGGCGCCACAACGGCGTGAACATCCCCGGCGCGACGGGCGTGTGTTACACCATCCCCAGCGTGACGCTTACCGATGGCGGCAGCTACGAGGTGGCTGTGGCCAACGATGTGGGCGCGGTGAGTTCGGCAACGGCGGAACTGTTGCTGACCTCGGTGCCGCCGCTGGCGGCGGGCGATAACTTTGTGGATCGCGTGCCGATCCTCGGCACCAACGGCTCGGTGGCGGGAGTGAACGACTTCGCCACCTTCGAGCCGGGCGAACCGTTCCACGCGGGCAAACCGGGCGGCAAATCGGTGTGGTACACGTGGACGGCACCGGCGACCGGCATCGCCACGTTCCGCACCACCGGCAGCACGTTTGACACGTTGTTGGGCGTTTACACCGGCACCAGCGTCGTCGGCCTGACACCGGTGGTGAGCGACGAGGACCGGGCGGGGTTCTTCGCCAGCGTGGTGACGTTCAACGCGATCGCCGGCACGGCCTACCATATCGCCATTGACGGGTTTGCGGGCGAGACAGGCCAGTTCACCTTTAGTTGGGAACTGGAGGTCACGACGCAATTGCTCCCGGTAATCGATCTTCAACCGGCCAGCGCCACGGTGGGGCCGTCGTCCAATCACACGTTCACGGTGAACGCCTCTTCAGTCTGCAAGTTCGGCCACAAGGGCTGCCGGGAGAAGAAACATCAGGACGACGAGGACGATGCCTCGCCTCCCTCAGCCGGCAGCGGTGGGAAGAAGGTGAAGCAGCCAACCAAACCCAAGGTCAAGTCGCCGAGCAAACCGAAGAAGCCGAAGAAAGGCCAGTTGACCTACCAATGGTATTTCTTCGATGAGCCGATTCCCGGCGCGACCGGCAACTCCTACACGGTGACGAACGTGGCTCCCGGCAAGGTGGGCGACTATACGGTGGAGATACGATCGGGCAACCGAATCGTGCAGAGCATTGTTGCGGTGCTGCAAATTAACCTGACCGACGGGACGGTCCAGTTGGTGCAGGCGGTGGACAAACTACCGGACGCACGGCGTGGCGAACCCATCCGCTTGGGGACTGCGCCAGGACCGCTGCGCGCCGCACAAACTGTCGGCGGCGTTCCCGTGGCGGCGGCGATCGGCGGTTTCTCGCGCGGTTACACCGGGTCGCAGGTGTTCAACAATTCGAGCGCTTCGAGCGTTTCGCTGGAATTACCGTGCGGGGTCGTGGGCGGTGCTTCGATGTGGCTGGACTTCGTGTCCGACGAAGCCGGAACGCTGGTTCTCCGATCGTATGGCACAAACGTGGCCACGGCATCTAGCTTTCAAACATTGCTGGCGGGTTATACTGCTTCGTTAAGCGATCCCGATGATCTCACGTTCCAAGGTTGCGGCAACAATGCGCTCCCGACTCAATTGAGTTTTCCAGTCACAGCGGGGCAAACCTACTTGGTGGGATTTGACAGCGTTGGGGGCGTAACAGGTGACATGATCGTCAGTTACACCTTGGTGCCGCCTGGAACCCTGACGCCACTCGGTCAGACGGCGGGCGGATTTCAGCTTCGGGTGACCACACGCGCTGGCCAGAAGTTCTCGATCGAGACATCCTCCAACCTGGTCAACTGGATTCCCATGCCGTCAGCGATCAACACCACCGGCAGCCTGATTTACACAGATACCAGCGCACCTGTAGGGATGCGGTTCTACCGACTGGCGTTGCTGCCGTGAGGCGGCCGCCCGCGCGTCATCGCGAACATCATTTCTCCCGGAGTACGGTGTGCGTTGCCCATTCCCCGGGCAGGGCTTGCGCCGCCACCTCGGCGATGCGTTCGATGTAGAACTTCGCCGGGCCGTCATCAGGCCGCAGTTCGAGCACGCGGCGAAAACCCATCTCCGCGAACTCCGGGTTGCGCTGCTGGTAGTTGCCCAGCGCCTCGGCGAAGGCTTCGCGCCAGGGCCGGGTCGCCTCCGTCTCCGCCGGCCAGCCGACCAACTCGTGAACTTCCAGCGGCTTCTCAAACCCCTTCAACTGAAACTGGCCGAGCGGACGGGTGAGCAACTGGTCGCCGATGCCGGCCTTCGTCTCCCCGCTCATAACGCAGTCGGTGCCCAGATACTTGTTCAACCCTTCCAGGCGCGAAGCCAGGTTGACGCTTTCGCCAAGGGCCGTGTAGTCCACGCGCTCGGTGCTGCCGAAATTGCCGACGTGCGCCTTGCCCGTGTGAATGCCCAGGCGCGTGCGCAGGTGCCGGCCGTTGATCTCGCGTGCGCCCTGATCCCGGAAATGCAGCGCTGCCTGACACGCCCGTAGCGCATGGTCAGGCTGCGGCTCCGGCTCGTTCCAGAAGGCGAAAATCGCGTCGCCAATGTATTTGACCACCGTGCCGTCGGTCTTGTGGATGCACTCGGAAACCGCGATGTGAAAATACTGGTTCATCAGCTTCGCCAGTTCCTCGGAAGTCAGCGCCTGCGAAAGCGCTGTGAAGTCCGCGATGTCGGTGAAGAGGATGGAAATCGTCTGTTCCTCGGCGCCGGGTTTGAGCAGTTCGCGGTTGCTGGAAAATTTTTGGACGAGCTTGGGCGGCAGGTAGAGGCTCAACGACTGTTCATACATCCGCTTCTGGACGTAGAGCTGCACCGAGTTGAACAACACGGAACAGAACAGTGCCAGGAGAATTTGCGCCACGACGATCAGCCACGGGAACCAGACCAGCCGTGCGCCCAGGAGCCAGTGACTCCCCAGCGCCGCGAGGACCAGCGCGGCCAGCGCCAGCCCCGTGGCCGGCACCGGACGGAAACGCATCAACCCCGCACCCAAGAATGCGCCGAGGCAGAGAACGACGAGTCGTTCGCTAGTGAGCGGCAGCCGCGTCAACCAGTCACCCCGCAGCAGGTTCAGGAGCATGGTCGCCTGGATCTCCACCCCGGAGATGAACATGCCGCCGCCAGCGGACGCCGACATGGCCTCTGTGCGCCAGAACGTGAAGGGATTGCGAAACTCGTCTTTGCGGTCGCCGGCAAACTTCGTCAGGATGCGCGCGCCAACGACAACAACCTTGCCACGAAAAAACTCATCGCCCACGCGCGCCGGGTCGAGTGCCTCGTGGTAACTCCTCCAGGGGAGAAAATCCGGCGGGCCATAGTAATTCACCCAGCGCCGCGCGGCGCGCGCCGCCTCGTTGCGGGTGGAGGCGGCCTCCAACGCTTCCGCCGCCGCCCAGCTCAGGCTTGGAAGTTGATCTTCCGGCGTGTGCTCGCGCACGATCAGGTCGCGGCCGGGTGTCACCTCCGTCGAACCCATTCCCGCCACGTTGTCCAGGAGCAGGTCGGCAGGACGGAGGATTTTATTTTCCTTTGGGCCGACACGCACGTTGTCCGCTGCAAGGATGACGCGCCCATGCGCCTTCATCGCCCGAGCCAGTATTTCGTCAGCGGCGGGGTTGGGTTCGTTGAAGACCACGTCGAAGACGATGGCTTTGGCACCCGCCGCCGTGAGCCGCTCGATCAGGCGCGCGTGGAGCCGACGGTCCCACGGGGCATTCAAGGGCTGTTTCAAAACGTCGTGGGAAATCTCATCGAGATTAACCACCGCGGCCTCGCGCGCGGGGATTTCGCCACGCGCCACCAGCAGCAGATCGTAGCTGTGGTTCACCAGCGCGTGACCGACTGAAAAAGCATGAAGGAAGAAGCCCAACCCGGCGGCCAGCGCGGCGCCAACGACGGTGGCGAGCAACGCCCGGTTGGATGGGTTGTCAAAATTCACGGATGGTCAGCGGGGTGGCATCCGGCGCATTCGTCACCTTCCCGGTTCGCAGCCTGCCTCTCGCGCTCTGCGGGCAGCACGCCGGTATGCGTTCCTAGAAATACCACTTGAAGCTCGCCGCCAGCGTGCGCTCGCGCGGCAGTTCGTTGTAAAGCGTCAATGGATTCAGCCGGTAATTCTGGCCGGTGAGATTGAGCAGACCGACGGAAATCTCGGCCCGGCGTTGGAAAAAGCGGTAGCCGCCGTAGAGGTTAAACTGCCAGAAGTCGTCCCCCGGAATGGCGGTGGAATAGCCGCGATTGGACTGGCGCGACCATACCGTGTCAGCCAGCGCGAAGAATCCGCTCGGCGAGTTGTAAATGCCGAAGAGGTGCAACTGGTGCAGCGTCGCGGTTTCGTCCCGGTTGAACGTGCCCGCCACGGCCTGCGGGATGTCCGGGAATCGCTGGACAAGATTTGCATGGGTCAGTCGGTAACTCACACCCACCGAGTAATCCCGTCCGACCAGTTGATTGATCGAAGCGAGCAAGGATTGCTCGTCGTAATCAAGCGTCCGGCGCAACGTCGAGAAGCCGGTCGGCAGCGCGGCTACTGCCACTGTCTGGGGACTCGTCGCATTGGTAAAGACACCCGCCGTCGGCTGCGCTTCGGATTTCAGGAACTGGCCTTCCAGCACAATGTAAGTGCCGGTTTCTTCCAGCACGGTATCCACCCCGGCAGCCCATGTCTCGAACCGAGTTCCCGGAACCAGCCCAACAACCGATTCGGGGATTAAACTGCGGAACGCCTGATTGAAGCCGCCGATTTGCACCGGTTCGAGCCGGACGCTCTGATCAAAAAAAACGCCGCCCAACGACCGCGTGTAGGCGCCGCGCAGATGGATGTCCGGCCCGGGCGACCACTGCAAGCCGATCTTCGGGGACACCTGATCCTTGGATTCCTCTTCGCGACTGATCGGCGCAAGGTCCGTTGTGCGGGGAAAATGCAGCCGGTCGTAACTTACTCCCGCCGTTAACCTCAGCGTCTCCCAAACCTGCCAATGGTCGTAGGCATAGATGCTGATACGATCCAGGCTGGTGGCCGTGGATTGGTTGGTGGGAACGAATTGGTTTGCGCCGGAACCTCGGTTGAGCGTCCATGCAGCCCTCGTGTCTGTCCATGCAGCCTGGAACCGCGCGCCAGCGATGAGAGTGTGGGCCGGCGTCTGCCAGATGTGCTGGAGTTCGGCGGAATAAGCTTCGAGGGTGCTCCGGCTATCGTTGGAAATAATCTGGGATGGATTGATAAGATTGTTCGTGAACACGCGCGGCACCGCTCCAATGCCGGATATCTGCGCTTGTCTTAAAAACAAGCTTCCTCCCGCCATCGGCGCGTTGAATGCAAACTGATCATCAAACCTGCCGGCCAAAAACAGTGTATGGCTGCCCGGCGACCATTCGCGGTGGTATCCAAGCAACAAAGTCGGCTCCTGCTTTTCCGTGACGCGCTGCGTCGTGCTGGCGTTGGCCTGATTGTAATACTGCGCAAGATCCCCGGAACTGAACTCGGATTGGCCGGCTTGGAAAAACACGCTGTCCTTGGACGTCAGTTGTTGCTTGAATCGGAAATCGAAGGCGCGCTGCTCCAGATCGTTGTTGGCGCGCTGGCCCTGCTCAGTGCGGTACAAAGCGTCGAGGGAGTAACTCAGGTTGCCGACGTTGCCATAGTGCGCGCCGCTCTGCACCCAGTCACCGCTGCTGAAATACTCCGTGCTGGAGAACAGGCCGAAATGATCCGCGTCGAAAAGCCGCGAGTATTCCTGTTGCGAGACGCTGGGGGAAAGCGTGCCGGCACCCGGCGGCGCGAGCAGGCTGGCGGTGAGAAACTCGCTCAACGCCGGCGTCTCGTAGCGCAGGTTGATGCTCTTGGGATCGCGCAGGGCGTTGTAACTGTTCGCCAGGAACAGATGCGCGGAGTGGTTGCCGTAATCCAGGTTCACCGCGCGCGACGCCTCGCGGGCGCTGAACTCTCTCATGCCCGCGTCGCGGTAAATCGCCGCGAGGTTCGCGCCACGCACCGCCTGGTCCTGGTCCAGCAGGAGCCGCGAGCGGAACACGCTGCGGTTGCTGTTGAGTTCCTTGGACAGTTCCAGATCGCGCACCGCCTGGTTGATGCGGTTTTCCTCCTGGTTCAAGAGCGCGGAATACAGCCAGCTCGTCGGATCATTCGGGTCGAGCTTCTGCGCCAGATTCAATTCCTTCATCGCGCGCGCCCGGTCGCGCGTGTGGCTGAAGGCCTTGCCCAGGTAACTGCGCAACACCGCGCGCTGCGGCTCCAGCGTCGCGGCCACCTGCAAATCGTCCCGCCCCGCCGGTCCGTAACCCGTGCGGATTTTCACCAGGCCGCGCCCCAGCCAGGCGTTGCCCAGCGCGCCGTCCACCGCGATGGCGCGCTCAAAGAAACCCAGCGCCTCGGCATTATTGTTCCGGGCAGCGGACAGGAAACCTCGCAGCGCCAGCCCCTGTGCATTGCGCGGCGAGAGGGCCAGTCCCTTGTCCAGGGCGACGAGCGCCGCCGGCGTGCGGCCAAAACCAAACTCCAGTTCCGCCACGCGCACCCACGCCGCGCCGAAGTTCGGTGATTTCTTCGCCGCCGCGTGCGCGGCGTTCAGCGCCTCCGTCAGAAGCGACCGGGACTGCAAATAGTAGGAGTGCGCCATCCATTCGCTGGCGGTCGCCGGCACCGGGCTGGAGAACGGCTGGTTCTTGACCGCCGCGATCACTTCGCGCAGCGCCGTGGCAAACCGCGACTGGGTCGGGAGCGATTTGAGCGCCGTCTCCACCTGCTCCACGCGGCCGGCGGCCAGCAGCAACGCGGCGAAGAACGTCCGCTCGGCGTCCGTCGCCGGCTGGCGGTTCTCCGGATAAGCCGCCAGCGCCGCCAGCAGGTCGCCGCCGCGATACGCTTGCAAGGCATCACTGAAGATCCCCTGTTCCTGCGTGGTCAGGCCCAGTTCGTCAGGGTCAATGACCGCTGGGTAATACAACGCCCACTGGATGACGTTGATGGCGTTGATGAGCGCGGTTTTTCTCGGCGGCTGGCCCGGCTCAACGATGCCTTGCTCGCCACTCTTGATCGCCTCGCTGACCTGGGCGGCGGCCAAATCCACTTCGCCATCAAGCAGCGAGAGCACGGTGCGACCCGCATCGTCCACCGCGAGATGGAACTCCGTGCCACGAATCGCCCCCGAGGCGACCGGGGTGCGGAACTGGACCTCGGTTGGTTTCTCCCGGCTGAAGAAATAGGTGGAACCGGATTTGAGATCGAGTTCGGGCTTGTTGCCAGCTTTGGCGGGCGGCTGGATCTCCATGCTGGTCAGTTCGCCCACTCGCGCCACGCTGAGTTCGGACCAGCGCAGCGTCGCGCGGCTGCGCAAGCCGGTGCGGAGGCGATCGCCGATGCGCAGGAACTGATTCGTCTGTGCCGCGCTCCATTGGGCCGAGCCTTTGGGAGCGAACTCGACTTTGCCTTCCTTCGTCAACAGGATGCAACCAGCCGGATCGGCCGATGCCGGTTCGGCGCCGCGAGCTGTGGCAATCGCAATGAAACAGACCAGGGCAAAAACGCCAAATCCGACGACACCGCGCTTCGCCCACGAGGAACCGTCCCTAGTTTCACAAGATTGAAAATTGCGCATAATCTAACGACCGCGACAAGTTGGGTCTGTGCTGCCTGACTTTCGCTAGTTTCTTGGATTCTTCTAAACCGCCCCGTGCCCGAAGGCAAGTTTGATTATAGCGGTCGAGTGGCCGGCACATCGCTCAACACACAACACCGTTGACCCTGTGGGCGCCTTGCCAGCAATATCACACGGCTTGAGGCGCTACGTCTTCCCTCCGGCCATTTACCTGACAGCCAGTTTGAAACTTGAAATCCAAAATCTGAAATGAATCTCGACTCCCTTTACTCAGAACTAACACTCAAAACCAACGCCAAGCTTGCGCTTGTCGTCCTCGACGGACTCGGCGACATTGCCACCGGCGGCCCTGACTCCTGGACGCCGCTCGAAGCTGCCGCCACGCCCAACCTCGACGCGCTCACGCAGAACGCCGCGCAGGGCCGCATGACACCCGTCGCGCCCGGCATCACCCCGGGCAGCGGCCCCGGGCACCTCGCCTTGTTCGGCTACGATCCGTTGGAATTTCAGGTGGGCCGCGGCGTGATTGAGGCGCTGGGCCTGGGATTGGAACTCAAAGCCGGCGACGTCGCCGCCCGCGCGAACTTCTGCACACTCGACAAAAAGGGCATCGTCTCCGACCGCCGCGCCGGCCGCATCGAAACGGAAGTGTGCGAAGATCTCTGCGCCCTGCTCTCCAAGAAAGTGAAAAAGGTCGGCGACGCGGAAGTCATCATCCGCGCCGGCAAGGGCCATCGCTTCGTCGTGATCTTTCGCGGCAAAGGTCTCGAAGGCCCGCTCACCGACGCGGACCCACACCGGGAAGGCTCGCCGATTCCGATCGTCGGGCCAGTGGACAAAAAATCAGCGAAGGCAAAGAAGGCGGCGAAACTTGTGGCCGAGTTCTACAAGCAGGCCCTGCCCATCATCGCGAAGAAAACTCCGGCCAACGGTTTTCTCATGCGCGGCATCGCGCATCAGCCGGCCATCCCGACGTTTGCAGAACGCTACGGTCTGCGCGCCGCCTGCATCGCCGTGTATCCGATGTACAAAGGACTGGCCCAACTCGTCGGGATGACCAAGATCGAGGGCGCGCAAACCATCGCCGAGCAATTCGAGCGTTACCTCGCCGAGCGCGACAACTACGACTACTTCTTCATTCACTACAAATACACCGACATGCACGGCGAGGATGGAAACTTCGACGCGAAGAAAAAGGCCATCGAAGATTTCGACGCCGCGCTGCCGATCCTGTTGCGCGCGCGACCCGACGTGCTGGCGATCACCGGCGATCACTCGACGCCGTGCGCGCTCAAAGGCCACTCGTGGCATCCGCAACCGGTGCTGCTCGCCTCTGCGTACTCCGGATCGGACAAGCTGGATCGCTTCACCGAGACGGGCGCGAACATGGGATCGCTGGGCGTGTTCGACGCGAAGTTTTTGATGCGCCTGATGCAGGCGAACGCGAAGATGTTCGACAAATTCGGCGCGTGATCCCGCCGCATCCTTTTTCAAATCGCATTTTCGTACTTGCGTTGGCGGAACAGCGCGTTAAGACAAACGCAGTAAATGCACCCGGTTCTGGAGCCGGCAGCGAACCGCAGGGTTCGCGGCGCGGCGCGGCACCGGATAACCAGCGCGGCAAGCTCAGTGAAGATCGTGGCAATGAAAACAACTGGTGACAGTTTCGATTCGGCTCCGTCGGCCTTCTTCGAGCACCGCCTTTGATCGGGGGTGAATTCCTGTGGCAGCGAAAAAGAAAGCGGCAAAAAAGAAAACCAAGAAGTAGTATTCAACCACCAGGATGGTAAACCCGGCTCGTACGGCGGGTTTCCATCTTGGTTAAAATTTCACCCCTCACCCCTCCCTCCCCATGGCCCGGCTGGTTTTTGACATCGAGACCTCCGCGCTTCCGCTCGAAACCTTCGACGAGGTGCAGCAGGAGTATCTCTTTCGCGACGCGGAAAAACTCACCAATGAAACGGACCGCGAGGTCCGGCGTGGCGAGATCCGCCAACTCTTCAACCTCTGGCCTTTCACCGCGCGCGTCGTCTGCATCGCCATGCTCAACGCCGAGACTGCGCGCGGTCAGGTGCTCTTCGTCGCCGAGGACTACGAGGAGGATGCCGGCGAGGCCGGCCCCGTGGAATTCGTGCCCTGCATGGATGAGGCCGAGTTGCTCACCGCGTTCTGGGACATCGCCAAGCACTATGACCAGATCGTGACGTTCAACGGGCGAGGCTTCGACGTGCCCTTCATCTACCTGCGCTCGGCGCAACTCAACGTCCCGATCTCGCGCAAGGACTGGCTCGGCTACCGCTACGCCACCGAGCCGCATTGCGACCTGGCGGAGCAGTTGACCTTTTACAGCGTGAGTGGACGCGACGGCGCGGCGCGCAAGTTCAACCTGGATTTTTACTGCAAAGCCTTCGGCATCGAATCTCCCAAAAGCCACGGCGTCACCGGACTCGACGTGAACCACCTGCTCGCCGAGGGCCGCTACCGGGACATCGCCGAGTACTGCCTGCGCGACGTGCGGGCCACGGTGCAACTCTACCTGATCTGGCGCGAGCGGCTGGCGGGTGTGAAGTAAATGCTGAATGCCGAATGTCGAATGCCGAGCCGGCCTGCGCTGGTCTGCTTCGCGGTAAAGGAGGAAGCGGAGCCGTTTCGCGGCGCAGTCGCCGGACGGACTCGAATCGAAATCCTCGTCGCCGGCATTGGCCGGATAAATTCCGAGCGCGGCTTGTTGAACAAACTGCAAACGGTGACACCCGGACTGGTTCTAACCTGCGGTTTCGCCGGCGGCTTGAACTCTGACTTGGCGACCGGCACGGTGATTTTTTCGGCGGACGAAAATGCCGGAGTGACCCCGGCCCTGATCGCCGCTGGCGCGCGCCCAGTTCGCTTCCATTGCGCGCCCACCGTGGCAACCACCGCCGGACAGAAAAAAGCACTGCGCGAAACCACCGGCGCGGACGCGGTGGAAATGGAATCGGAAATCATCCGCGCGCTGTGCCGGCAGCGGGGTATTCCGAGCGCAACGGTGCGGGTGATCTCGGATGCGGCGCACGAGGATCTGCCGCTGGATTTCAACGCGTTGATGAACGCCCGCCAGGAATTGCATTACGGCCGGCTGGCGTTGTCGCTCATGCGTTCGCCCGGAAAAATCCCCGCCCTGCTCCGTCTGCAACGGCAGACACAAGCCGCCGCCAGGAACCTCGCCGCCGTTCTCGATAAAATCATTCCCGACTGACCACCGGCCTGGCGGTGGCACCCCCCGGCGGCTCGACCGGCGGAGCCTTGCGCTTCTCACTCCACGCCACCAGCGCGGCGCCGGCCACGATCAACAGCACGCCGCTCCACCGCAAGGCGCTGACTTCCTCGCGCATGATGAAACGCGCGGCGAGCGCCGTGAGCACAAAGCCCAGCGAGGTGAGCGGCCAGATGAGGCTTACGTCCCGTTGCGAAAGCAGGTAGATCAACGCGCCGAAGAAAATCGTCTCCAGCAGGACGCCCAGCAGAATGCTCGGATTGGCGGCCCCACGCGCAATGATCCGCCCAATCTCGCCGAGTTTCACGGCCCGCACTTCGCCAATTTCCTTCAGTCCTTTGCTAAGAAGAACCACTCCGATGGCTTCAAACAACAGGGCGAGGATCAAAATGGTTAACAACTTCGTCATGCTACAAATCCTGATAGCGGATCAACTGGATGCCCAACTTGTCCACCAGCGCGCGAACGCGCGGGCTGATGAGGGCATCGAACTCGTTCTTAAATTCGTCGAGTGATGGATGGGAGTAAAGCTCGGAGTCGCCCGACTGCAGCGCGGGCAACAACTGCGTGACGTAGGTTTCGTCCACCAGCGCATTTTGCAACAGGCCAAAAACGACGCTGGTGTGTTTAATCCGCCTTCGCTCCAACGCCGTGCGCGCCCAACGCGACAGCAGCCGATAGATGAGCGCGTGGCTGGTGCGGTAAAGCCAGCGCCCCGACGCCAGATGCGCGTTCAACCAGAACGGGTCACGGGTCAGGCGCAGATGCGTGATGCCCCACTCCTCGGCGTGGTCCATCAGGATTTTGAAAACCTTCGGATGCAAATGCAGATGGAGGTGACCGTTGACGTGATCGAGGTGAAGTCCCGTCTGACGGAATTTTTTGAACTGTGCCTCGATTTCGTCGCGCAACTGGGCTTCCAATTTCCGGCTGGCGAAGTAGCGCCAGCCCACGGTCACGGGACTGTCACTGAATTCGCCGCAGCCGTTCACCAATCCCGGAATCTCCGCCGAACCCAACGCCGAGTGCCCACAGAGCAGTGTGAGATGCAGGCCGACACCGAGGCGGGGATTTTCACGGGCCAGCGCCACCGCTTCGTCGTAGCCGGCCTCGTTTACCATGAGGCTGGCGGTGGTGAGGATGCCTTCGCGATGAGCACGGATGACCGCCTGATTGATGCTGGCCGAGCGGCCGAAGTCGTCGGCGTTGACGATCAGGCGCCGGACCGCGTCACGGCGTTCCATAGTTCGGCGTCAGGGCACCGGAGCAGGCGCGATACCAGCCGCGGAAAATCAGGAGCAGCTTCTGGCCTTTGCCCAGGCGCGTCGGATGCGGGCCGAAAACGTCGAAGTTCTGCAGTTCGAGTTTGCGCAGCAGCCGCCAATAGACCGACCCCATCAGTTCGGCGGCGGCCATCGAGCGACGATCCTCGGCGGGCAGGGTCTGGCGGGCCAGTTGATAAAAGTGCCGCGCTCGTTGGGCCACGCTGCCAGCGAGTTGGCGGAATCGCTCGGAATACTCGAAGCGCAAGATCTCCTCCGGAGTCACACCAAAGCGGCGAAGCTCGGCCAGTGGCAGGTAGATGCGTCCACGCGCCGCGTCCGCACGGACATCACGAAGAATATTCGTCAGTTGCAGCGCCTTGCCAAGATGGTTGGCGTAGTCGCGACACGCGGCGTTTTGGTAGCCGAAGATTTCGATGCTCAACAGGCCGACGACCGATGCGACGCGATAACAATATTGCTCCAACTCGTCGAAGGTTTCGTAACGTTTGATGTCGAGGTCCATCTCGACGCCGCGAATCAATTCGTCAAACAACGCGAATGGCAGATGGTGCTGCGCGATGAAGGGTTGGAGTTCCCGGTTTACAGCGAAGCTCGGCTCGCCCCGCGCGCAGGCGCGGGCGATGTCCTCGCGCCACGCAGCGAGCCGGACGCGACGTTCCTCGACCGGCACGGAGTCCTCGTCAGCCACGTCATCCACCTCGCGGCAGAAGGCGTAGAGAGCGGACATGCCGTCGCGTTTGGCTTTGGGCAACAGGACAAAGGCCAGCGCGAGGTTGGAGGCGCTCTTGCGCGTGATCGTGCGGCTGGCCTCCATGATTACCGGGGCTGGGGCGGCGACCCTTCTTCATCGGGCCGCATCGGGGGGAGTCCGCCGGTTTCGCCCAGCGTGGGATTGCGCGGCAGGTTGTCCGGGTGTTCCCGGCGGCGGCGGCGGCGGACTTTGCCGTCCTTGCCGGAGGATGAAGCCGATGCACGCCCGCGGGAAGAATTCCCGGAACTGACCAGCGCGCCGTGACGGTCAGTGGAACGCTTGCGGATAAAAAATGCCCAGGAGAACAACGCGCCCGCCACGACCATGATCGCTCCCAGCACCATCATCGTGTCGGTCGAAAGGAACGGCGAGCCTCCGGAGGTCGTGCTCCCGATTTGCTGCTTCGCCTCATCCGCCTCGATTTCGCCCATCTGGGCCAGCATTAACAATGATTTCAGCATGGGGTGGTTTCCTTGGCTTGGCCCGCTTCCTCTTCCGTATCGGTGTCGGCGTTGATATTCAGCCGCTGCATCCGGTAGCGCAAAGCATGACGGCTGATTTTTAAGTGCTCGGCGGTCTTCGTCAGATTGTAACGGCTTTGTTCCAATGTCTGCGTGATCAGGTCACGCTCGAAGTTCGACATGATGTCATCCAGCGACTGGCCGGGGGTGGCCATCGGCATCTCGCCTTTGCGCAAGCGGCCCTCCAACTGGAAGTCCGGCAGGCTGCGCGCCTGGACCTCGGGGCTGGTCTCCAGGATCACGGCCCGCTCCATCACATTGCGGAGTTCGCGCACGTTGCCGGGCCAGTGGTGCGACAGGAGTTTCTGCCGCGCCGCCGGGGAGATGCGCTGGATGTGTTTGTTCATCGTGCCGTTAAAATGCCGCAAAAAATGCTCGGCAAGCAACAGAATATCCGCGCCCCGCTCCCGCAATGGCGGCGGGCAAAATTGCACAACATTCAGGCGGTGAAACAAATCCTCCCGGAACTGATGCTCACGGATCGCCTGGACGATGTCACGGTTGGTCGCCGAAATGAGCCGCACGTTCACGCGCAACTCCTCGTTGCCGCCGACGCGCGTGAAGCTGCCATCTTCCAGAAAGCGCAGCAGCTTGGCTTGCAGCGCGCGGCTCATGTCGCCGATTTCATCCAGGAAGATGGTGCCGCCGTCGGCTTCCTCGACGCGGCCGGGTTTTTGTTTGATGGCGCCGGTGAAGGAGCCTTTCTCGTGGCCGAACAGTTCGCTCTCCAGCAGTTGCTCGGGGATGGCCGCGCAATTGATGCGGACATAGTTGGCCCGGGCGCGCGAACTCAAACTGTGCAGCGCGCCGGCGATGAGTTCCTTGCCGGTGCCGCTTTCACCAAGAATCAGGACCGTGGCATTGGAGTGGGCCACGCTCTGGATCAATGCCCGTAGTTCGAGCATCTTGGGCGATTCCCCGATGATTTGTTCCAGCCGGTAGGTTTCCCCCCCGCGCGCACGCAACGTCGCATTCTCCTGCAACAACCGGTAACGCTCGGCGCAACGCCCGACGGCGTGCAGGAGCTCCTCCGGTTCGAAGGGCTTGGACAAATAATCAATCGCGCCGGCTTTGATGGCATCCACCGCCAGCTTGGGCGTGGCATAGGCGGTGATCATCAGCACCGGCAGATCCGGCCAACTCTTGCGCAGGCGGTCGAGCAACTCGTAACCGGACATGCCGCCCAAATGCGCGTCCGTCAGGACCATGAAGAATTTTTCGCCATCGAGACGCGTCAACGCTTCCTCGGCGCTTTCGACCGTGATGGCGGCGTAGCCTTCGGCCGCCAGCACCGTCGCGAGCGACAAGCGCATGTTCTTCTCGTCATCCACGACGAGCACTGGAGGCAGCGTGGTGGTCATGTCCGCAGTTTCATAAACGTTCTGGTCGGCAAGTGTAGGACAAACTTCGCCCCTTTTCCAAGCTCAGATTCGACTTTCACGCTGCCGCCGTAAATCTCGGTGTTGTGCTTGACGATGGGCAGCCCCAGACCAGTGCCCTTCTCTTTGGTGGAAAAGTAAGGCTGAAAAATCTTCTCCACGCGATCTTTCGGGATGCCAGGGCCGTCGTCGCTGATGGTCAAGATCACGGACTCGTCGGGACCGAGGCGGGCGGTGACCTTGATTCGCCCGCGACTGGCGATGGCTTCGCGGGCGTTTTGGAGCAGGTTGACCAGCACTTCCGACAGGTGCCCGCGCTGCATCAACAACACCGGCAGGTGGTCGGAATAATCCTTCTCCACCCGCACGTCCGGGTGGGTGCCGGGCGGAAACACCTCGGCCACGGCGCGGTCCAACTCCTCGACGACCTGCAACCGCTCAACCTTGCCCTCGGCCAGTTGCGCGTAACCCATCAGCTTGGTGATGGTGCGGTCGGCGCGCTCGACCTCCTCGCGAATTATTTGGAGCGGCTGGGTGGTGTCGCCCTTGCCCTCCTGGATCGCGCGCTGGAGTGAGTAGGCGGCGTTGTTGATGATACCCAGTGGATTCTTGATCTGGTGCGCAATCTGCGCGGCCAACCGCCCGGCCGAGTGCAACTGCTCCTGTCGGGTGTTGAACTCCCGCATTTCCTCGGCCGCACGCCGCTGCTTCTCAAACAAGACCTGCAAGCCGTAGCAGCAGACCGACAGCAGCAAGAGCACGAAGAGTCGGAGCAGAAACGGCTCGGCCGGATTGCCCGGCGTGAAACGAACGTAGTCCCCGAAGTCGAGCGCCTCGTCGCCAATGGCCAGATCCAAAACTCCCGCCGCCAGGTAACACAGGCTGACGGACAGATTCAGAATGATCTGCGGCGTCGCCAGCGGACTGCTCACGGCATTGCGCACAATCAGGCCGAGGAACAGCCAATACAAAATGCTGTCGAACCCACCCGTTACGAACGTCAGCGCGGCGAGAAAGATGCCATCCACGAAATTCGACGTGAAGATGACTCGCTGGACCAGCACCGAAGGCAGGTGGCCCGCCAGCAACAGCACGGCCGTCACCGCCAAGTTCAGCCCCAGATAGATCAGAAAGAACCTTTCGATGATCTGCTGCGCCACCGAACGCGGGATGGCAACGTCCTCGAACCATCGCGAAAAGAATAGACTGTAAAACAGCACCAGGATCAGCGCCCCCTTGACCGGCAGAATCACGTCCCGCTCCACCGTGCGCAGCCGCAACGCCATCTGATCAGGCGGCGGCGCAGTCTCGTGCAACAAAGCGCGCAGAGCCCGCAGCCGGCGCCAGGAAGCTTTTTCCTCGCGCGGCGAATCCGCCTCGGCAGCTTGTGTTGGGGTCGTGCTCACGTCTGGTCAGACTAACGCGAAAGCCCGGTTATGCGAACCCTGATCGAACGGCGTAATGACTCGTGGAACGCACCCCCAGGGTTTCTCCATTACGCGCCCCGCTTCACCATCTCCACCGCCCGCTGGCCGATGTGTTCGACCACGCTCAACCGCCCCACCCCCTCGTAACCGCACGAGAGCATCCCCGCGTCCGGCCCGATAAACTCCACGCCGCGCGCCTTGAGCGCCGCGACATTTTGCTGGGTGGCCGGATGCTGCCCCATCTTGCCGTTCATCGCCGGGGCGACCAGCACGCCGGCCTGCGGATTCAACGCCAGTGCGATGCACGACAGCGCATCGTCGGCCAGGCCATGCGCCAGCTTGGCGATGACATTCGCCGTGGCCGGAGCGATCAGCAGCAGATCCGCCGCGTCCGCGAGTTCGATGTGCGCGGGCTTCCAGCCTTCTTCCTCGTCGTACAAATCCGTCACCACCGGATGCCGCGAGAGCGTCTTGAACGGCAGCGGCGTGGCGAAGCGCAGCGCGTCCGCCGTCATCACCACATGCACTTCGCAGCCCTGCTTGGTCAGCAGGCTGCAAAGGTCCACCGACTTGTAAGCCGCGATGGAGCCGGTGACTCCAAGGATGATGGTGGGGGCAGCAGGCATGGCCACGTTCTGGTTCAGCCGGTTGGTTGAGTGAAAAAGTCGAAAACACCGGACGACGCGCAGTCGCCAGCCTCATGTAACCCTGCCAGCTCGGAACTCAGGTCAATCATACAACGGCAGCACCGTGCGTTCCTGTCGCATCTTTTCCGCATCCAGAATCGCCTGCATCCGGCGCAAATCCTCCGTGACGCTGGAACTGATGATCACGTAATCAAAGTTCTTGGCCTGCGCGATCTCCTGCCGGGCCACGCTCAACCGCTTTTGGATCGACGACGACGCGTCGTGGCCGCTCTTCTTCAGCCGCTCCTCCAGCACGCTCATCGAGGGCGGAGTCAGAAACACCGTGACCAGCGCCCGTTTCAATTCGGCATCGGCTTCCGCGTGCGCGCGAATCGTCGCCGCGCCTTGCACGTCCACGTTGAGGATCACGTCCTTGCCGTGGCGGAGCTTGCCGAGCACCTCGCTCTTCAACGTGCCGTAGCTGTTCCCATAAACCGTCGCGTGCTCCAGAAAATTCCCGGCCTGCACCCGCTTCAGGAACGTCGCCGCGTCCATGAAATAATAGTCCACCCCCTCCTGCTCGACCTCGCGCGGCTCGCGCGTCGTGCAGGTGATGGCTCGGGTGACGTTCGGGCGCGTGGCGAGCAACTGGTTGCACACCGTGGTCTTGCCGCCGCCGCTGGGGGCCGAAAGCACGATCAGCAACGGCCCCGGCGCGGACGCGCCCGGCTTGGGCCGCGGGCTCTTTCCACCCTCCGGCTGCCACACATAAAATTCAGATTCGGCGTTCGACATGTTTGTTTGCTTCCCGACTTTCATCCGCACCTGCTGTTCACTCGACATTCTGCGCCTGTTCGCGGAATTTTTCCAACTCCGTCTTCAAAATCACCACCTCGCGCGCGATCAAACTGTCATTGGCCTTGGAGCCGACCGTGTTGATCTCGCGGTTGATCTCCTGCGCCAGAAAATCCAGGGTGCGGCCGACTGGCTCGGACGATTTGAGGCAGTCTTCGAACTGCTGGAAGTGGCTTTGCAACCGCGTCAACTCCTCGGAGATGTCCGACTTGTCCGCGAAGTAAACCACCTCCTTGAGCACGCGCTCCTCCTCCAGTTCGAGCGCCTCCAGGCCGGCGTTCTTGATGCGCTCCAGCAACTGATCGCGATAACGCCGCTGCACCAGCGGCGCCTGTTTCTGCACGCGCGTGACGGCCTTGCGCATCGTGGCCATGCGGGCGCAGAGGTCCTTGCGCAGGTTCGCCCCCTCGCGCTGGCGCATTTTCACCAGCATTGCCAGCGCCTGGCGCGACGCCTTCTCCACGGCCGGCCAGAAGTCCTCGGCGTCGGCGATCTCGCCGTTGCTTTCCAACACCCCCGGAGCGCGCAGCAGAACATCCAGCGACACCGGACCGTTCAACTTCAACTCCACCGCCAGCCGGTTCAGTTCGCGCACGTAGGCCCGGGCCAGCGGCTTGTTCAAGTGGATGCGCGCCGCCTCCTTGCCTTCCGCCGCGTGCAGAACCACGCGCGCGGTAACGCGCCCGCGGGCGACGCTGCGGTTGATCTCGTCGCGGATCTGCGCTTCGAGCACCTCCAGTTCACGCGGCAGGTTGACTGAAATCTCGCTCTGTTTCCGGTTCACGGAACTCAGCTCGACCGTCACCTTCAGCCCATCCTTGGAGCAATCGCCCCAACCGTAACCGGTCATTGATTTCATGCTTGGAGAGGTTGTAACCGAGCCGCCGCTGGCAGGCGAACATTTTCTGGCGCAACGAAGCGAGGCCCAACGCCACTGCCGTTGGGAAATGCCGGGGCACGGCGCTGCCCTGCGCGCCGGGCGTGCGCAGACCAAAGGCGGCGCGCACGGAGTGACGCGCCCGACCAACCACCGGGCAGATTTACGCAGAGTCGCAAAGACGCCAGGGCGCGGGGAAAACGGGAGCAGCTCGCTTTGCGGCTCCGGGCCGGGCCATTCGCAACTTGTCAGCGATGAACGTCTGTGGCTAGTTACGCTCATGAGCGCGCAAGAAATCATCGAAGAATTCAAAGCCCTGCCGCCGGCGGAACGGGCGCAAGTGACCAAGTTTGTCGTCGAGCACGATGACTCGTGGATTCCCAACGAGTTCAAGGAAGCCATGAAGGACGCCGAGGCCGGGCGGTTTGTGGACATGGAAACAGTCCTGAGCGGGGGGAAGCCGCGGCGGCGTAAATCAACAATCGCTTCGACGACGACTTGCAAACCAGACTTTAGAAGGATATTTTCCGGCCATGACGACGACCGTTGAAGCCATCTACGAGAACGGCACGCTCGTGCTACCGCGTCCGTTGTCGCTCCCGGAAAAATCCCATGTGCGTGTGACCATTGAATCCGACCCGGAGCGCGAGGCGCGGCTCAAACTCTCAGAGGAATCTTTGGCAAAGGCTTGGGACAACGACGCGGACGACGTTTTCAATCAACTGGCCGCAATGGCGAAAGATCCGCAAATCCAGCGCGAGTTACGTTTCATCAACACCGAGTTCGCCGCTGCTGAATCCGACGGTCTTGGCAAACTCTGATGGCCATCGAGCGCGGTGACATCTACCTGGTGGACCTCAACCCGGTGCAAGGCCGGGAACAAGCGGGACGCCGGCCGGTTCTCATCCTCTCCGTCAACGCCATCAACCGTCTGCCGCTGGTCGTCACCGTCGTCATCGGCACGAAAGGCGAAAATGTGGCGCGCGATTAATCCCACCAACGTCCGCGTTTCTGCCGCCGAAAGCGGCCTGCCGGTGGAAACCGTCTTCCTCTGCTTCCAACTCCGTTCGCTGGATCCCGCGCGGTTTGCTGGCGAGCCTGCCGGAAAAGTTTCCGGGGCGACTTTGGTCAAAGTAGAAACCGCTGTCCGCCACTGTCTTGGTTTGTAAAACCACCGGGCTGATTTTTCAACGCCAGGGCGCGGGGAAAACGGGAGAGGCTCGCTTTGCGTCTTCCCGACTTGGTAATCGTGAAGCATTTGGCGCTTGAGAACGAAGCGATGGACCGTTAGATTGCCACCGTGAGAACGCTAGACGCCCATTTTGACGGCAGGTTCATTGTGCTGGACGAACCGGCACACTTGAAGCCCAACGTCAGAGTCAAAGTCATCGCACCGGACGCGGACGACATGGACAGCGGTTTGGCGGATGACTTCGCGCGCTTGTCCGAACCCGCGTTTCGCGCGATTTGGGACAACCCGCTCGATGCCGACTACGACCGACTATAATCGCGGCGCGGTCGTTCTGCTTCCGTTTCCTTTCTCCGACCAATCCTCGGCCAAAATCCGCCCGGCCGTCATCGTCAGTCCGCGTTATCCGTCCGATGACTTGCTCGTTGTGGCGGTGACTTCGGTGGGCGATGCGTTGCGGCCCGGAGAATTTTCCATCCAATTCTGGCGCGAGGCGGGCTTGATTCATCCGTCGTTTGCCAAGCGCGCCGTGGCCTCCGTGTCCGGCGCTTTGGTGCGCAAACCTCTCGGCCAGTTGCAGGAAACGGATTTGGTGAAACTCGACGCTGCCGTCCGGCTTTGGTTCGGCTTGTAGTCCGTTGCGCCAGGGCGCGGGGAAAACGGGAGCAGCTCGCTTTGCGTTGCCGTGCCGTTGCCTTGTGAGGTCACACTCTCCGCCTGTCACAGTGTCCGCCTTGCCAGCCACGCGCAAAGGAGATACTTTTTCGCCATGAGCACGCAGGAAAGCTTGATCGAAGAAATCAAACAGCAGCCGGAGACGGTGCTGCGCGAAGTGCGGCATTACCTCAAGTTCCTCACCCGCCAGCGCGAGGAAGAAGCCTGGGGCGACGTGTTGCCGACGCGCGAAGTGGAGCAGGAAGTTCTGGACATCCTCGACCGCCATGACGCCGCGTCACGGTGAAGTCTGGCTGGTGGACATGGGCATGGCGGCCAAGACCCGCCCCGGCGTAGTGCTCATCGCCGACAATCTCAACGCGCCGCGTTCGCTCATCATTCACATCCCGATCACGAAGCAGAACCGTGGCAGCGAGCTGGAAGTGCCGCTCGGCCATCTGCCTTTTCTCGACTAGGAATCCGTGGCCAATGTGCAAGGCATTGGCTCGCTGCCGTCCGTTCGCTTTGAAAAACGGCTGGGTGTTCTGCCGGCGGCGGACTTGGAAACCGTCAAGAAAGCACTCGTCAAAGCCTGCGCGTTGTGAGGCGCAAAGAACAAAGGCGCAACGCCGCTGCCGCTGGGAAAGGGTAGAGCGCGGTGTTCCCCTGCGCGCCGGACGTGCCCAGACCAAAGACGGCGCACACGGAGTGACGCGCGCTACACAAGCCGAGACCAATTGTGAACCGTCGCTGATAAATTTTCCCGTAATTATTATTATCTGATTAAGGAAGGGATGACTGCCTACGTGTAATTCATCGGGAAGGGAGGTGTAAAACTATGAACGTAAAAAAGATGAAATCGAAGCGGATGGCAGATGTGGTTGTTTATCTGACAGTCATTGAACAATTGATTCGTATAACCAAAGCAATCTTGGAAATGCTTGGATAACTCGGTCACACTGGTATTTCGTTACTCTTAAGCAAGTGGGCTTCCATTTTGTTGACCCCCGATTTGTCCACGATTACATAGTTTGGGCAGGGCGTTTTGCATCCACTAAAGCGCAGCATCAATTCACATTGTGTTGCGGGCAAATCGTAGTGAATCACTCCCGTAAAATGGAATGGAGGCAAGCACTCCACCGCCTGCGGAGTTGCAATGAGGATGCCGTCGGAGACACTCAGTGACGCGAAGACCTGCTGGCGCTCAGAAAACGGCGTCGAGTCAGTGATTATGTGAATGCGATACTCTTCGTCAGATAAAGCGGAGTGAAGATAAGAAGCCGTTTTATTGAACGAGGAAAAAATACAAACACGTTTCGGCTCGACGCCTTCTGCATCAAATAATGACTCAATATTCTCAAGCAGTAATTCGAGTTTGTTATCGCCGGGGATTCCATCAAACCACGAACACAGGTCTCCGATCTCTTCTAAAGCCAAACCGCCATCTGCCCAAATCGCTTCTACTTGTCCAGCCGCACGGATAAACGGATCAGCTTCATTACTCCACTCACCCGGGGCACCAATTGCTGAGAGTGAATCAGAGAGTTTGTATCCGAAATGCAGAGCCAAGATTCTGACCAAAATAAAGGACGCCTGCTCAAGTGCGGATATCCCCGATCCGGCTCTTTGGTACAGCGAATTTTTAATCAACATTCCCCAATCGTTATTTCGCAGGTGCCTCACAACCGAATCGAGTAACGATAGAATTTGCTTCTCGTTTGGATCCCGAACGTATTGCCAGCGTTTCCAAAGCTGTTTATCTAAGATTAGCAGGAGATGTCCTTCCTTGCCCTTGATGTCTTCGGGCTTCCAAACAGTTTCGTAAAAAACATTGGATGGGACACTGAACTGTGAATTGGCGTCACCAACTTTCAGGAACACACAACGGCCTAGTTTGTCTGTATTCAAAAGGCTTTGCACATGACTACAAAGCGAGTCTCCCCTGTCTGCACTTTCTTGCATCACGGCCAAATCCCAATTGAACATAGCAAGCTGGCCCAATACTTCACTGTGATTGGCAACAACTGCGATGATTGACTCACGCCACCAAGGAGGGTTCGCGGCCTGAAGCTCCCTGTACCTTCCAGAATCAACACTCTCCACATGACGCATGTGAATGTTGCTTCTGAGAAAATCACGGTAGCAATCGCGCAAGTGCCCCGGCACAACCAGTAAAACCCGGTTGAGGTTCTGCGTTTTGACAGCACGCTCAACTAGAGAAACAACCAAGTTGAATTGTCCGGCTCCACAGGGGGCGGTCAGAAGGTGATGACGAACAGAGTCTGTTGAGAAGAATGACTCGATAAAACCCACCTGATATGGAAGCAACTCAACCACCATCTTTTCCTGTGTAGCTAGTGTAGTGTCTCACAAAACACTTTACTAAGTGGACGAAGTTGTGCCAGGCTTTCGACATGGCTCGCCCCAAACTGCCACTGCACCTGTCCGCAGAGCAACGAACGGAACTTCAACGCTTGGCCCGAGCACCGGG
>JANNEF010000363.1:0-9794 GCA_031378375.1 Verrucomicrobiota bacterium | reverse complement strand
GGCGGCGTTCCGCCGCACGCTCGTGGACATCGGAGTTGATCTCGTCGGATTTCGGAGCTTCGCCGATCACCATGTGTACTCAGCAGCCGACCTTGACGAGGTCGCACGCTGGGCCGAAGCCATGGGTGCCACGATGCTCCTGACGACGCTCAAGGACCTTGTCAGGATCCGCGTGCCTCGGCTTGGTGAGCTTTCACTCGGTGCGATTGAGGTCGCTCTCGAACCGCTGGGGTGTACCGATGCCCTCGAACTGCTACTGAACGTGGATTCGCTGGCCAAGGAACACTTCCGATGACCAAGCAACCGACACCCATCACGGCGATCGACACGTCGATCCTGGTCACCACATTCCGCCGGCCCCGGCACCTCGCACTCGTGCTCGAGTCGATTGCTGTCCAGCGAAATGTGCCACGAAACTTCGAGGTGATTGTGGCGGATGACGGCTCGGAGGATGGCACCGCCGACGTCGTGGCCTCCTTCGCGGCCCACACCGATGTCCCCGTGCGGTTCACGACCCAATCCCACGACGGCTTCCGCCTGGCAAGAGTTCGCAACAACGCCGCACGATTGGCCCGAGGACGCTACCTGCTGTTCGTCCTTGCCTCCCAGATCGAATAGGCCGCTCTGGTTGGCGTTGGCCTGTTGGGCGTTGATCGGCGCGACCAGCCAGTCGTTGCCGGCGCCGCCGTTGACCACGAACACTTCTTTCAGGGTATGCATGGCAGCGGCCACGTCGCCCTCCGGCACCTTCAGCGAGATCGTTTTGCCGAGGAACTTGTCAATTTCCTTGGGGTCCAGATAAAACTTGAGGGTCGGTTTGCCGCCGCTTTCTCCAACCTTGATGAAATACACCTGGCCCGAGTTCAGCCCGTTGATTGGCTTGTAACCCGCCGCAACCGTGTAAAGCACCGCCTGGCCGGTCTGGAGGTTTTTGGCAGCGTCCACATTGGTCAGCGTAAGCGTGCTGCCCGACAGGCTGTATCCGTCCGCGCCGTTGAAGTCGGTGATCATGCGAGAGTTACTATGCGTGCCGTAAATCCGGTCGGGTTTCGAGGAGCCGATCACTTGCGTGATGCCGGTCACCGAGGTGGTGATGCCACTGGCCTGGTTCGGCGGCAGCAGCGTGCCGGCAATCAGGGTGTTCGCGCCAGGCGTCAGGATGGCATCGCCCATGTTGGCGAAGATGATACGCCAGGGAAAAGCCGCCGTGCCCATGCCTCCGACAACGAGGACGACCGGGTCAACGTCGAGCAGACCCAGTTCAAACTTGTTTGGGCTTATCTTCGGGTTAGCCCCGATCACCATGTCAATGGCATCCTGGAGCAGCTCCTGGATCTGGTCCGGCGACGCGTTGTAGGGGATGTCGGCCGTCGTGGGAGGTGTGGGAAGAGGTCCAGTGGTGGTCACCGGATTGCCTAGCTTGTCCTGAAACGTGACCGTCAGCCGGAAGCTTCCGTTAACGGCGGTGGTGTGAACATTCCAGGTACGATCCGCCGCCGTCACCCCCTCGTCCTGTTTAGCGGAAAAGACCGTTGCGAGGGGCGAAGTGACTTCCGTTCCCCCCGCACCAGGAAGGGCAATGGTCACAGCGGGCACCGCTGTGTAACCACTGCCCCCATTGGTGACGGTGATGCCGCTGACCGTGAAGTTTGCCGCATTTCCGGCCCCGGTGGGGTTGGTGCCTGCGGTCATGATGGTGCCGCCGGAGAAGACGAGGATCGGTGACGCGGTGAAGCCTTTGCCGGGTTTCGTGATCGTGATGCCGGTCACGACCCCCCCGGTGAGCACGGCGGTTGCCTCAGCTTCAGTACCATTGCCGCCGCTGATGGTCACGATCGGCGCGACAGAATAAACAGTAGTGCCCCCGGCGATGATGAAGCTCTCGTTGGTCACGCCGAGGGTGGCGGTGGCCGTGGCTTGCGTTCCCATGGGGTCACCAGGCGGGGCAATGGTCACAACGGGCGCAGCCCCGTAACCGCTCCCGCCACTGGCGAATGTAATCGAAGTCACGGTCGCCACCCCCGCAGTGCCAAACTTCAGGTTGTTCTTTACCGAATCGAAAAAGCCGCCGAGCGGTCCCGGCGCGGAAAACAGGATGGTCCAGGTGGTTTGGACAGGCACGCCCACGACGCCTTTGTTCTTGGTGACGGAGAAATCATTCCGCTTCAGGAACTGCGCGAGGAGGTCCTTGAACTTCTGCTCGTCGAGTTCATTCCGATGAGCCGAGTCGAAATTCGATTCCTGGGTGCCAAGCACCATGCTCCCCTGGGTCGCAGCAATGGTGAAGGTCCATTCCTCCTGGACCGGCAGTTTGCCAACCATGACAACCCCAAAAGGCTCAATGACAGGGGCGTTGGCAGGCGTGGGTTCGATGGCGCCACCCGTGAGGTTGGCAGTGACCGAGTCGTTGTAGCCGCTGTAGTCGAGAATGTTTTGTTTGCCGGGAGCCTGGCCCGGCGCGCCACCCGTCAACGTGCCCTCCAGTTTCCCACCGGCTTTGAACGTGTAGGTGTTGTTTCCTTTGCCGCCCGTGACGCTCGCGATGCCGCTGGCCTTGACGACGAAGGTGTAGGTCGTGTTGCCCCACTTCTGCGTGCCCTCCACCGTGACCCTGCCGGGAGCCTCAACCGTGAAGGCGAGGTCAATTTTGACTTCGCTGAAATCGAGCGTGCCGAACTTCGTGCCGTTATCCGCGGGAAGGCCGTCTTTCGTGTCATCAATTGTGATGGTGACGGTCTTCCTGGTGTCCATCGTCGCGAACCAACCCCAGTTGGGGTGGAAGTTGTAGGTATTGATCGCGGCTCCTCCAACCACGCTCTCGACATACGTGGCATTCAGCATTCTGCCTCCGGGAGCAGTCGCCATGACGCCGTGGTTCGGGTCGGTGAACCCTCCCGCACCGGCCAGGTTGGCATTGGGATGAATCTCCACCGTGAGCGGAGTCGTGTCTCTGACCGCTGAGAAATCGAGGGTGTCGTTGCCTTCGCCGTCGTCTTCCTTGATCGTCTCCATCAACTCGGCGGTCACCGGCACGACATAAGTGTCATCGCCGTCGCCACCCGCGAGCATGTCGGCACCGCCCCAACCGGTGAGCGTGTCATTGCCATCGCCACCACTCAAGGTATCCGCTGCCGTGCTTCCGGTAATCTCGTCATTTCCAGCGCCGCCGCTCAGGATGACTGCGGCGTTGCTTCCGGCGGTGGCGGCAAGCATATCGTTCTCCGGCCCGCCGATGAACGCGTGAATATTCTTGAAGCCATCGGCCTGGCCACCCTTGATCGCGGTAGCTTTCCCGTCCGTGCTCGATCCCGCCATGATCTCGAGGTTGACAGAGTTTCCATAACTCTTGGCCCCCGAAACAATCATTACCGCAGCTTGCTGCGCGCCGATCCGCGCGGTGAACGTGTCGCTGTAGCTGAGGACATTGTTGTCACCGGCTCCGCCGTGAATCGTGCCGTCAAGTTTTCCGCCTTTGCCAATGACGAAGAGGTTCTGGCTTTTGCCGCCCTTCACGTTATGGATGTTCGATGCGGTGAGAATCAAGGTCCACACCGGGTCCGCGGCCGTGCCGGCGTTCAAAGTCAACACCTCGACCTTGTTGGCTTCCACGACCCGGATCAGCAGCGCGACATTCAGTGCGCCGAGGTTCAACGTGTTGGTGTTGGAACCGGCGACGATTTCCTCGACGTTCTTGAGCGTCATTCGCAGCGGGTCATTGTTGGTACCGCCCACTTGGACGTCGTAAACCTTGATCTCGGTGCCGGCCGCGCCGACATCCAGGTTCATTTTGGTGCCGACTCCGTTGAGGTCGGCCTTGTCCTTGGTGCCGGGGCCGCCGTCCAGCGTGGTTGACATCCCCTGCGAATAAGCCTGCACGTTGAACGTGTCATCGGCGGCCAGGCCGTTTACCGTCAGGGTATCGGCGACGCCGACATTTTTCGGCGTGTTGCCCTGTCTGGTAGCCGTCTGGTTCGCGATGGTAAACGTGTTCTTGCCCGCATCGCCATCCACCACCACGTCGGGGAGCAGGAAGTGATAGCCGTCCGGGCTCCCGGAATCAGAGAGCGGGGTGGCCTCGATCTCGCCAGTGCTCGCCTCCAAGTCCCAGTCGCCGCCGAGCAGCGCACTGCCAGTCTCGTCCACCGACGCGGTCACATCCGCCCCGGTCAAGGCGGCCAGGCGAGCGATGAATTCCGCCCCGCGCTCCCCGGAGCCGATGTTGCAGCCATAAAGCAGGATGTCCGCGTCCGCAGTCAGCAACCGGTTCCAGGTGGCGAACTGCTCCGCGTAAGCGTTCAACCCGGCGGCGTCCACCCGGGTGGCTCCCAAGAGGAGGGAGCCGGTGGAGCCGTGTGAAAAGATGTGGATGGCCGAAACGCCGCTCCGGCTGGCCAGGGCTTCCGTGATCTGCTCGAACCCATCCCGTCCGGCGTCGAGGAGAATAATCTCGTTGGATTCGGAACCGGCCGAGGCCCCGGTGTCGCCCCCAGAAATCGCGCGGATGAGCGCCTGATAATCCGCCAGCCCGGTGTCCACAAAAGCGATGGTCTTTGCGGTGGCGGTCGCCGGAATCGCGCCGCTGTCGGAGGAGGTTAACGCACTATTGGCAGCACCGATGGAGGATAAACGTGAGATAGAACCGAAGGTGGATTCCGAAGAAGACTCTGGGGAATTTGAAACTGAAGACGCATGTGATTGATCAGCAGGGCTGGATTGCGGAGGCGCGTTCGCCACATGCAGCGTGGTCGTGAGTTGATCGGTGATCGGATTTGAAATTCCAGAACTGACGGCCCCGGCAGTGGAGGTCAGATTCCCTGCCGTCCCGGTCGGAGCCGGACCCGATTGAACCACCGTGGCCGACTGGGTAACGCCGGTTGGTGCTGTTGAAATCGGCGCAGAAATGGCAACCGAATCTTGCGCGGAACTTCCGCCGGTCGCCGGCTGCATTTCCGTCTGCTCACCCGCCGTCTGCGACCCGGGCAACACCGTCTTCGTGGACTCGGCGAGGCCGCCAAACATGTCATCCAACCCGGTCGCCGAATCGTAGGCCAGGCCGCCGGCGCCCCTGGTGGAAAGTGTGTCTTCGATGGTCTCGACGATGACGGAGGAAGCGTCCTGCATCGGGTCGCCCGCCGAAAGATCATTCGCGGGCGCGCCGGTCAAGCCATCAGCCGAGAGGAACACGCGCGGCTCCAGGGCTTCCAGATTAAATGGACCGTTGTTTGGTTTTGTTACCACTGATTTCCGCCTGAGAATCTGATTGAGTTCCACCTGAACCGACACGCAAAATTAATTGGTGCTGCCTGCATTTTTGATCAGGGAATGGATTTTGTTTAAATGTTTTGACATGCTCTGTCAATGAATTTCTCGTTTTTTTTGACAGCGGCCGTTTTATTGCAGACGCGGCCCGCACACTTCTTGAAAACGCTGGCGAGGGACACGGTTTCGACGAACACGTATCTGCGCCGGGAGGGCAAGGCGAGCTACACGGACGGTTCATCACCGGCGCTGTCCCGGGAGTCCTTCCGCTCGCGAGCGTTCTTGCAATGCCAGCATTGATGTATGGCGTTGGTTTCGTAGGCAAGCCACATGGGGGGGCGAGTTCAACCACCTGCGCGACAGCCAAGTACTTGGCGGCATTGGCGGGTGGATTGCCGAGGGGTTTCAAGATTTTGGCCGCAATCAAAACCCGACCACTGTCAACAAAACTGTCAACAGAAGGGCAGTAAAAGAGTAATGAAAGGTAGTGACAGATTACGCTTGATTAGCCTGCAAACATTGGCTTTAATTGCGTCGTAGCAGGGCTTTGCGGGATCAATCCCGGCCATTGGCTCCAGCTTCAGCCGAAGCCATGCAGTAGGAATTGATTTTTCATGCGGAATGGCTGGTGAAAGCGGGATGGTTTTCTACTGCATTGCAGTTGGGGATCGAACTCAAAAACTTTTCCCATAAGCGTCGCCACCCCTCGCGTTCGCGTTCCGGCACGGCCAGTTTGATCCTGGTCTTGCCCGCCGGATGACTCAGGACTCCGGCAGTCACGAACAGCCAGAACCGCAAGTTCCGCAGGGTCACTTTGTGTTGCCAGCCCAGATGGCGCTCGAAAATTACGGTCAGATTGTAGGTCAGGCACGCCAGACTCAGCGCCGCCTCGCTCGCCCGGAACTCTTCCAGGCACAAGGTCGGCAGCGCAAAGCCGGCGGGTAATTCCTTGAGCACGTTCGCGCAGTCGGCCCGACCGTTGTAGTAATACCAACTACGTTTAACCGGAACCATTCAGTTCAACCACGAATAAAGCCGTCGTTTTCCCGCCGCCCGACGGCTGTCTCAGCGGCCACCAGACCGTGATCCGCCCGCTGCCGGTCTCACTCGCTCGCACCACTGCTGATTCGTGTCCATGGGTGTTCATTCGTGGTTTCCCGCTGCATGGTTCCGGTTTAATCACACCCGAATAATACCGTCGTCGCTAAAAATAATTGCGGTTTTTCGACGCATTGCGCTGGAAACGGTTTCCCTAGCTCCGCTCCGCGCACACCCCCGCTGCGGCCAGGCAGCGTCGCGGCAGGTTGCGCTGTAGCCGGAGGCCAAGGCCGACCGGGGCGTAACGCCCCCGCGATTTTCCAAAGCCTCCAGCCGATCGGGGCGTTGACGCGCCCGCATGAAGTGAAGCATTGTTTTTTTACCATGAGCACGCTCGCGGATACCGAGAGGGCAGCCGAAAAGTTGTCGCCTCAACATCGCATCTTCACCGAAACTGTCGCCCGGCGGTTCCGCCGGAACGACAATGCTTTTCTCACGCCGCAAAACTTTAGACCGCGATGTGCAGGCCAGGGAACTGTCGAAAATTCCTGAACGCAATCCAGCCACCGCATGAGTGACGAATTTCCAAAGCTGCGTCTGGCCGCCCGCGAGTCGGCTGAAGATGTCGCCCATCGCCGCGAACGCGAGCAGCGCGCCGAGTTGCTCCAACGCGAGGACCACCTCACCGAGTCGCTCGCGCCGTATCGCGTTGGCTCTGTGCCGTACCTCAACGCCGTGCCGCTCACGCGCGGACTGGAGGAGCAGATCATCTTCGCCACGCCCGCCAAGCTCGCCGAGATGTTGCAACGCGATGAACTCGACGCGGCGCTGGTCAGCGTGACGGAGGTTCTCTTCCACGATCGCTACGAGGTGCTGGACGGCATCGCGGTCGCGTCACTGGGCGAGGTGAAGAGCGTGTTCCTGGCGCACCGCGTGCCGCTGGCGGAGGTGCGGGAGGTTTTTTGCGACACTGCCTCGCTCACGAGCGTCAACCTGCTCAAGGTGTTGCTGGCCGGGCGGGGGTTGCGGCCGGAGTTTCGCCCGCTGGATAATTACGCCGCCGCCGCCGCGCTCGACGCGGTGCTGCTGATCGGCGATCCGGCGATTGATTTTCTGCGGGCACCGCACGCGCACGAGATTTGGGATCTGGGCACGGCGTGGTTTGAACTGACGGGACTGCCGTTCGTGTACGCGGTGTGGGCGTTGCGCCGGGGCGGCGACCACGCGCGCCTCTGCCGCCAGCTTCGCGCGGCGAGGGATTTTGGAATGGACACGCTGGATTACATCATCAGCTCGCGCACGGATTACGATCTGGAGTTCCGCAAGGATTACCTGGGCTGGCACATCCATTATCACCTGGGCGCGGACGAGAAGCGCGGGCTGGCAAAGTTCGTCGAGCTGCTTCGCCAGCACGGGATCGGAACGGTGTTCGAACCGAAGTTTGTAGTCTGACCCCTCACGCATGATGACAATGCAATCCTTGAAGAAGCCGGCGCGTTACTCCTACCTTTTCATCTTTCTGCTCCTGGTCCTGACGGCGTGGCTGCGTCTGGGCCTGCCGCTGGTGGCCGTGTTGTTGTCCTACTTCGCACTGGAAAAACTGCACTACATCAACAACAAGTCGCTGGCCATCGTGCTGTTTGCCGGGTTGGTGCTGGGCGTGTTTTACGGGGCGGCGCACTTCTTGCAACAAGCGTTGGTCGCGCTGCCCCAAATCGCCGAAACGTCCATTCCTTCGATCATCAAGTACGCCGGCGAGAAGGGCCTGGAGTTGCCGTTCACCGATCTGGAGAGCTTGAAAGCGGTGACGCTGAACGAAGTGAAGGATCAAATCACCATGCTGGGGCGCGTCGCCAAGTTTGCCGGGCATGAGTTTGTCGTGTTGCTCATCTCCTTCGTCGTGGCGGCCAGTTTGTTCGTGAATTCCGTCCTGGATCTCGAACGGGAAACCCACCAGGTGCGCAACAATCTTTACTCGGCGATGTGCGAGGAAATCTCGTCCCGCTTCGCGACACTCTACCGGAGTTTCGTCACGGTCATGGGCGCGCAAATCATCATCTCGGCCATCAACACCGCGCTGACGTCCATGTTCGTCCTGGCGGTCCAACTGCCGTACGCGCCCGTGGTGATCGGGGTGACCTTCCTGTGCGGGTTGCTGCCGATCATCGGCAATCTGCTCAGCAATTGCGTCATCGTCGGCATCGCCTTCACTGTGTCACCGAAGATGGCGTTCTGGGCGCTGGGCTTCCTCGTCGCGCTGCACAAGCTGGAATATTTCCTGAACAGCAAAATCATCGGCGACCGGATCAAGAACCCCGTCTGGCTCACGTTGCTCGGCTTGATTCTCGGTGAGCGGTTGATGGGCATCCCCGGCATGATCCTCGCCCCGGTGGTGCTGCACTACCTCAAGGCCGAGATGACGCGCATTGACATGACCGAGCAAACGCAGCCGGGGCCGAAACCCTGACGCTGGACAGTGCGGACGGACGTCGCTCCGACGCCTCCTTCACTCAACCTCGCTCCAGCGCCGCGAGCACTTCCGGGTCGCGCACGTCCACCCAGCGACCGGCGATTTCCATCCCGGCGATTGTTTGTCCGGCTGAGACCAACGCGTTGATGGCGTCGGTCAGCTCATACTCGCCACGTGGGGATTTTTGCAGTTGCGCAGTGAACTCGAAGACGACCGGCTCGAAGATGTAAATGCCGGCGTTGTACCACGCCGTCTGGCCGGGTTTCAGCCAGCCATCCCGGCGCAGTTCCGCGACCCGGGCCGCGTCCGGCTTCTCGACCAGACGGGTGAGACAAAAGGCGTCGTCGAAAAAAATCAGCCCTCCCTTGGTCACATCCTCGCTGCCGGTCACGGTAATCAAACCAGTAAACTTCCCCTCGCCAAAGCGCGCGATCATCTGCTGGTAAGTTTCAGGCTTCACCAGAATGTCACCGTACGTGAGCAGGAACGTGTCGCGACCCACGAAGGCTTTCGCCAATTCCGGCGCCTTGCCGGTGCCATCCTGCACCACCTGCCGGCCGTAAGCGATGCGCGCGCCCCAGCGGCTGCCATCGCCGAAATAGTTTTCGATGACCTCGGCCTGCCAGCCGGTGACGATGAACACGTCGTGGATGCCGGCAGCCAACAGGCCGGCGAGGATGTGTTCGAGGATGAACCGGCCCTGGACTTTGAGCATGGGCTTGGGCAGTTCGTTGGTCAGGTCACGCATGCGCGTGCCCTTACCGGCGGCGAGGATGACAGCTTTCACAGTTTTTGGTTCGGACAACTTCCGCCGAGTAGTATCAAACCGCCGGGGCTTGTTCAAACAAAGTTACCGCAACCCGCAGGGCAGACGCAGCTAAATTTCCTCAAAGATTTGTATGTACTTTGTAAATACAATGCGTACATGAGACGGGATGCGAACGCATCCTGAACTCAACTTGCTCACTCATTTCCAAGCACTGCCCGATCCGCGCACCGCGCGCACGCCGGAGCACCCGCTCAACGA
>JANNEF010000279.1:0-11228 GCA_031378375.1 Verrucomicrobiota bacterium | reverse complement strand
CTTCAGGGCGTCAGTTCCGTTCACATTGTGTCCAATGACACGGCTCAAATACGCAACGGCTACAATGTTTCGGACTGGATCACTGTCACGGAACCGGCACTGCGCATGACCAATGGCGGGGTGCGCATCCCGCTGCGTTTTGAGAACCTGCAGCCGGGCGTTTACTTCGTGCGCATGGTGGGGCGTGTCAGCACGCCGAACCTGCCGCGCATCCGCCGGCCGCTCTACGTGCATCTGAAAATCAACGACGGACTGAACGGCGCGACCAACGAGTATCGGATGCTCGCGCTGTATGGCAACCCGCTGGAGGAGGTGGGGCGAATCTTTTTCAACGCCCTCCACCCAACCAACACGCTCACTGCGGAATTGTTTCTGGGGCCGGGCAGCCAGGAGGAGTTGTTGGTGCATCGCCTGGAATTTTACGATGGGCTGGCGGGTACCGCGCGGCAGTCTTACAAGACCGCGCCGGGGTCGTTCACCTTCGCAGAACGCGCTTACGAACGCGGTCTGGTGGCCGAAATCGCCAGCCACCCCGGCGCGGAAAAGGATACAAGCGGCCAGTTTTACCTGAACAACACTTACTGGAAATGGTTGAACCAGAATGTCCCGTTCTTCCCCACCAACGTCACCGGGGCCGCCCGCACCAATCGCGATGACAACTTGTGGAACAGCGTGCCGCCGCTCAACGTCATGCACACCGGTGGCAATGGCGGCACCGATGCCGGATACTTCAGCGCGCCGACCAACAACGGCACCTGGCTCCTCCATCCACTGCCGGCGCCCGGCGATCCGCCGGCCAAGTTTTACGATTTCGCCTTTGCACTCACCAACACCACGCTGCGCACCAACTACACCCTGGCTGACCTGCGCGCGCGCAAACCACTCCCCGGCGCCTACGGGGATGACGGCGTGGGTCTGTATGTGCCGGGGGCCGACACGGACTTCGGCAGTCCGGGCAGCCATTATTTCATCATCGGGCCGCTGGCGTACGCAAAGATGTACGATCAGACCTACGAGGCGCTTGGCGGTGAGCATGTCGGCGCTGCCTACACGCTGCCGTTGCGGTATCACCTGACGGGCGATACCAACGTGGCCCGCGACGCGGCGTTGCTGCTGGCGCGCTATGCGTTGCAGTGGCCGGCGATGCAAATCGAGTCGCAGGATCTCGGCAACAACGCCGCCGATCCTGAGCTGAACCGCAACGCCGCCTGGCGCTGGGAGGCCCGCCGCGTCGGCAAGATCGTTTACAGCGGTTGGTCCGATGCGATGGCAACCTATCTGTTCACGGCCTACGACCGGCTGTTCGACTTTCTCCAGAACAATCAGTCCTTCGCCAACGTGCTCAACCGTTACATCCCGTGGATCAAAACGCCCGCCGACGTCATCACCTTCTTCGACACGTTCCTGGTGCAGGCGGGCATCGCCGACACCAAGACGCTGCCGCAGGCGCGCATCCGCACCACGCAACCGTTGTTGCTGGGATTGATTCAGGGAGCCAGCCCCATCGCGGCGGCGCAGATGGACATCTCGGAGGCGGAGATCAGCGTCGAACCATTGGGCGAAAAATCCCTGAAGCATCACTATCGGAATTCCTTCTCCCAGGATGGCGCGAATTTCATCGGCTCGACGTTCTACGTTGGTGGATCGTCGATCTTTCTCGACGCGGCGGACTCCATCGCCCGCTACAAAGCGCTGGGCGGCACCGTGCCTTTTGACCTGACGGACAATAACATTTACCCGAAAATTCGCGCGCTGACCGATGTGCTCCTCGACACCACCGTCGCGGGCGGCTACGCCGTCACCGTCGGCGACGCGGCGGGGACCATTTACTCGCCACGCGGTTATTTCGCCTCCGTGCGCGACACGGTGCGGAAGCTGTGGAAACAAACCGGCGATCCCCGCGCCGCGTGGCTGATTCAGAATCTCTATGGCGGACGCACCAGCGAAACGGACCCGGAATGGGCAGCCTTGACGAGTGCCGCCGCGCCGGTGCGTGATCCTCGCTTCGCCTCGGCATCGCGTGTCTTCGGCGGTTTCGGGCTGGGCATCCTCGAAAGCGGCGTGGAGTCGGATAACTTTCGCGAGAAGCGGGCCGTGGTGTTGCGCACGGGCACCGGCTTCGGCCACGACCACTCCGACGCGCTGGACTTGAACGTGTTCGCGCTCGGTTTGCGCATGGCCAACGACTTCGGCCAGCGCAACGAGGGTGTGCTTTCGACCCTGCCGCCGGACAGCTCCTCTTACACCCACAACGTCGTGGAAGTGGACGGCTATCGACATCATAACAATGCGGTGGATGGCTGGCCGGCGGGGAGTTTCAAGTCGGCCGACGCCTGGATCGAGGCGTTCAAGACCAATTCCGGCGTGCAGTTCATGGCGGGGTTCGGGAAATCTTTGAACCATACCAATGTGGACGTGTTTCGTCGCGACATCGCGCTGGTGGATGTGGATGGCAGCAACTCTTACGTCTTCGACGTGTTCCGCGTGCGCGGCGGCAAATGGCACACCTGGTGTTTTCATGGCGCGGACAGCGGCGTGGAGCCGGGCAGCTTCACCGTCAACACCCCGCTGGCTCCCCCGGTGGCCGGTTCCATTAGTGCGTTCTATTTGCGCAAGCACGCCAACACGACTCTAGCGGAGGGAATCGCACCGAACAAACTTGAGGCCACCTGGCGCATGAGTCGCACCACCTCCACGAACTCACTGATCAACGCCGACGGCGACGCCGCCCTCGTCAGAACCGTCGCGGCGGAACCAGCCATGTTGGGCACGAATTACCTCGCCAGTGCGCCACGCAAATTCACCAAGGTGGCGCTGTTCGACCGCCCCAATGACACCGTGATGGTGGGCAACCTTTATTCCGAGGCCTACCAGATCAACATGCCGTTGCTCTACGTGCAATCGCGGCAGGACGGCACGAACTATCCCCTGCTGGCAGAGAAGGAAGTGGTTTATCCGGCACTCATCGAACCATACGCCGGCACGCCGTTCATCACCGCCAGCGTGGCGTTGCCCATCGTCAACAACGAGAGCGACGCGCTCAAGGCCGTGGCCTTGCAGGTGACGACCGCCAACGGCCACACCGACTGGCTGTTCTCCGACGGACGCAACACGCCGCGTATCGTCGCCAGCGGCCTGTTGCGGGCGCAGGGCCGCTTCGGCTATCTCTCCGAGGCGACGAATGCCTTCCGCATGTTGAAGCTGGTCGGTGGCACCGAACTCACCAAGGGGCCGGTGTCGGTCAGGCCGGACACAGATTTCCATCGCGTCACGATTCAAACCGTGGATTACGCGGCGCGCAAAATCTACACGGCGCAGCCGCTGCCGGCGGGCGTGCCGGTTGGGCAGCAGTTCCAGATTTACAACGCCGACCATCATTGCAGCTACGAGATCACCGCCATCCAAAACGCCGGCCCCGGCAGTGTGCTGACGTTCAAGAACCCGGCGGACATCGGCGAGTTCGCCATCAAGAGCGTCAACGCCGCCGCCGGCACGTTTGTTTCTGACGACACCATGGCGCTGGACAATGTTGCCAATCGCAACGCCGGACTCACCGCCGTCAATGAGCGCGGTGACAAGGTCTGGAAGATTCAGAAACTTTCCTCGCTCAACAACGAGGACAACGTCACTTACAAACTGACTGGTGGCCCGGTGGCGGACGCCGACTTCACGGATCAGGATGGCGACGGCCTTCGCGCAGCCATTATTTACGATTTCGGTCCGGGCGACACGGTGGAATTGCCGACGGGTGTCTGGCTCAAGAAGAATGGCGGCGAATATCTGCTCAACGCCGATGTGGCGTTGACCGTCACGTTGCCGGGCGTCGGCCCGATGGAAATCCGCCTGGCCGGTGGTCAGTGGATCAATATCACCACCAGCGCGGTGGGCGGCTCGGTCAGTGGTCGCGTCAACGCCAGCCAGCTTCGCGAGGGCGGGGTGCCGCTGCGGGTTGCGTCCATTCAGGACACGAATGCGCCGGTGATTTCCGGCGCGCAGGTCGCCTACTTGACTGACGTAACAGCCACGATTAACTGGATGACCGATGAGCCGGCGACCTCGCAGGTTGAATTTGGCCGCACCAGTCTCTACGGTCCGATGACGTTGCCGGATCCCGCGCCTGTCACTTCCCATTCGGTTACGTTGGGCGGGTTGGCGCGTGCCACCACTTATCATGCGCGCGCTCGTTCGCTGGATCCGTCGGGTAACCTGGCGGTGTCCGGCGATCTGGTGTTCACCACGCTGGCGGCGCCGCCCGTGACCAACACTCCCCCGACCATGGACGCGGGGGTTGCGCAGACCGTCAGCAACGCGGTCACCACGCTGCGTGGCACGGTGATGGATGACGGGGTGCCGAATCCGCCCGGCGCCGTCAGCCTGGCGTGGAGCCTGGTGTCCGGCCCTGGCACGGTGAGTTTCGCCAACGCCGCTGAGTTGGAGACCGTGGTGGGTTTCAATTTGGAAGGCACTTACGTCTTCCGTCTCACCGCCAGCGACGGACTGGCCACGGTGAGCGATGAAGTGACAGTTGTCGTGGTCGGGCCGCTGATCTTCGGGGTCGCGGTGGAGACGCTCACCAGTTCCAACGCCGTCATCGCGTGGAACACTTCGATGGCGGCGGATTCGCAAGTGCAGTTCGGCCTGACGGCGCAATATGGCCAGAGCACCTTGTTGAACACGAGCCTGGTCACGCTGCATCGGGTGACCGTGAGCAACTTGAACGCGGGCACCACCTATCACTTCCGGACGCGTTCCCGCGTTCCGGCGGGCAACGTGGTGTATTCCGCCGACGTCGCGTTCACGACTCTGACCGTCCCCGTGCCGCCGAAAATCTACCTGCCCATCGCCGCCGAGTCGGGGACCATCGTCAGCCCGATGGGGATTTACACCGACACGGTTGATCCCAAGCAAAAATACGTGCAGACCAGCCAGAACAACCGGGGTACTGCCGCCTATGTCTTCTATGTGCCGGAAACCAACAACTACATCATTTGGGGCCGCGTGCAGGCGACGGCTTCCAGCCGGGACACCTTCTACGTCACCTTGGACGGGGGCACCGAATACAGTTACTACGTGGCCGGAGGTGTGTGGAACAATTCCTGGCGCTGGACGCCCATCAACCTTTCCACCAGCGGCAGTTCCACCAACCTGGTTCCCCGCCTTTTCCCGCTTTCGGCGGGCAATCATACGGTGGTCTTTCGCGGGCGCGAATCGAACACGCGCCTCAACCGCCTGTTGATTACCGACGACCCGAACTTCGTCCCGGCGGATAACCAGGCGGTGGCTGGAATTGCCACGGCGCTCACGCTCACGAACCTGGTGTTGAGTTTCCAATTCGAGCAGGGCCTGTCGCTCATCGCCAACCAACTCCATCGCGGCAGTAACACGGTGGCGGAGGTGCTGCCCCAGGTTCCCAACGGTACCGGGTTGCTCAAGTTCGCGCCGGTGACCGGTCTCACTTCAACCAATTTTTTCCATTCCGGCGTGTGGGCGACACCGGCCCAGGCACTCCCGCCCGGCGAGGGGGCCTTCCTTTACAACTGGTCGGGTGCTCCGTTCACCGCGAGTTTTACCGGACGTTTGCAACTGACCAACGCGCCGCGCCAGTGGCTGCCCGGCGGCTACCTGCTGGGCGGTCTCTATCCGCGCACCGGCCGGTTGAGTGAAGCGCTGGAATTTCCGCTGGTGGAAGGCGATTCGTTCCTGCAGTTCGACAACTCCGGCGGCATCCGCTTCTACTACTACCACGCTCCCGGCTCCGGTGACCCGGAACCGATCATCCGCTTCGGCGAGGCAATCTCGACCTATCTGGCGCCGCGTTGACGGGCGGGTCGGTTGACGGCGCAGTTTGAATTGCACAACGGGCCGTCTGCCCTAAGCTTTCCGCCAGCAACCACAGCCATGCGGATCATTGGTCACCTGCCGGACGAAGCGAGCGCCACCACGTTCAGCGATTTCCTGTACGTGCGGGGAATTCTCAACACCGTCGAAGCCGAGCCGGAGGGGTGGGCGGTGTGGATTCACTCCGAGGATGAACTGGAAAACGCTCAGGAATTCCTGCGGAGTTTCCGGAGTAATCCCCACGACCCCGTGTTTCACCAGGAATCCCGTCAGGCCCGCGAGTTGAAGGAACGCGAGGCGCGGGCCGAGAAGGCCGCCGGCAAGAAAATCTTCACCCGCCGCCGCCTGTGTCCGTCCGCCACCGCGCATGGCCGGGGACCGCTCACCGTCACGCTCGTTGTTGTGTGCGTGGCGTTGTGGCTTTACGGGTTGGCGGGCGGGCACGAGGCCTTGCTGGGCGCGCTGTTGATCAGCAAATTCGTGCGCGGCCTGCCGGAGATTTTCGACGGGCAGGTGTGGCGGCTCTTCACGCCGGTGCTGCTGCACGCCGGGCCGCTGCATCTGTTTTTCAACATGCTCTGGCTGCTCGATCTGGGCGGCATGATCGAAGGTCGCCAGGGCACCGGGCGGCTGGCCGCGCTGGTGGTGGCGCTCGCGGTGGTGTCGAACCTCGGCCAGTTTTTCCTCAGCGGCCCGTTGTTCTACGGCATGTCCGGCGTGGTGTACGGGCTGCTGGGTTACGTCTGGATGAAGGGCAAGTTTGATCCGGCCTCCGGGCTGTTCGTCCACCAGCAAACGGTGACGATGATGTTGATCTGGTTTTTCCTCTGCCTGACCGGCCTGCTCGGAAACATCGCCAACGGCGCGCACGCCTTCGGCCTGGTTGCCGGCATGGCGTGGGGCTGGCTCTCCAGCCTGCGCCCAGCGGCAAGATGATCGAACGGGCCTGCGCATGAAACGCCTCCCAGACCACCGCGATCATCTGGAGCGTTGGACGCTCATGCTTCTGCTGGCACTCTGCACCGCTGGTTGCCGGGTCACGCGCATCGCGCATTCGCCGTCACGGCCCGCCCCGATGGCTGGCGCGAAGATGGGGCAAACCACCAACGGCGTTTTCGTCGCCATGTTGCCGGCCAGCCTCGGCGCGGAGCCGAAGACCTATCCCAAATGGAACCCCGTCTGGTGGTTCGGCAACGTGGACGACCCGGAGCCGCCGCCTGATTATATCCCCGGTGCGAAGCATCGCCGTGCCAAATGGTATTGCCGCAACTCGCTCCACAATTTCACCTTCTATATCATTGGCGTCGCGGACCAGGATTTCGAGCGGGTGGGCGCGCATCCCGGCGAGGTGTTCAACCCGCGCGACGGCTGGAACTGGGCCGTCACCCAGCATGGCTGCTGGCAACTGCCGTTTGTCTCCTACAAGCGCAAGGGCTTCATGTGTTACTGCGGCTGGCGGGAGCGGGGCAATTTCGGACTGAAGCTCAATTTCTGATCGCATCACGGAAAATCCGGCAGATCAACCCACCAACCGGGCAGAGCGGGCTTTGACGTGGAGCACGGCGGTGGTTTCCGCAACGCCGTCGCGCCTGGGGAGTGCGCCAACCACCACAACGACTTGTCCGGGCATGGCATGATCAGAACCGCGCCGAAGCGGACCGAGCAGCCGCCTGGGATTGGCGGTACCGATTCAACATCCACCAGCGAGTAGTTCGCAGAAGGGTGGAGCCTGGCGGAGACTCATCGGCACCACTCAAGAAAATCCGGCTCGGGCGGGAAACGGCAAAGCTGGCGTGGATTTCTACCTCTGCCCAATTCCTCAATTCGTTGAAGCATCGCCGTTCTTAGTCCGGCAAGAAACAGTCAGCCTTCGACAAACCTTGGGAGGCGATGCTGCCCGAAGCCGCTTAACTTCAACACGTGGTGAGAAATAGAACGCCTCTTTTTTCACGGTGCTGTCAGCCATGATGGTGACGATGATGAGTGACGACAATGTTCGCGAATTACGGAGAGATTGTTATGACAACCTTGAACGAAGCCATCGCCAATCACGCGTTCTTCCACGGCATGAACCCTGAGCACCTCGCTGTGCTGACCGATGGCGCGAAAGCAGTTCAGTTCAAAGGCGGGGATGTGTTGTTCCGGGAAGGAGAGCCGGCGAACCAGTTCTACCTGATCGAGAACGGCAAGATCACCGTGGAGGTGCATGAACCAGCCGACGACACGATGGTCGTTCAGACTCTCGGTGCGGGGGAAGTGCTTGGCTGGTCGTGGCTCTTGCCGCCGTTCGTCTGGCATTTTCAAGCGCGCGCGCTGGAGCCGGCAAATGTTATCGCGCTCAATGGCGCGCATCTGCTGATCCATGCCGAGCGTGATCATGAATTCGGCTACGAGTTGGTGAAACGCGTGGCTCAGGTCGCCATCCACCGGCTGCAGGCCGCCCGCAAGCAACTGCTCGCCCTCCACCGGTTCCCGTCTCTGAAATGAAAGCCCGCCGGATGGCAGGCTTCACACCCATTGCACCAGTATGAATGAATCATCAACCAACCTCGGACCTGAAGGCAGAGGCACGGGTTCGCCGCACGGACCCGCCATTGATCTCCGGACTATTCTGGCCCCCGTCGATTTTTCTCCCGCCTCCCGGCATGGCCTGGCTTTCGCCGGCACGCTGGCCGCACGGTTTCATGCGCGGCTTCAACTGCTCCATGTGGTCGAGCCGCCGGTGCTGCCGCAGTGGGGGTATGCCCACATTCCCCAGCGTGAAGCGAAGCTCCGCCACGCAGCGCAGGAGCGGTTGCCGCAGCTTCCTGCAGAGTGCGGCCTCCATCCAGAGCTGGTGGTCTCGGCCAAGATTCGCAATGGGGAGGCGGAAGACGAAATTTGCGCCGCTGCCGCGGAAGATCGTGCCGACCTCATCGTGCTCGCCAGCCACGGTCTCGGCGGTCTGCAGCACGCCTTCTCCGGCAGTACGGCAGAGCGCGTGGTGCGGAGTGCGCCCTGTCCAGTGCTGACGGTTCGCGACAGTGTGCTGCCGGGGAGAGAGGGGGGCCTGCCGGACTTCGACCTGAAGCGCATTGTGGTGACGACCGATTTCTCAGCAGAATCCAAGAAAGCGTTTCCCTATGCGGTCGCGCTGGCGCGGAAATTCGAAGCGTCGCTCATTTTGATCTATGTGCTCCCGGCGCAACTGCCTGCCGACCTCAGCCACATCGGCATAGTGCTGGAGGAGAAACGGCTCTTGGAAGAAGCGCGCGAACGTCTGCCTGGTTTTCGCCAGGCCGAACTCGATCCACACCTGTGTGTCGACACGCTGGTCTTAAGCGGAGGTCCGGCCCATGAGATCTGCCGGACGGCCGAGGCGCAAGGGGCTGATCTCATTGTCATGGCCACGCACGGCAACGCCGGGTTGAGGCGTTTCCTGATCGGGAGCGTGACGGAGAACGTGGTGCGACACGCGCCGTGTCCCGTGCTCGTGGTGCGCGAGCGGGAGCATGAGTTTGTGAAGAGTTGAGGAGGCCACGCTTCATTCCAGCGGTCTCCAAAAAACAGCCGGACTTTACCAACGCACGGGAGGCGCGGCCCGTTCGTGCGCAGGACTGTTCTTCCAGAGAAAGGTAACTTTTATGGCCTACTCCGCCAATCCTTCGAAAGCCAAAGTGCCACGCCCGGCCGGATCTGCTGCTCAATCCGCAGCGCCCGTGGGTTGCCCGCAGTCCTTCATCAAATGGTTTGCCGACATCACCATCGACGACGTGCCGTTGGTCGGTGGCAAGAATGCGTCTCTTGGTGAGATGTATCGAGAACTCACGTCCAAGGGCGTGAAGGTGCCGAACGGTTTTGCTGTAACGGCCGAGGCGTATCGTTACTTCCTGCGCGAAGCCGGGCTGGACGCGAAGGTTCGCGACATCCTCAAGGATCTCGACACGCGGGACATTGAAAATCTTCGCCAGCGCGGCGCGCATATCCGCCAGGCCATTCTCGCCGCGGAACTGCCACGCGATCTCGAACAGGAAATCATCGCCGCCTACGACACATTCAGGGGGCATGCTCTTCATCCCGTCGATGTGGCCGTGCGCAGCAGCGCGACCGCCGAGGATTTGCCGGATGCGAGTTTCGCCGGGCAGCAGGAGACCTACCTCAACGTCTGCGGGCATCTGGCGCTGCTGGACTGCTGCAAGCGCAGCTTCGCCTCGCTGTTCACGGACCGCGCGATTTCGTATCGGACCGACAAGAGTTTTGATCACTTCAAGGTCGCGCTCAGCATTGGCGTGCAACGCATGGTTCGTTCTGATCTCGCCGCCAGCGGCGTCATGTTCACCCTCGACACCGAGACGGGCTTCCGCGATGCCGTGCTCATCAACGCCGCCTACGGCCTCGGCGAAAACGTGGTACAGGGCAGCGTGAACCCGGATGAATACTACGTCTTCAAGCCCACGCTGAAGACCGGTCACCGACCCATCCTGCAAAAGATTGTCGGCACGAAGGAATTCAAACTCATCTACGACATCGGCGGCGGGAAGATGGTCAAGAACGTGCCCGTGTCGCCCGGCGACCGCGTGAAGTTCGCCATCAGCGATGATGAAATTCTCCTGCTCGCCCGCTGGGCCTGCCTCATCGAGGATCACTACTCGGCGCGGCGCGGGCAGTCCGTGCCGATGGACATCGAGTGGGCCAAAGACGGCCACACCGGCGAGATGTTCATCGTCCAAGCGCGGCCCGAGACGGTGCAGTCGCGCAAAGCGGTCGAGGTTGTAGAGACTTACAAGCTGAAGCAACGCGGCCTCGTGCTCGCGACCGGACGCGGCGTCGGCGAGAAAATCGCCAGCGGCCCGGTGCGGGTCATTCAGAGCGCGGAACACATCGGACAGTTCAAGGAAGGCGAAGTGCTTGTGACCGACAAGACCGACCCTGACTGGGAACCCATCATGAAGAAAGCCGCCGCCATCGTGACCAATCGCGGTGGGCGCACCTGTCACGCCGCCATCGTCAGCCGCGAGTTGGGCGTGCCGGCGATCGTCGGGACCGAGCACGGCACGGAGCTGCTGAAGGACGGCCAGATGGTGACGGTGAGTTGTGCTGAAGGCGACACAGGCTTCGTCTATGACGGCCGGCTCCAGTTCGACGTGCAGCGCACGAACCTGACGCACCTGACCCGTCCGCGCACCAAGGTTATGATGAACGTGGGCAACCCGGAAGAGGCGTTCTCACTCAGCTTCATTCCGAACGACGGCGTCGGCCTGGCGCGCGAGGAATTCATCATCTCGACCTACATCAAGATTCATCCGCTGGCGTTGATCGATTACGAACGGAGCGCCGAGCATTGCTCGGCAGAAGCGGGAACCGGAGCGCCGATTTCAAAATCGGCACGGCCCGATGGTGTCGGTGCTCAG
>JANNEF010000202.1:0-21542 GCA_031378375.1 Verrucomicrobiota bacterium | reverse complement strand
CCTGCAAGTGCGCGCGTACGCCCTGGTAAAATGCCCTCGTGTGGGGCGATTTTCACGCATCGGAGGCCGGTGGACGGGTGCAACGGCGGGATGGAGGCGTCGAAAGCCGGGATTTTGTCATCAAACACTGGGAAAGTGTCCTGCGTGCGCGGGAAAGTGTCCTGCGGTGGGACACTTGTGGACACCGATCACCGGGTTTCACGCTCAAATCACCGGCGGCATACCCGCTGCCAAAGAATTGGCGGGTGATGAGCGCGGGTGGCGGTGCAATCCGCCTCGCCGCGCACGGTCCGTGGCTGGCGGCCATACTGTATATGGAGCGCCGGCGGCCGCCCGTCATGGATGGACTTAATCTCCGCCCGGGTTTCCTGGGCGATATCCCCGGCTCAGGGGACGGATGGGGCAAGCGCCAAAGCCCGCGTGGCACGGGCAAGGCGAGTGCGGTGTGGACGTTCATGGTGCCGCTGGCCGTGGCGGCGTAAGGTGGGGCGCGGTTGCATCCGCCCGCCCGCCCGGCAATGGCGGGCGGGCGGTTTTGCCTGGCTGGTCCGGGGGGCGACGGGGTTGGTGGCGGCGCAGCTCAGTTTTTTGCAAAGTGATGCCGAGGTGGCGTAGCGCAGGCTTTCCAGCCTGCGGGTGAACGGACCTTCCAGTCCCGTGACCTGACACCGCCGGTCTGCGGGGCCTTGGAAGTCCCGCGCACCCGCAGGCTGGAAAGCCAGCGCTACGAGTCGTCGGTCACGCCTGGCAATCAACGGAGATGCGCGCCAATCACACCCCAATCGCACCGGCCCCGGACTAAACCGTTGCCAACGCGGGCGCCGTCGTTTTAGGATTCGCCTCCCGATAACCGCGCGCGGTGTCGGACGTGAATGACCGATTACAAAGTCAAGTTCGAGGTCTTTGAAGGGCCGCTGGACCTGCTCCTTTATCTTATCAAGAAGGAGGAGGTGGACATTTACGAAGTCAACCTCACGCAGCTCGCCACGCAGTTCATCGAATACATCGAGGTGATGCGATTGCTCGATCTGGACATCGCGGGCGAGTTCCTCGTCATGGCCTCGACGCTCATGTACATCAAGAGCCGCGAGTTGCTGCCGGTGGACCAGCAGGTCACGCCGGAGGGCGAGGATGATGACGAGGACCCACGCTGGGAACTCATCCGCCAGCTCGTCGAATACAAGAAGTTCAAGGACGCCGCCGCGCAGTTGCAGACGATGGAGGAGCGGCAGGAGAATGTGTATCCGCGCCTGCCCGGCAAGCCGGAGTTCGACACGGAACAGGCGCTGGTCAAGGCGAACGTCTCGCTGTTCGACCTCATCAACGCCGTCAATTCCGTGCTCAAGCGCCTCGGGCAGCGCGGGGAATTGCGCGACATCTTCGAGGACAAATGGACCGTCAGCGAGAAGATCGAGTCGCTGCTGACGGCGTTGCGCGAGCGGTCGCAACTGAAGTTTTCCGCGCTCTTCGCCAGCGCCACCAGCCGCACGGAAGTGGTGGTGACGTTTCTCGCGGTGCTGGAGTTGATCCGGCTGCGGCAAATCGTCGCGGTGCAAGGCGAGGCGTTTGGCGAAATCGAAATCACCCGCGCGCCACAACCGGAGCCGGCGGTGCCGGACAGCCCCGGCGAGGTCGCCCATCCCCCATCGTGACATGGAACTGAAATTCATCATCGAATCCATCCTGTTCTCGGCGCAGCAGCCGCTCTCGCCGAAGGATCTGCGCGAGTTGCTCGCGACCGCCGCCGAGCAGTCCGAGGTGGCGGGCGTCAAGGCGTTCAAGAAGACGTCGCTCGACGACATCATCGCCGTGCTGGTGGACCTGGAGCACGAGCACGACGCGGCGAAGCGCAGCTATCGCCTCGCGTGCGTGGCCGGGCTGTGGCAGTTCGCGAGCCAGCCGGATTACGCGCCGTGGATCAAGGCGCTCGTCGGCCAGAAGAACCGCCCCACGCGCCTCTCGCAGCCCGCGCTGGAGACGCTGGCGATCATCGCCTATCGCCAGCCGCTGACGCGGGCGGAGATCGAGCAGGTGCGCGGCGTGGCCGTGGATGGCGTGATGCAGACGCTCGTGGAGCGCGGGTTGGTCGTGCAAATAGGCCGCGCGGAAGTAGTCGGCCGCCCGATGACTTACGGCACCACGCCGGTGTTTCTGGAATACTTCGGCCTGGGGAGCCTGGATGATTTGCCCGCTGCCGATGAGTTGCGCCGCATCGTGGTGCAGAAGCCGGAGTCGCTGCTCACGGTGGACCCCGGACTCGCCACCGTGCCGCCGGAACAGTTGCAGATGAGCGAGGCGGACGGCGCTGCCAGGCCCGCCGAGGCCACGCCCGCCGCTGCTTCGGGTGAAGGCGGATCGCCCAACGCTTCATGAACATCCCGGAGCACCGCAAGGCGATTGACCAGCTCGACGAGCAAATCGTCTGGCTGCTGAACCAGCGCACCGGTCACGTCCTGGAGATCGGCGCGATCAAACTCAAGGCGGGCGAGGAGATTTACGCGCCGCACCGCGAGCGCGCCGTGCTCCTCCGGCTCTGCAAGCTCAACACCGGGCCGATCAGCAACGAATCGCTGCGCGCCATTTACCGCGAGGTGATGTCCAGCGCGCTGTCGCTGGAGAAGTCCATGACCATCGCCTATCTCGGCCCGGAGGCGACCTTCACGCATCAGGCGGCCATTCGCCGCTTCGGCGCCAGCCTCATTTACGCGCCGCAGAAGACCATTGCGGACGTCTTCGCCGAGGTGAGCAAACACCGGGCGGACTACGGCGTGGTGCCCATCGAGAATTCCACGGAGGGCGTTGTCACCCACACGCTGGACATGTTCGTGGACAGCGACCTGAAGATCGTCGCGCAAATCGTCCTGCCCATCCAGCAATGCCTGATGAGCCGGGGCAAGCGGTCGCAGATCAAGACACTCTACGTGCATCCGCAGTCGCTGGCGCAGTGCCGCGCGTGGATTCAAAACCATCTGCCGCACGCCGAACTGATCGAGACATCCTCCAACGCGCGCTCGGCGGAACTCGCAGCCGGGCGGAAGCAGTGCGCCGCCGTCGGGGGTGCGCTCGCCGCCGAGCGTTACGGGCTGCAAATTCTCGAAGCGGACATTCAGGACAACTCCGCCAATGTCACGCGCTTCCTCGTTCTCGGACGGCGGTGCAGTCCGCCCACCGGCCAGGACCGCACCAGCGTCATGTTCAGCATCGCGGACAAGGTGGGGGCGTTGCACAGCGCGCTGGCGCCGTTCCGCCGTTTCAAGATCAACATGACGAAGATCGAGTCGCGCCCCAGCAAGCGCAAGGCGTGGGAATATTTCTTCTTCGTGGACTGCGACGGCCATCAGAGCGACCGGAAGGTGGCGCGGGCCATCGAGCAACTGGGCGAACACTGCGCGTTCGTGAAGGTGCTCGGCTCGTATCCGAATTCGGAATAGCGGTGATGGGCAGGGCTGCATTAACTCTCCGTAGTGGGGCAGGCTTCCAGCCTGTCTTCCAGGGCTTCCAGCCCGCGAATGGCCCGGCATGAGGTTCGCGGGCAGGATGCCCGCGCCGGCAGGCTGGAAGCCTGCCCCACTATTTAGGCGGTCCCGCCTTACGTTTCTCCATCGGCCCGCGGGTGACGCCCAGTTGGTTCAACAGCTTCAACTCGCGCCACAGTTGCGCGCCGCTGATTTCACCGCGCAGCAGCAGGCGATACTGCGCGATGGTGCGCGCGACTTCTTCCGGCGTCTCGTGCATGAACTCGATCCGGAAATGCCGCGCGCCCTGTGCCTGCATCCGCGCCACGTACTCCGCGCCCGTCTGCGCCCGCGCATTGAACACCGTGTTGCGGCAGCCGGCGTCGGCCTTGAGCGGATGCTCCGCGCCGACGCGGTCGCGCAGCTTCACCTCGTGGTGATCGCACGGCCGGCCGCAGTTGGTGAAGTCCGTGCCCTTGGAGAGGAACGCGCAGAACACGCAGTGCTCCATGTGAAACATCGGGATGTGCTGGTGAACCGTCACCTCGAACCACTCCGGCGGCGCGGCCTGCAACAGCGCGTCCAGTTGGACGGCGTTCAAATCGTATGACGCCGTCAAACGCTCCAGTCCGAAGCGGTTGATGAAATGTTCAGCAGTGAGCGCGTTGGCCACGTTGAGCGAAAAGTCGCCGATGCGGCGGCAGTCGCTGAAGTAATTGAGGTGATCGTAGTTGCGGACGAGGTAGCCATCGGCGTCGCTCGCGCGGACCAGTTTCAAGATCCACTCCTCGCCGGTTTTGAAGATGCGCGGTGGCGCGACGAAGATTTGCGCCGGCCGCTGGCCGCCCGCCAGTTGGGCGGCACGGACGGTTTGCACGGCGGCGCGGTATCGCTTCGGGTCTTCGAACTCGCAGTAGAGCGTCTGGACGCCACAGCGCAAGGCCGCTTCCAGTTGGGGCTGTGTGCGCACGAGCACGATCAACTCACTCTCGGTAGCAGCCGCCGTGAGGAGGCTCTGATCTTTCTTGTCTCCAGATGAAGTCGCGGTGAGGAGGGCAATTGGAGCCTCCTCACGTCGGCTGCTACCATCCGAGACTGTCCACCGCTTCGGCTCCGCGCGCAGCCGCTCCAACTCCGCGACGGCTTCGCGCCGCAAGCGGTTCAGTTCGCTCACCGGCAGGATGACTTCACCTTCGATGTGGTTGCGCAGTTCTCCCAGCTTGAAGGGCGTGCCGCCGAGCCGGCCCAGTTGCTCGCGCAGCCGTTCGGTCGTGAGCGGCTGTTTCTCCGCTGGCGCCAGAGGAATTTTCGACGCGACCTGCGCGACGTGGCCGACCTCGTCGCGCGCCACGAGCGTCAAGGGTTCGCCGGCACGTCCGTGGACTTCCAGCGTGAGCGGACGTTGGAAGCGCGGTGCTTCACCAGCGAAACTCTGGCGCAGTCGCCGATCCAGCTCCGGGTCGCTGGTCTTCCACAACTTGTCGCCGACGTGGACGCGGGTGAAGTCCACGTCGCCGCGGCCGAAGCCGAGCAGCGATTCGCCAGCGCGCGGTTCGATGGTGTAAATCCGTCCGCCCTCCTCGTCCTCGGCGGGCTTGCCGGCGTCGAACACGATGCCGTCGCCGGGCTTGAGTGGTGCCTGCAACTTCACCGCGACCCGTTCGTCCAGGATGCGGCAGACCTCGCCGAGATACACGCCGCGCTTTTTGCCAAAGCGGGCGTGGACGAGTTGCTGGTTGTTGATGCCGCGCATCCAGCCGGTGGAAAGGCCGCGCGAGAAGGCCATTTCCATGTCGTAACGGTCGGCGGGCGTGGCGACGCTGGGTTTGTCAGGTTGAGTGGAAGCGAGGGGTGGTGGCTGAGGCAGTTGGTCGAGCGCGTGGCGGTAGAGGCGCGTGATGTTCGCCACGTATTCGGGCGTCTTGAGGCGACCTTCGATTTTCAGCGAAGCCACACCTGCGCGGACCAGGTCGGGCAACACGTCCAGCCCGGCGAGATCCTGTGGACTGAGCAGGTAACGGCGGTCGCCCAGCGGCACGAGTTGGCCGTCGGAAATCAGATCGTAGGGCATCCGGCACGCCTGCGCGCATTCCCCGCGATTGGCCGAGCGCCCGCCGAGCGCTTCGCTGGTCAGGCATTGGCCGGAGTAGGCGACACAGAGCGCGCCGTGGACGAACACCTCGATGGGTAACGACGAGCGGCGATTGACGGATGGCGAACGGGCTTGATCGCCGGTCGCTCCATTCGTCATTCGATATTCGTCATTCGCAATCAACCCAATCTCCTTGATGGAACATTCCCGCGCCAGCACCACGAGGTTGCAGCCCAGTTCGCGCGCGAACCCGACGCCGGCGGCGCTGGTGATGGTCATCTGCGTCGAGGCGTGGATGGGAAAGTCCGGCGAAAGACGGCGGATGAGCCGGCAGATGCCCGCGTCCTGCACGATGGCCGCATCCACGCCGGCGGCGATGATGGCGCGCAAGTAATCCTCCGCGTCGGCCATCTCGTTCTGGAAAACCAGCGTGTTAAAAGTGACGTAACCCTTCACGCCACGCCGGTGCAGAAATTCCATGAGCTTGGGCAGGGCGGCTTCGGTGAAGTTTTGCGCGCGCATCCGGGCGTTGAACCGCTCCAGGCCGAAGTAAATCGCGTCCGCGCCATTTTCCACGGCAGCCTTCGCGCAGTCCCAGTCACCGGCGGGCGCCAGCAGTTCGGGCAGGCGAACCGGGGCGCTCGCGTCGCTCGCGGGCCGGGCCGGATGGCTCAATGTTGTTTCGTTCTCGATCATCACGTTGCGTTGTCCAGCCCGCGAGACTATCACGCCGGGAACGGGCGACGAAACATTATTTGCCAGCGACACTGACGTAGCAGATCCCTGGGCTGGCGCACGGCGCGGCAGCGGCTACGCTCGGCCCATGCGCGTGTTGATTGTTGGATGTGGCTACGTCGGACTGCCAGTGGGAGCGGAACTGGCGCGGTTGGGCCACGAGGTCTTTGGATTGCGCCGCAACCGCGTGGCGGAGGCGGAATTGCAAGCGGCGGGTATTGCGTTGCTCACCGGCGATGTCACGCAGCCGGAGGATTTGAGAAAACTGCCCGGCCCGTTTGACTGGGTGGTGAACACCGTGGCTTCCACCCGCGGTGGTGCGGAGGAGTATCGCGAGGTTTATCTTGAGGGCACACGCCACCTCATCGAGTGGCTGCAAGCGTCGCCGCCGAAGAAGTTCGTTTACACGAGCAGCACCAGTGTTTACGCGCAGGACGACGGTTCGCTGGTAAAGGAATCCAGCACCACGGAGCCGGTCAACGCCACCAGCCGGGTGTTGCTGGAGACCGAGGCGCTGCTGCTGTGCGCGGCCCGCGAACAGAATTTTCCGGCGGTGATACTGCGCGTCGCCGGCATTTACGGGCCGGATCGCGGGCACGCCTTCAAACAATTCCTGCTCAACGAGGCGCGCATCGCGGGCGATGGACGGCGATGGCTGAACATGATTCATCGCGACGACGTGGTGGGTGCCATCATCGCCGCGCTCGCGAGCGGACGGCCGGGCGAGATTTACAACGCGGTGGACGACGAACCGGTGCCGCAGATCCATTTCTTCCGCTGGCTCGCCGAGACGCTGGGCAAAGGGATGCCGCCGTTCGCGCCCGAGGCCGAGGATCGCAAGCGCGGCCTCACCAACAAGAAGGTTTCCAATCGCAAACTGACGATGGAAATGGGTTACCAGTTCAAGTATCCGACGTTTCGCCAGGGCTACACGGCGGAGATTCTGCGGTTGGACCGGGCGGGCTTGCTGGACATCCAACCTGAGCCGCGATGAGAACGGCAACCGTTGCCGCCGGGCGAGGTTGAATCCGACACTCCCGCATCCTGCGAATGCTTTTGGAAAAATGTGTCTTTTTGAGGGGGGAGCTTGGGCAGGGGTATGATTAAATGTGGGTGAGGTGAACGAAAATTCAAGACAGCGCGCGGAGCGCCGCAAGGATTGCGGCGCTCCGGCTCTCACCCACTTTTAATCACACCCCGTGGGCAGTGACCTTGCCGGCCATTCTCATCGCTTCCTAATCTGAATTCGTGTAGATTGTAACCGTTTTGCAAAACCTCACGTCATTCATAGTCAACATTCTCATGCACTCTCTGCCTTTTCCCGGTTTCCGGCGCGCGCTCGTGGCCATGGTCTGCTTGAACATCTTCGCCAGTCCGGGGATTGCGGCCCCGGTGACGCATGTCATTCAGGTGAGCCTGGACGGCTTGGGGGCGTATTACCTCCAGGCATTCGTGAGCAACGCGCCCGCGCAGTTCCCGAACTTCGTGCGCCTGACTCAGGAGGCGGCCTACACCTTCAACGCCCGATGTGATCGTGACATTTCCGAGACGGTGCCGAACCACGCGACCATCTTTACGGGCCGGCCGGTGATGCAGCCCGCCGGCCAGCCCAACACCACCCATCACGGCTACAACAACAATTTTCCCGGCTCGGGCGACACGATCCACGCCTCGGGCAACCCCAACGTCCCCTACAAATCGAGTTTCTTTGACGTCGCGCATGACTTTGGTTTGACCACCGCCTTTTACGCCGGCAAGACGCGGTTGGGAATCTGCGACCGCAGCTACGACGGAGTGAACGGTGCCTTGGATCGAGTGGCCGAAGCCGGCAACAACGGCCGGGACAAGATTGACTTCTCGACCGTGGCCGACGTGAGCGGGGTCAACATCTCCAACGAGGTCAACACCCTCATCCAGGACCTGACCAATGTCGCACCCAGGCGCTACAGCTTCATCCACATCGCCGAACCGGATCTGACGGGCCATGCGTCGGGCTGGCGCAGCGCGAACTGGAGCAATGCCGTGCGCAACGTGGATGCGCAGCTCGGGCGGATTCTGAACGTCATCAATGCCAATCCCACCCTCTCCAATCACACCGCGCTGATCGTTTCGGCGGACCACGGAGGAGGCGGCGTGGCGCCGAACGGCCACACCGAGTCCTATCACGTTACCAACTACACCATCCCTTTCTTCCTCCGCGCGCCCGGCGTGGCGGGTGGCTCCGACCTCTACTCGCTGTTCTACAATCGTGGAAATCCCGGGACCAACCGCACGGATTACAACACTGTACCCCAGCCGATCCGCAACGGCGACGGCGGCAACCTCGCGCTGGGACTGCTCGGCCTGCCGCCCATTCCGGGTTCGTGCATGGTTCCGGCAATTGTCGCCCCGGACGTCACACTGTTCATCGCAAGATGTTCGGGGCAAGTCGCCGTCTTTTGGACCGGTGCTTCCAGCGGACACATTCTGGAAACTTCGGAAACATCGCCGAACTCTTCAAGTGACTGGCAGGCCATCACGAGTGGCATCACCACCAATGACCTGACCCGTGTTTTCACGGTCACGAATGTGACCGAGATTTCGGGGCGCTACTTCCGCCTGCGCAAACCCGGTCTTTAGCGATGCTCTTCGCACGCCGCACGGCGATGGCCCCTTCGATTTGGGAGTTCGTTCAAAGCGCGATCCGAACCGTCAGCCGTGCTGTCGCTTGGGAGTGATTGCAGCGCAGTTTCAGGCGGTGCTTCCACCTCGCCCGGCACGAGGGGTGCTAAGATCAAACAGTGAAGTGTTTACGTTGCGTGGTTCCATCCGATATCGAAGCCGACAAACGCCGGACTTCAGTGCTCTGACGACCCGGTCATGAGTTACTTCCATCCTTTGCTTTGCATCGTGCTCGGCTTCGCCACTTGCTGGTGGTTGATTCCGATCATCCGTCGGCGGGCGCTGCTCGGCGGGGATGCAAGGCGGGCAGGGCAGTTTCATCACGCACACAAATCTCCCGTGCCGCGTTTGGGCGGCATCGCGCTGGCGATGGCGTTTGTCGTCGTCGCGGCGGCGAGCCTGATTCTGGCACCGTCGGCGGGCGGCACCGGGCGCAATTGCGTGGTAACGGTGCTTGGCTCGCTGGCGATGTTCGGTTTGGGGTTGTGGGATGATTTTCGCTCGCTCGGCGGAAAAGTGAAGCTGCTCGGCCAGATCCTAATCGCCTCGGGCATTTACTTCGGCGGCATTCAAATCGAGCTGTTCAAGAATCCACTGACCAACACGCCGCTGGAGTTGGGCGTGTTCGGTTACGTGGCGACCGTGCTGTGGCTGGTGACGCTCACCAATGTCATCAACCTCATTGATGGGATTGACGGCCTGGCCGGCGGCATCGGCTTCATGTTGATGTGTCTGCTGGCCCATGTCGGTATGGGGGTGGACCTGGCGTTCCCGACGCTGCTGGCTGCCGGCGTCGCGGCGGCGTTGCTGGGATTCCTCTACTACAATTTTCCACCGGCAAAAATTTACATGGGCGACGGCGGTGCCTACTTGATCGGCTCGCTCATCGGCATCCTGTCCATCCTGAATTCACACAAAGGCTCTGTCGCTGCCGCCTTGCTCGCGCCGATGTTCGCGTTGGCGCTGCCACTTCTGGATGTGGGGTTGGCCATCGGTCGGCGCGTGTTAAAGGGCCTGCCGATCTTCCGGCCGGATCGCAAGCACATCCATCATCAGTTGCTGGATTTTGGTTTTTCGCGCGAGCGGGCGGTGCTGGTTCTGTACATGATTTCGTTTTTCTGCCTGTTTCTCGCGTTCGGCGTCTTCTGGTCGCAAGGGCGGATGCTGCCGTTGTTGCTGGGTTTCCTGGTGCTGGCGTTCGTGGTCGCGGGTCGTTCCTGCGGGTTCATCCGTGAGTGGTTCGCACTCGGCACGCGCCTGGCCAAGTCGCTCGCGTTGCGGCGGGAAACGCGTTACGCGCTCACGCTCGGCCAGTGGCTGGAGATGGAAGCCGAGCGGCGCGATTCGGTTTTCGGCCTGTGGCAGGATTATCAGTTTGTGGTGAAAAAACTCGGCTTCTCGGAAGTAAAACTGGAGCTGCCCGACGGTGCGAACACCTGGTCCGCCACGGGTTGCGATACCTCGCAGTTACGCCGGAGCCGGCATGAACTCAACGGCGGAGCGGTGGTGGAATTTGCCGCGGACGCCACGGTGCTGCCGGGAAAATTGTTTGAGCTGCTTGCCGAACTGGCGGCGGAAACGTGGCACAAGGCCGCCTCGCGCTGGCAGGAATTGAATCAACTGCCGTTGAACTTTGCGTCCGTGACGTCGCCGGAGGCACTGATGCATCAACGTAAAATCACCCGCCCCTACGCGCCCACTGACACCGACTGGTGGACGCGCGTGCAACGTCTGGGACTGCCGTCGGCCCCGACGCCGAGCTGACACAATTCCTGCCGGTGGACTGAAGCCCATCCATGCACAGTTCAACTTCCGCACTGATTGCGCTTGATGCCGGGACCACTCCGGTGGGCCGCTTCGCCGCAGATTCGCGCCCGCGTCGGGAAAGCCGCCCGCTCACGGACTCGCCGCGTTGGTTGCTGCTGGCCGCGCTGGTCTTCGCGCCCTGGGCGTATGGTTCGACCCGCCCGTGGGCCGTGCAGGCTTTGACGGTGCTGTTGCTGTTTATCACCAGCCTTTGGCTAATGGATTGTCTTGCGCGCCGCCGCCGGCCCCAAGTGCCGCTCACGGCGGTCGTGGTAATCAGCGCACTGTTGCTGCACGGCTGGTGGCTGGCGTTGAATGCACGTTCGGTCTTCGAGCCGGTGTATCAGATCCTGGAACCGATGGCGCCGCTGATCGCCTCGGTGCCCGGTTCGGTGGATGGCGTGCTCTCGTTGTCCACCATGCTCTTGTTCACCGGACAGTTCGGCGTGCTGCTGTTCGTGTGCGATCTTTGCCGGCGCAGCGTCTGGCGTAAACGAATCTGGTGGACGATGGCGTTGACGGGCGTATCCGTCGCGGCTTTTGGGCTCGCCCAGAAGCTGGGCGGACACTCCGTGCTGGCCCTGACCTGGGACGCGGACAAGCTGGACCCGGGGAGCAATTTCGCGATGTTTCGCTATCGCGGCAACGCGGGAGCTTATCTGAATCTGACTTTGCCTTTGTTGGCGGGGCTGACGTTTCTGGCATTCCGGAAGACCAAGCAGCCCTGGGGCAAGACAGCGTGGCTCCTGGCGCTTTTTCTTGTCGCTGCCGGAATTCAACTGAACCCTTCGCGGGCCTGCTGGACCATTGCGCTTGTGCTTATGGTTGCCTTGGCGGGCAAGGTGTTCTGGCACTATTGGTGCCGGCGACACGGGGAGTTCAGCACCGGACAAGTGCTGGGCGGTGCGGCCGTCATGCTCGCACTGTTGTTGACGGCAGGTTGGATTTTCCTGAGCGGCGGCTGGCAGACCGGCTGGCAGCGTATTGGCTACGCCGGTCTCAATCCCGCCGGACGCAGTCCGACGGAAGTTTATCGCCAGATGACGGCGGATGCCGGCGTGTGGGGATTCGGGCCGGGCACTTTCCAAGCGGTGTTCCCCGGCTACCAGCGAAACTACGACTTTGGTTCGCAACTGGTTCCCGGTCTCTGGGTCAATGGCCGGTGGTTCCATGCCCATCAGGACTATTTTCAAACTGTCATTGAATGGGGTTGGCTGGGAGCAGCACTTTGGGCGGTGCTTTTGTTTGGAGGCATCGGCATTGCCGTCGCGGCTTATTTCCGACGCGGAACCGATCAATCGCAACGCTGGCTGTGCTTTTGCACTGTGCTGGCATTGGGCGGCGTGTTGACTCATGCGCTCGTGGATTTTCCCTTCCAGATTGCTTCACTCCAGCTCTACATCGCGGTTCTGCTTGGAATCTGCTGGAGTGGAGTCTCGACGAGGTCGCAAGTCGCTGAACCTGTTCGGGAAGACCTCGCCTGAGACGCGCGTGCCTGTTCAAGCCCGTGCGGGCAGACCCGCCTCCGCTCTCCCATCTGCCAATGTGATCCGCTCTTCGGCACATGCGGCGGTGAGCGTTTCTCCAAAGGCGCGCGCTGCTTCCGCGACACAAAATTCCTTTCCCGCCTCGGCGGCCTGGCGGGCGGCCAACTGCCAGCGGGCGCGCTGGACCGACCACTTGATCAGGCAATTGGCCAGCGTCAGCCCGTGCGGTGCGGGAATGACGGTGCCGCACTGGTAATGTTTGATCGTTCGCGCCGCCTCGCTTGCGGCGGGGCCAAGGAACACGCACGGACGCCCTGCGGCGAGGATGCCGTAGAGTTTGCTCGGCACCACCAGGCCGCATAGATTTTCCTGCATCGTCGCCAGGTGGACATCGGCGGCGCTGAGACTTTCGGCGAGTTTTTCAACTGGCTGAGGCGGCAGGAAGCGGACGTTGCTCAAGCGCATTTCGCGGGCTTGCTGTTGCACCCACGCCAGGCGCGGGCCGTCGCCGACGAACAGAAACAATATTCCCGGATACGCCGAGCGCAGGTGCCGCGCCGCGTCGAGGATCGCTTCGAACGGATGCGCCAGGCCGAAATTGCCCGAATACATCACCACGAAGCGACTGCCCAGCGAATGCTCGCGTCGGAACGGATTGGCCGCGTGCGGGATGGGGCGCACGCGCGCGGGATCGGCCCAGTTGGTCACGACGCGGATCGCGCTTTCAGCAAGGCCGCGGGCTACCAGACGCCGCTTCATGCACCGGCCCACGGCAATGATTCGATCGTGTTGTCGCAGCGCCCAGGTGGAGAGTCCGCGGCATAAGCCCGCGAGCACGCCGCCTTTGCGCAACACGCCCAATTCCTCCGCCAGTTCCGGATAAACATCCTGCGCCCAATGAACCAGCCGACTGCGCTTGGTCCATTTCAGCACCGGACCGAGCAACAGTTGCAGGGGCGGATCAGTGAGCGTGACCACCACGTCCGTGCGCGGCAGCTTCAACGCCCGCCAGAGCAGCAACGGGTAAAGACTTAGATAGCTCACCGCGCGCCGCGCGTGGCTGGCGCGCGTGAACGGCAACCCGCTGACCCGTTCGACACGCACGCCGGCGACGGTTTCCGACAGGGGCGCATCGGGCGTCGGCCGGCTGGTAAGCACAGTGACTTGCCAACCCGCCTTGACCAGCTCCGGTGCGAGTTCGGCGAGCAACTGACCCGTCGCGCCGTCGGCGGGCGGATAGACGCGGTTGAGAAAAAGGACGGAAGGGGATTTCACTTGGACTTTTCGGGTGGTGCCGCGCGGTGGATGAAGAAGTTGCCCAGCACCAGCACGTCCATTTTCGTGCGGAGAAAGCAGTCGAGCGCTTCCTCGGGCCGGCAGACGACCGGCTCGTTTTCGTTGAACGAGGTGTTCAACACCATCGGCACGCCGGTGAGTTGGGCGAACTTTTCAATCAACTTGTAGTACAGCGGATTCGTGTCGCGATGCACCGTCTGCAGGCGGCCGGAGCCGTCCACATGCGTCGTGGCGGGAATTAGGGCGCGCTTCTCCGCACGCACCTGAAAGACCTGCATCATGAACGGAACGTCATCATCCGTTTCAAACCACTCACCCACCGCCTCGCGGAGCACGGAGGGCGCGAACGGCCGGAAGGACTCGCGCCGCTTGATCTTTGCGTTGAGGATTTCCTTCATGTCGGCGCGGCGCGGGTCGCACACGATGGAGCGGTTGCCCAGTGCGCGCGGCCCCCATTCGAGCCGGCCCTGGAACCAGCCGATGACTTTGCCTTCGCTCACGGCTTGCGCGGTTTGCTCGCACAAGCGGTCGGCGTCGAGGACTTGTTCGACGATGCAGTGCTCCGCCTTGATTTGCTCCGCTTTGGATTGCAGCAAGCCGTGCAGTCCGTGCTCGTCGGCCTGCGGCCCACAATACGCGTGGGCCATGTGAAAGTGTGGCGCGGTCGGACTGCATTCGTGCCACACCGAGTAAGCCGCACCAATCGCCCCGCCCGCATCCCCGGCGGCGGCGGGCAGGTACATCTTCGTGAACGGCGAGTGCTCGTAAATTTTCCCGTTGGCCACCGAGTTCATCGCGCAGCCGCCGGACAGCGCGAGCGTCGTGCACTGGTATTGCTTGTGCAGCGCGTTGAGCAGGGCGAAGAAGGCTTCCTCGTACATGGCCTGCACGGAGCGCGCGAGGTCTTTGTGTTTCTGCTCGAGTGGTTCGCCCTTCTGACGCGCGGGGCCGAGGAGTTCTTCCAATTCAGCGGTAAAGAGCGTGCCGACCTCTGGCGTGCAGTCGTTCCAACTGTAGGTGACGTTTTCCCGGTGATGCCGGAAGAATTGCAGGTTCAACTTGAACGAGCCGTCCTTCTGCACACGGACAATTTTCCGCATCGCCTCGAGGTGCGTCGGCTGGCCGTACGGCGCAAGCCCCATGACCTTGTATTCGTCACCGAAATACGGAAAGCCAAGATACTGTGTCAGCGCCGAGTAGAAGATGCCGAGCGAGTGCGGGAAGTAAACCCGCCCGTCAATGCGGATGTCATTCCCCCGTCCCAGTCCCCACGCCGCACTGGCGAAATCCCCGAACCCATCCACCGAAAGCACGACCGCTTCCTGGAACGGCGCGACGAGAAAAGCCGACGCGAGATGCGCGCGATGATGTTCGACATGATGCATCTTCGCGCGAAGCGGCTGACTGGGAAACGCGGCGCTCAAGGCACGCTCGACTGTGGCGGCTTTGCCGAGATTGGCCAGCCGGTTGAGCATCAGGCGGGGGCTGGGCCGCCGGGTGAGCACGTAGGCCAGCCGGCGAAAGTTGTTCACGCGGGGGTTACGGTTAATCGCGATGTGGTCCAAGTCGCCGAACTCGATGCCCGACTCGCGCAGGCAATAGCGGATTGCTTCGGTGGGCAGGCCCGCCCAGTGTTTGACGCGGCGAAAACGCTCTTCCTCGACGGCGGCAACCAACTGACCGTCGCGCACCAGGCACGCGGAGGAGTCGCCATGATAGGCGTTGATTCCAAGAATGTTCATAGGCTTAGTTTGCGAATGGGTTTCAGCACGACTTGCTGGAGAATTGCATAGCCGGAAGTGTTCCACGCGGGCGCCATCTCCAAACTCTCATCAATTCAGCGTCACACACGCGGGCGTCGGGCCACCGCCGGCCAGCCACTCGTAAACATCGCGCAACTGCGCCGCGACTTTGCGCCACGCGAATCGCTCGGCCACCAGCAGTCGGCCGCGCGCTCCCATCGCAGCGCGCTCGGTGTCGGACAGCGCGCATAGTTGCGCCAGACTCTCGGCCATCGCCGATGGCTCGCGGTCGAGCCGGAGCGCGGACCCCGTTTCAAATCCCACCGGCAGGTTGCATTCCGGCGTCATCAACACCGGGCGTCCGTGCGCCCACGCCTCCAGCACGGCGGTCGGCAGACCCTCGCTTAACGACGGCAGCACGAACGCATCGGCGTGGTGATACGCGGCGGCCTTGTCGTCGCCGAACTGCGGGCCTAGGAAGTGAACCGAGTCGCTTAGGGAAGCCGCCTGTGCCTGCACCTTCAGTTCCGCTTCATGACCACTCTCGCCCCAGCCGGCGATGGCGAGGTTCCAATTCTTCGCCTCGGTGCCGCTGCGGCGCCGGAACTCCGCCCACCCACGCAACAGGTCCGGCAGTCCTTTGATCGGATGCAGGCGGCCGAGGTAGAGCAAAACCTTAGTCCCCGGCTCGACGTGATCGCACCACGGCGGAGGTTCCGTCGGCGCGCGGCCCGGCAGGTCAATTCCGTTGGGGATGACGCACACGGGATTGCGCAGGCCGTAGTCCCGAATTTCGCTGACCTCGTGTTCGCTGAACGCCTGAAGACACTGGGCGGAACGGAGCACGGTGTTCTTGAATACCGCCGCCGCAAAAAACTTTTTCCACCGGGCAACATCCAGCGAGCGCGCCGACAACATCCCGTGGGTCGTGAGCAGATACGGTCGGTGTTGGCGGCGGCTCCAGGCGCGGCCGGCCAGCGAGTAATAGCTCCAGATGCCGTGGACGTGCAGCACATCGGCGTCCGCCTGCTCCAGTGCGCGCGCCAGGCCGGGAGCGTAACCACACAGGCGCGGTCCGCGATGAGGGAACGTGTGCGGCGCGAGCGGCTGCCATTGTGCCACGTCAGCGCTCGTGAATTGATCTTCGAGACTGAAAACATCCACGCGCATGTCCGGTTGCTCGGCCAGCGATTGCGCGGCCCGCCGGGTGACTTCGTACACGCCGCCGAAGACGCGCGACACGGAGTAGGTGAGCAGCGCGGCCTTCATTTTTCCAGACGCATCATGAACACCTGCATCAGCGGGGTGAACCGGCTGCCGAACATGAAATCATACCCGCGCGGTGCCCAGCGAAGCCAGGCCGGGAAGTAGTTGTCCCACTGCACGCACGGATGAAAAAGGAAGGTGGCCCGCTTGAAACCCAGCCCCTGAATGGCCTGCCGCACCGCCTGCGGTGAATTGCAGCGGTAATAGGCCGGATAGTCGTTCACGCGCATCTTGCCGTTTTCCGCCACGCCGAGACGCTGGCGGGCAAAAGTTTTCAAGCCAGCCTTCTCGATGGCGCGCGACAGCACGGCGAAGGGATGAACGGCGTTGGGCGTAAGGGCGTAGAAAACGCCGCCCGGCTTCAGCACTTCGCAGACTTTTCTCAAGAACCGCCGGGGGCGGGGCAGGTGTTCGACGACGTTGTAGGCGTACGCCAGGTCATAACTTTCGGGGGGCACATCTCGGCCTTCGAGCGTCCCCCACCAGCGCTGGTGGAGCAGGGGATGGTTGACGATGGATTGATCGGGGTCCACGCCGTCGAGTTGGCCGAAGTGACTGCGGAGGCTTTTGAGGGCTTCAGGCAATTCGGCGCCGCAACCGATGTCCAGGACGCGTCCCCTCAACTGCGGGGTGGCCAGCAGTAGTTGCGCAAACTCACGCTCGAATCCACAGCGGTCGGCGAAGAGTCCATCCCATGTCGGCGTGGCCAGCCGGACAAGGTCGGTGAAGGTGGAGACGGCATTCATTTTTTAATCCTTTCTCGCGCCCACGGCGAGCAGTTGACGACGATGCTTGATTACGGCGAGCGCCCGGAAGGCAAGAGTTCCCAGTCCCAATTTAATCAAAGGGAATAGTTTCGGATGCCAGGCGGAACAAATGATTTTCGCCTCGCGTACTTCGTAGCCGGCCTCAGACAGCACGTTCGCAAACAGGCGCGGCGTCCAGGTGTGGAGGTGATGGTCAACGTCGCTGGCGGACCAAGACTGCTGTTGCGGATTGCGCCAGTCGTCTATCGGCAGCTTGGTAATCAGCAGGCCACCCGGTTTGAGACGCGTCCGCAGTTGCTCCAGCGTGCTCGCGACATCCCGGACGTGCTCGAAGACGTGGTTGCTGACAATGGCGTCGTAAGCGGCGCCGGTGGGAATCTCCGCGACGCTGGCGAAGATCGCATGACCGGAGGCGCGGGCGATCTGCGCGGCGGCGGGGTTCACCTCCAAACCGTCGGCGCGCGCAACGGCGGCGGCGAGATGCTTCAACATGCCGCCGTTGCCGCAGCCAAAATCGAGCACCACGTCCGCCGGCTTGAGGTGCGGGCGAAAGAATGAAAAGTTCAACGCGTAGCCGAGACTGTCGGGATTGCTCTGGCGGCTGGCGACGTAGGCTTCGCCGCTGGCGGCGGTGTAGTGAGCGGAGGGTGCGAGCGAGGTGGTGGTCATATTCGTGATGGTTTCAACGGTGCAACAAGGCCCAAAGCAAAAGTCGATCAAGCAGTCCTGCACATGGACGAGGTGCGGCTTGCGCCGCCGCAGCCGCGCGCGGCAGTGCGTCCGCGAACCGTGCGGGCGACCAGTCGGCGATTATGGCTCGGCTCGCCTGGCCCAGCGCCGCGCGGTCGCAATCGGCGGCGGAGACATTGAGCATTGCCGCCGTGAGTGCATCTGCGTCGTATGGGTCGAACTGAAAGCCGTTCTCCCCCGGCACCACCAGGTCGGTCGCGCAGCCGCAATGCGTGGACACCAGCACGGGCAGACCGGCGGCCATCGCTTCGTTGACGACCAGTCCCCATGTCTCGGAAACACTGGGCAGCACGAACGCACCAGCCAGCGCGTAGTAGGGTGGCAACTCGTCATACTGTTTGAAGCCCGGCAGCAACAGGTCATCGCGCAGGCCGAACTGCTCCCGGAGCGCGAGCACCTGCGGCTTGAGCGGGCCGTCACCGGCCAGCACAAACTTCCACGCGGCAGCACCGGCCTGCTGTTTGTAGGCGGCGTAGGCCCGCAACAGGCACGGCAGGTTCTTCTCCTCGATGAAGCGGCAGATGGTGAGAAAGAAGTTTTCCGGCAAACCCAGCGAGGCGCGCAGGGCCGGAGCGTGTGTTCGCGCGTCATCAGTTCGCGCCGAGAAATATTCGTTGTCCACCACGTCGCAGCCTGGAAAGACGCGTTCGCGCGGCAGTCCCAGCGCCGCGAGATAGTCGGCCTGGGGCGTGCCGCCGCCGACTCCGGCGGAGAACAGGCGGACGACGCGGCGTTTGACGGCTTCCCGCCATCCGGCGCGCTGTTTGCCGACGGCAGAGCTGGCGGAGAGGACGACGGCGGGCGTGCTGGTTTTCAGGCACCACCTGAGCGCAGCCAGCGCGGCTTTGTCCGCCCAGCCGGGAATGGCGACGACGCTCGGCGCAATGCGCGTGAGCACTTCGGCAACCCGCGTGGCGAGTTGCTTGTCCGCGCGCGGGCCGGCGTCGGCCTTGGCAAAGAGTGTGTGGCGCTCGAACCGGCCCTGATCTGCGACCCGGTTCCAAGCGTAGGTGGAGTCCATCGCGAACGATTCGACCGCGACGGTGCGTGCCCGCTCCGCCAGCGCGGAGAGCCGTGCGAAATGATACGGCCCGATGCGCTCGACGAGCACGGCGCAGGTGAACGGCGTGGTGGCGGCGGCGGGATTCATGACGGCGGTGGCAGATCCTGGGGGGATGTTTCCGGCCGGCTTCGGAGATGCGTCAGTAACTCGACGACGGCGCGCGGGAAAAATAGTTTTCCCAGCAAGGCGAAACCTCCCAGGGAGAAGGTCGCCAGCGCCGCCGCTTGAAAGAGAAGTCCGTTTCCGACCGTCGCACCGGCCAGCCACCAGCCGCCGGCAAGGATCGGCAGCCCCAGCGCCAGCGGTGGGATGATGGTGGCGAGCAATGCGCACCAGCCCCGCTGAAACTGGCGGTAACCCACCCAGCCAGCCAGAGCGTTGGCCAGCAGCAGGGTGAGGCCGGTGTAGCGGGCGATGCCATCGGCACCGCCGGACTGCGCGCCGAACGCGGCCGCTCCCGTGACTGCCAGCGCCACGCCTGCAGTGACGAGCGCGAGTTGGCGATATTGGCCACGCGCCAGCAACAGCGACGCGGTAAGGATGCTCAAGGGTTGGGTGAGCAGGCCGAGACTGAGCCATTGTACGACAGGCACCGCCGGCAGCCAGCGATCGTGAAAGACCAGTTCGATGAGCGGACGTGCGAGAAGGATTTGCAACACGCAGACCGGCACGATGACGAGCATGAGCGTGCGACAGGCTTGGGCGAACGCGCGATACTGGCGCTCGCTGTCGGGGTTGATTTTGCACAGCACGGGGAACAGAACGCCCTGCAGGTTGGTGGCGACGAGGAAGATGGCCTGCGATGACACAAGGAACCCCCAGTAGTAGATGCCACTGACGCGCGAATCGTGGGCGAGGCCGATGACAAAATTGCTGCCGGCGGTTTGCAGCGCAGTGAACAGCGCGTAAGCCATCAGCCACACCGCCGGGGCGAGCAGCGCCAGCCAGAGCCGCGGCTGCGGCCGGCCGATGGCGAGGCGCCCGGTGGCCTGCCGAAACGCCACGGCGGCGAAAAGTGCCGAGCCGACCATCGGCCAGACCAGCGAGTAAGCGCCGCAGCCCAGCGTGGCGAGCGTCACGGCGCTGACATTTTGCAGAATGCCTTGGGCAAACTGAATCATCGCCACGCTGCGGAACTCGAGCCGCCGGTAGAGCGCCGCCGCGTAAATGGTGGGCAACGCCTGGAGCGGCAGCGCGACGGCGATAACGAGAACGAGCGGCGCGACGGACGGTTCCTTGAACAGCAGCGCGGCCACCGGCGAGGCGGCCAGCAGCACGAGCGCGCCCGACACGTTCATCACCAGCGCGAGCCAGAAGGCCTGGCCCACTTCGTCATCGGCGCTGCGCTGACGTTGGATCAAAATGCGTTGCAGGACGGAAGCGGACAACGGCGAGGCCAGACAGGTGATGGAAAGCGCCAGCGCCACCAGGCCCAGTTCGCGCGGCAGGAGCAGCCAGGCCAGTGCGATCTGACTGCCGAGCGTGACCAGTTTGCTGCCGGCGGAAAAGAGAATCGTCCAGAAGGCCCCACGCGCGGCGTGTCCGCCGATGGCGGCGGGTGGCGGGGCGGTGGCGATGGCAGCGGCGCAGTTCACCGGACAGGCTCCAGGGGGATGATGTTGTTCGGACGCTTCTCCTTGCCAGCCACCAGGGCGTGGGGCGTGACTTCAGGAATTGCCACGGCGAGCACGAGGCCTTGCAGCCCCCAGAAGACCGGAGCGAAATACAGTCCGCCGGAGAACATCGCGCCGATGAGCGCCTGTAGATAAAGCGCGCCCGCCCAAGCCATCGTCGGATGATGCCGGAGCAGACGGATGCTCTTCTTGATGCTGAGAACCACCAGCGCGCAGAAGGCCAGTCCGCCAACCATTCCCGTGGCCATGAAACTCTCGACGATGAAGTTGTGAGGATAGAGCATGGAGTTGCGTTCAATCAGCGAGCTGCCCCAGACAGGGTTTTGCAGGAATTGCTGCCACGCGTCGGCGATGACGGTATAGCGGCTGAGGACGGATTCAGACTCGAGGATGGCTTCGCGTGATCCGACATAGAGAGAAAGATCGGTGCCTGCGTTCAGAACGTGTTTGACCACGAACGGGAGGGCACAGACGATTCCCGCCAAGGTGACACCCACCCACAGCCGCGCTCCCTTGCTCCAACCCAGCCACAGGAGCAGCGGCAGGAGCACCGCCAGGGAGGTGATCGATCCGCGCGAGGCTGCGGCGACCACGATGTAGAGACCGAGCAACGCCAGCGCGGCATAGGCGGCAGCAAGGAACCGTGTGGTCCGCTGGCCACGCCGATGCAGCCAGAGCAACAGCACCATGATAACGAGCGAGACACCGGTGTGGCCCAGCGTGATCGGGTTGAGGCATTCGTTGCCGGCCATGCGCGTCCAGGTGCCGCTGGCATCATTGAGGTTGCG
>JANNEF010000187.1:0-3344 GCA_031378375.1 Verrucomicrobiota bacterium | reverse complement strand
AGCCGCGAGCGAGAGCGCAATTTGGGGCGCACGGCGGGCGGCGGTGGCAGGCGGGCGGGCGGGAGTGGGGAGCGTGGTCGCCGAAGGAAATAAGGCCGAGGCTCGGTCGAGCCTCGGCCAGGCGCTCAGTCCTCATCAAACAGCAACACGGTGGTGACAGCTCGGTCATCGCTGGTGATGACGATGAACTTCGTTCGGTTCGACGCCCGATAGCCCGAGCGGAGCTGGAAACCGTATTCCAGGCCGAGTGCGTTCTCCGCCCGGCTTTCTTCGTCAATGGGGCCCCAGTCGCCCGACTGGTGGCGTGCCAGTGCGGTCACAACATCCGCCGACGGCAGGTTCGCCCGCGCGGCGGGCGTGATGACGATCCGTCCGAGCGCAAATTTTGCTTTCTTGTCGTTCATGGTTCTTCCTCCTTGTAAAAATGGCCGGCGAACGCATCCGTCCGCCGGCCAGCGTGGTTATGTTTTCGATTCCTCGTGGGTGCCCTGCTCGCAGATCCAGGTATGGGCGAGATTAAGCACCTTGCCCAAGAGCAGCAGATCGTCGCGGCCAAAGCTTTCCGTCGTCCCCCACTGGTCACCGTCTTTGTAGAGACGGCAAACTGTGACGGTGTGCCGGATGCCGTGGCTGCCCTGGTTTTTCCAGATGGCCGCCTTCACTGCTCCGAGTCGGATTTCATGTGCGGGTTGGTTGTTAGTCATAAGTTAGTTTCTCCTGTTTTGCGAGGGACCATTCCCTCTCTTTACAACTGCGTTGTGAGAGGAACTGGTGCCGCGCGGGAGAAACGGTGAGCGCGCGGGACGCTGCGGCGGGAGCGGAGCCAAAGGCAGCCGAGTGACAGGCTTGGCCTGGCGCGCCGGCTGCGCGGAGTGACCGGCGCAAGTTCCGCCTGCGGGCAAACTTTGACGAACAAGCAAACCGGACAACGAACCAGCGGGGCGGAGGCGGCTGGGGAAACAGAACAGCGACGCGCACAACGGAGGCCAACAACCGGTGGGGAACGACGGAAAGCTTTGGCGGGTTCTGGCAGTGCTGTTGTGGAAAAAATCGCGTCCACGCGAATTCGAGCGGAGCACCCAAGCAATCGGAACCGCACGGGCGGTGGACGGAGGAAGACGGTCAGTAGAGGAAGAATCATAAACGGACAAGAATGTTGGCAAAAAATCGGGGTAACTCGGCGCGGTGTCGGTCACGCGCCTGCGCGCCCAGCAATCAGCCCTTGCCCCGCCAGAAATAGATGCGGCAGTGGTCGTGCCTGCCCAACAAGGACAGGTCTGGTTGAAAGTTTTTGGTGACGAGGCAGTACTCGCCCAGGCCGCGAACGTAGAAGAGGGCACGGGCGTCGGACACCAACAGCAGATCGTCTTCGATGACGTCTAAGCAAACCGCCGCCGCCGCTTTCCGCCGTTTGATTTCGCGGCACGAAAGGCGGCGACGCGCGGCAGGCTTGGCAGGCGTACGTGCCGGTGGCAGGTTTTCAAGTTCGTTGAGTTTGTTATCCTTTGAGTTGCTCATGTTCTTTGCTCCTGGTTGGTTTGAAAAGTTATGCTGCGGCCATCGTGACCTGATCAGCGGGTTGGGGGCTGTCCTCCACAATGATCTTCCCTCGAACGTAGTCGGCGGCTCGCTGCGCGGCGGAGGCGGCTCGCAGGAGAATGTGGCTGTCCTGGCGGAACACGGACGCCCAGCCTTCGATATAGCTGGCGGAGAGCGCCTCGGTGTCGGGGTTGTTGATGCCGGTGAAGCCGCCGAGGAACGACGCGCCGAACTCGGCGACCAGTTCCTCAAAAGAATAACGCTCCCGCGCGTCGCCTTCGGACTCGGCGAAACGGTTCAAGCGTGATTTGGCGCCGGTCGCGTGGATGATCTCATGGTACAGGATTCCAAAATAGTGCTCGGCAGAGTGAAACTGGCTGAGGTGCGGCATGGTCACGCAGTCAGTAAGGCGGTGGTAACTTGGTTCTCCGATGTGCGCGTGGATGATCCGCGGCTTGTCCGGCATCGCCGAGAGCATCAGTTCCGCGACTTCCAGCGGGTTGTGGATGTAGTTCGGGAGGTCGTCCTCCGGTCGGGCGATGCCTTCGACCTGATCCAGATTGAACACGAAGCTGGTGAAACTCGTGCAGGGCGCGAGGTTCGCCTTGCCGGATTTTTTCCGCAGCGTGGCCAGTTCCTCGGCGGTGCGCCAGTGCCAGAAATAGACCGGCGTGGCTTTCTCGCCCTGGCGCACGAATCCGCCCAGCCGTTTGGCTTCGCGAAAGGTGATCCAGTAGCGCGAGGTGAAACCCGTCAGCCCCAGCAGCAGGATATTGATGCCCCGATACTCCTTGTGCGTGCTGAGACTCTTGGGCAAGCCCGTGACCCAGGTCTTGCGCCAGGGGACGACTCCGGCGGCGAGTTGTTTGAGGATTCGTTCGGTGATGGCGGCATAAATGTTCATAATAAATCTCCATTGATTTGAACCCGCTTCCGGGAACGTCGTCCTGGAAGGCGGGAGTTATTTGTAAAAATGCGCTGGGGCGTTGCCAGTCACAGCGCGGCTTGGCGGTTGTTTCACTGCGGATCCACGAGCAGGGCTTTTTGCTCGCCCAACTCCACCTCTTCCACAGAGAAACGCGGTGAATCCAGGAACCGGTCGGTGTCGAAGACCAGCCCGTCGCAGGCACCCTCATCATAAACGCGATAGACTTCTGGATAATAAAGCTCGAACAGTTCATAGGCGGCTTCAAAGCGCAACTGGGTCAAACAAGTGCCAAGGAAGATATGCGGGCTATTATTCTCCACCTCTTCGGCGGACAGCCCGGCCAGATTCGCGCCACGAACATTCACCGCGTAATAAATCCGCATAAAATCCTCCAACGAGTCGCCGCGGAGTTCCGTCAGCAAGTGATCCAGAGCCAACAGTTCCCCGGCGGTGACCGCCGTCTTGTGATTGAAAAGCGTTCTCACGCCGGAATGGTCGCCGGACGGCCAGAACTCGGCCTCGCCCTGGCGATCGTGATCCCAGGCGACCACGGCGGCGGTGGTCAACCGGCGTCGGATGGCGGATTGCGTCCGGAAGTTGAATCCCTCGAAGGTGCCAAGATTGAAGCGGAAGGTTTTTTCCTGGGCAGAGTCAGGGTTTGCTTGATTGTCCATAAATAATCTCCATTGGTTTGAACCCGCACCTCCCCGGAAAAAGCTTTTCCTGGAAGGCGGGGTGTTTTCACTCGTGACTCAAACACCCCGTCCTTTCAGGAAAAGCGTAGCGACCACCCGGCCCAGCCTTCGGGCTGGACGATTGGGATCAGGGCGTTGTCCACGCGGGAACAGCGGCGGCGAATTCGTCTTCCCAGCAAGCC
>JANNEF010000159.1:0-13771 GCA_031378375.1 Verrucomicrobiota bacterium | reverse complement strand
GCCGCCCCGGCGCCGAAGGCGAGTTTGTTCCGTCGAAGTGCCTTCTGAAACTTGTAGGCCACGCTCGGGGGACGGGCCGTCACCGGCTCGTTCTCAAGATGGCGCTTCAGGTCCGCCGCCAATCCGTTCGCCGTGTCGTAGCGGCGCTGGCGGTCCTTCTCCAAACACTTCATCACGATCCAGTCGAGATCGCCCTTGAGCTGGTGCAGTAGCTTCGAGGTATCGGCGGAACGGCGCTTGGCCGTGGTCGTTTGATCCGCGGCCCCGAGCGTCGCGAGCCGGGTGCTCGGCCGTTGCGGTTCCTTGTCGCGAATCGTCTTCCGCATTTGGTCGATGCCCGAGGCCATCAGTTCCTTGGCATCAAACGGTGTGCTGCCCGCCAGCAGTTCGTAGAGCAGCACGCCCAGGCTGTAGATGTCGCTGCGGGTATCAATGTCCAACCCGCTCATCTCCGCCTGCTCCGGACTCATGTAGGCCGGCGTGCCCATGAACTGGTTCAACTGCGTGTACACCGTGGCGTCCGTCAGCCGACCCTCTGTCGCTTTGGCGATGCCGAAGTCGATCACCTTCGGCACCGGCACGCCGTCGTGCAGCGTCACGAGGATGTTCGACGGCTTGATGTCGCGATGGATGATCCCCTTCTGATGCGCGTGCTGGATGGCCTGGCAAACCTTGATGAACAGATCCAGTCGTTCCTTCGTGCTGAGATTGGCCTGGTCGCAGTAGTCGGTGATGCGGATGCCGCGCACCAATTCCATCACGAAGTAGGGGCGTCCGGCTTCCGTCGTGCCCGCATCGAGCACCTTGGCGATGTTGGGATGATCCATCATGGCCAGCGCCTGGCGCTCGGCCTCGAAGCGCGCGATGACCTCGCGCGTGTCCATGCCCAGCTTGATGACTTTGAGGGCGACGCGGCGGCGCACCGGCTCGGTCTGCTCGGCGACATAGACCGTGCCGCAGCCGCCCTCGCCGATTTTCTCGCGCAGCTTGTAGCGGTCAATGCGGTCGCCGAGCTTTTCGGTGACGGGAACGATGGTGGTGCGGGCGGGGCCGGGGGCGGCACCGCTATCCGGTCGCGGGGCGAAGAACCCGTCGGCCTCGGCCTGGACGCGGACGAGGCTCTCGACCTTTTCCCGCAACGCCGGGTCGCCAGCGCAGGCATGGTCGAGGTAGGCGGCGCGTTCGGCAGGGGAGGAGAGTTCGAGGGCAGCGTTGAAAACCTGCACTTCTTTTTTCTGGCGTTCGTTCATAAGGGCACCGTTCGTTGTCTCTACCTGCCAATGCGACGTTTGACCGGAAAAACGGACAGGGAAAGTGAAATAATTTGAGAGCGGTCCACGGTAAACTTGTTTCCTGTTCCGGATGAAGCGTGCCCTGAGCCTTCACCGGTGCCGCTGGGTCACCAGCGCGAGCGCCACCGCGCCCAGCACCGCGAGCAGTCCGCCCCACAACGAACGGGCCGTGGGCCGTTCGCCCTCGAAGTGGCGCGCGAACGGTATGATCACCAGCGGCGTGATGGCCACAATGGGCAACACCACGCCCGTCGGCGTCGTCTTGAGCGCCCACAGAAAACAACTCACCCCGAGCGCAGGGCCGGCCAGACCGTTGAGCAATACCAGCGGCCAGGCCCGGAGCCAGTTGACCTTTCGCGCGGCCAGGTTCGCCGGCGGATCATCCGAACCATCGCTCCAGACACGCGCCAAGGTGCGCCGCTTCACGATCAGCAGCACCACGGCGGTGGCAATCATGCCGCCAAGGATGCGCTGGTAGGCCGCCGTGATGCCGTCCAAATCTTCACCCGCCAAGCGCGCTGCATCGAACCCCTTCCGGCTCAACACCGCGCCGACGGCCTGGCAGATCGCCGCGGCGACGCCGAACGCGACTCCGGCCACCAGTTCGCCACGCGGCCGGTGCAAATGTTCCCGTGGAGCCAGGGCGGTCACCATGCCGGCGAGAATCGCCAGCGCGCAGATTATTTCCGCCGCGGTCAGTGTCGTGCCGAGCCAGCACCACTCGATCAAAGCCGCCACCGGCGACGCCAGACACTGCACCAGCATCACCGACAGCCGTGAGCCGATGCGCGGATACGCCTGGAACAGCGCCGAGTCGCCGATGCCAAATCCAATAATTCCGCTGACGACGAACACCGGGAACGCCGCCCCCGTCATCCCGCCACCGTAGGTGTGTGCAAACCCCGCCAGCAACACCGTGGCAAAAAGCAGCCGCCAGAAGTGCGCCTCCGTCCCGCCCAGCAGCCGGGCGGTGCGGTTGCCGGCCACCGCCGAAATGGAAAACAGCACCGTCGTGAGGAACGCTGCGAACACGAAGTCTAATTAGAAGCCCGCCGCCTGCCCGTCCTTGCGCGACTCGGAGGCTCCGTGGAAAACTTGGTTCGCTGCGTCGAAGCGGATCGCCTGGTAGCCGCCGAAACTCCCGGCGGAACCGCGTCCGATTTTGTGGCCCATCCGCAACAAGTCCCGCTCCGTCTCCGATGGAAATCCAAACTCCAGCAACACCTCGCCGCCCTCGGTCATCCTCTCGCCCGTCGGCTCGGACGATCCGACGTGCTGCACGCGGGGCGCATCGCCGGCTTCCTGGAGGCCCATCCCAAAATCCACGAGGTTCACCACGATTTGCGCGTGCCCTTGCGGCTGCATCGCCCCGCCCATCACGCCGAAGCTGATGAAGGGCGCGCCGTCCTTCGTGATGAAGCCGGGAATGATCGTGTGGAACGGACGCTTGTGCGGCGCGTAGGTGTTGAAGTGCCCGTTCGTGAGCATGAACATCTCGCCGCGATTCTGCAGCGCGAATCCCAGCGCCGGCGGCGTCACGCCGGAACCGAAGCCGCGATAGTTGCTTTGAATCAGCGACACCATGTTCCCCGCCTCATCCGCCGTCGTCAGGTAAACTGTGTCGCCCTGCTCCAGCGACGGGTTGCCCGCGTCCAAAGTCCGCGCCGCCTTCTTCGGGTCAATCAGCGCGCGTCGCGCCGCCGCGTATTTTTTCGAGATCAATTCCTTCACCGGAATCTTGTTAAACGCCGGGTCCGCGTAAAACTTCGCCCGGTCCTCGAACGCCAGCTTCTTCGCCTCGACGAACAGGTGAAGGTATTCCGTGCTGCCAAAACCCAACCGCTGCACGTCGAACCCTTCGAGGATGTTCAACATCTGCAACACGGCGATCCCCTGCCCGTTCGGCGGCAGCTCCCACACATCGTAGCCGCGATAGTTCGTGGACACCGGCTCCACCCATTCGGAGCGATGGTCCGCCAGATCCTTCTCGCTGAGAAAACCGTCGTGCGCCTGCACGAACGCCGCCATCGTCTGCGCGAGGTCGCCCTGGTAAAATGCCTCGCGCCCGCCGTCGGCGATGCGCTCCAGGGTGCGGGCCAGCGCAGGGTTTTTGTAAATCTCGCCTTTCCCTGGCGTGCGACCGCGCGGCATGAACGTCTCCTTGAAACCCGGCTGGTTCGTCAGCCGCTCCGCGCTCCGCGCCCATTCCTCCGCGATCACCTCCGACACGGGAAACCCTTCACGCGCGTAACCAATGGCCGGTGCAAGCACGCGCGCCATGGGCAGCTTGCCAAACTTCTTGTGCAGTTCAAACCAGCCGTCCACACACCCTGGCACGCTCACCGGCAGCGGACCTTCCTTGGGAATCTTCTTCAATTCTCGCCTGGCGAAAACTTCCAGCGTGAGCGTGTGCGGCGAACGTCCGCTCGCATTCAAACCGTGAAGCTTCTTCGTCGCCGCGTCCCACACGATCGCGAACAGATCGCCGCCCAAACCGCAACTGGGCGGCTCGACGAGGCCAAGGACCGCGTTAGCGGCGATGGCCGCGTCCACCGCCGAACCGCCCTGCCGGAGCACATCGAGCGCGGCCTGGGTGGCCAGCGGGTGACTCGTCGCCGCCATGCCGTGACGCGCGAGGATTTCCGAGCGCGTGGCGAAGTGCCGCCCCACGGGCCGGTTCTCGGCAAAGGTGACGAACGGCACGACGAGCAGGAAGATCAGGGCGCGCATCATAAGCAATGCCCGGACAGTATTGGAACCGCGTCGCTGCGTGAAGCTGAGTTTTTAGATCGCTGGATTTCCGATCCCTCGGGCGGCCCCGAGGACCGTGTGGCCGAAGTGCTTCGCCAAAGCAGGGCAAACGCATCCGGGCTTTTCTCCGGCGGAATCCGCATGAATTCATGGCGGAGCATGAATCTTGTTTTTCATGCGCCGTCCTGAATTCACGCGGAACACAGGGACGCACCGCCCCGCGAACATTTTTCAGCGTCTGCCCTGGGCACGCTCGTTGACACGCTCCCGCCGGCTCCTTACTTTGCGCGCCTGATGTTCAAGCTCACGGCGCCATTCGAACCGGCGGGGGACCAGCCACAAGCCATCGTCAAGTTGACGGACGGATTGCTGGCGGGGGCGAAGCATCAGACGTTGCTGGGAGTGACGGGTTCGGGCAAGACCTTCACGGTGGCCAACGTCATCCGAAACGTCAACCGGCCCACGCTGGTCATCTCGCACAACAAGACGCTGGCGGCGCAGCTTTACGCGGAGTTCAAGAGTTTCTTCCCGGAGAATGCGGTCGAGTATTTCGTCAGCTATTTCGATTACTACCAGCCGGAGGCGTATATCCCGCGCACGGACACGTTCATCGAGAAGGATTCGAGCATCAACGAGGCGATCGAGCGGATGCGGCTCTCGACGATGAACGCGCTGTTCACGCGACGCGACGTGGTGGTGGTGGCCAGCGTGTCGTGCATCTACGGCATCGTGAGCATGGAGGACTACAAGGCGATGGTGATCCATTTGCAGACGGGCCAGGCGATCACCCGCGAGCAGTTCCTCATCCGGCTGATTGACCTGCAATACAACCGCAACGACATCGAGTTCGCGCGCGGCAATTTCCGCGTGCGCGGCGACACGGTGGAGGTGTGCCCCGCGTATCGCGAGGACGCGCTGCGCATCGAGTTCTTCGGCGAGGAGATCGAGCGGCTCACGCGCTTCGATCCGATGACGGGCGAGAACTATGAGACGCTGGAGTCGGTCGCGATTTTCCCCGGCAAACAATTCGTCACGCCCGCCGACAAGATGAAGCGGGCCATCCTGGCCATCCGCGAGGAACTGGGGCCGTGCATCGCGGAGTTTGAATTGCGCGGCAAGTTGATTGAGGCGCAGCGGATCAAGATGCGCACGGAGTATGACCTGGAGATGATGGAGGAGATGGGGTTCTGCTCGGGCATTGAGAATTATTCGCGGCACATCGCGGCGCGGCCACCCGGCTCGCGTCCGCACACGTTGATTGATTTTTTTCCGCCCGATTTTCTGCTGGTGATTGACGAGTCGCACGCGACGGTGCCGCAGATTGGCGGGATGTATGCCGGCGACCGGTCCCGGAAAACGGTGCTGGTGGATTACGGCTTCCGGCTGCCCAGCGCGATGGACAACCGCCCGCTGAACTTCGATGAATTCCAGGGGATGCAGGGGCAGACGATTTACGTGAGCGCCACGCCGACGGAGCGGGAGTTGGAATGGTCGCGAGGCCACGTCGCCGAGCTGGTGGTGCGGCCGACGGGCCTGGTGGACCCGACGATCACGCTCAAGCCACTCAAGGGGCAGATTGACGATCTCATCAACGAGTCACGCAAGCGCGTGGAACTCAAGGAGCGCGTGCTGGTGACGACGCTCACCAAACGCACGGCGGAGGAACTGACGGATTACCTGCGCGACATCGGCATCAGCGTCCGCTACCTGCACAGCGAGATTGACGCGATTGAGCGGGTGGAGATTCTGCGCGCGCTGCGCCGGGGCGAATTCGACGTGCTGGTCGGAATCAATTTGCTGCGCGAAGGGCTGGACCTGCCGGAGGTTTCGCTCGTGGCCATCCTCGACGCGGACAAGGAGGGTTATCTGCGTTCCACCACGAGTTTGATTCAGACGGCGGGCCGGGCCGCACGTCACCTCAATGGCGAGGTGATCCTTTACGCGGATGTGAAGACGCAGAGCATCCAGAAGTTTCTCGCCATCTCGCAACACCGGCGGGAGCGGCAGCTCGCCTACAATCGCGAACACGGCATCACCCCGCGCAGCGTGACCCGTGCGGTGGAGGAGAGCCTCTCCTCCCGGCACGAACAGGCCGACCGCGCGGACGCCGTGCTCCATGACGCGGCCGGAAATTGCGACGTGACGGAAACCCTGCGCGAGCTTGAGGAAGAAATGCTCACGGCGGCAAGTAATCTGGAGTTTGAGAAGGCTGCGTTGTTGCGCGACCAGGTGCGGGAGCTCAAGCGCGGCCTCGGCGGCGAACCCGCCGCACCCGCGCGGCCCGTCAGCTACGGGAAGAGCAAGGCCCGCAAAGGCCGGAAGGGAATGTAGGCCGGCGCCCCGGTGGCCCGGGGTCAATTCCAGGACGGGTCTTCCGGCGCTTCGGAGAGCAGGCGGTATTTCCAGCCCTTCTGCCGGATGATCACCTGCCACAGCTGTTCGGCTTCGGGATGGAAGACCAGTTCCAGCGAAGCGGGATGAATCATCCAGGTGTCGCGCTTCATCTCGTCGTCGAGCTGGCCGGGACTCCAGCCGGCGTAGCCCGCGAAGACTTTCATCTTCTGCGTCGGCGAATAGGAATCGCCTATCTCGATCAGCGAATCGAGCGAGTGGTCGAGATTCAGGTTGGGCAGGACGTTGGCGTCGGGGATGAAGTCGTCGCTGTGCAAAAAACTCAACGCCTGCTGCTGCACCGGGCCACCGAGAAACAGCGGCTGCTCCTTCAACGGCTCCGGCAGGTTGGCCACCAGCGCCTCGCCGACCTTGTTGCCGGTGGAATGATTGAGCACGAGACCGAACGCTCCGTCGGCGTCATGTTGGCAGACGAGAATGACGGAGCGATGGAAAAAGGAGCCGGCCAGCTTGCCGTTATCGAGAATCAACTGGCCTTTCAATGTCTTCATCGCATCGCCTTTTTCCATTTCGATGGCATAGGTTAGCCCAGCCGGGGCGGGTTGACAATCCGCTTCCCCGGTCGCGCCGATTCCCACGCCGCAACGAATGATTGACCACGCCCAGCGAGTCACTGACGAGGGAAAGGGACCGGAAGCCGTGAAGCTTCCGGTCGTGCCCGGTTCGTGATTCGCCGACGGAGCGAGGCTTACCACTTGATGCGATAGAATCTCTGCGGGGGGTCGTTGGTAACGCGGGCACGGTACGGATTCGTCGCGTTCAGCACGTCTAAATACCGGCCCAGGACATCCGGGGCGGTTTGCAGTTGGAAGTCGGGCGAGTCCGGATCCCAGGAGATGACCGCCTGGATGCCTTCGAGCCCAATGCTCAACACCGGGGGACCGACGGCCACCACGTGCGCGGCGGAATCGGCCGACGACCAGGTCTGGCCACCGTCGAGGCTCACGTCCGTCCAGATGTCGAAGAAGCTGCTGATCCCGTGACGGAGGGGTCCGGTCGGGGATTGGATCTGGCGAATGGTCGTCTGGCCGGTGGACCGGCGTGTCGGGCTTTCGCGGAAACTCACGCCAGGCGGCAGGTCGCCGCCCGTGAACGTCAGACTGAGCATTTCGGTGTCGTAGTGCTGGATGCCGCCCGCGTCCTCGCTGTGGGTGATGAGCAGGGAGACATTCGCCAGAGCGCGGGCGCTCTGGAAGTTCAGGCCGCCGTTGGCGGAGTAGTCGAAGAGAATCTCCGTTCCAAGCGCGCTGTAGGTCTGCCCTGCGCCGAGGGGGGGCGGCGTGATCGTGTTGGTCAGCAGGCGGTGCCGGTAATTGCGCGTGATGAGGCCGTTGGCATAGCGGAGCGGCAACGCGCCCAGGATGGTGTTGTAGCTGACGCCGGGCGGCGGGAGCACGGGTGTCGGATGCAGGCTCTCGGGCGCGCGGCCGTCCAGCACGATGCGCTGGGCGTTCACCGCCGGCATCCATGTCTGGCCGTTGTTCAAGCTGATCTCGGTGAAGATGTCGAAGAAGCTGCTGGCGACATCCCAGATGGGCGGAGGCGGCGTGCCGGTGAGCGGGGGCATCCGCCGCAAGGTCGCCTGTCCCCGGGACGGCAGCGTCGGGCTGACGCGCAGGCGCACGCCGGATGGCAGGTTCCCGCCAAAGATGTCGAGCTGGAGCATCTCGGTCTCGAAGAACATCACGGGGGTGTCGCTCGGCGGGGGCAAAGGCAAATCGGCGACATGATTCATACGCACGGTGGTGCTGGCCTGGGCGACCATCACGGTGAAGGAGTTGCCGCCGTCGGTTGAGACTTCAAACACCGCCTGGCCGGGCGTGGTGTAAAGCAGGTTCGATCCCAGCGGCGGCGGCGGGGGATGCGGCAGCAGCCGGCCGTGGATGTAATTTCGCGTGATGATATTGCCCGGATAAATGATGGCCGGCGCATTGGGCAGGCTCACATAGGCGCTGTTGGCCGGCGTCAGGTCGGGCAAAGGCAGCTTCGTCTCCGGCGCGCGGGCGTTGAGCGAGACACGCTGCGGGTTGATGGACGGAACCCAGGTCTGCCCGCCGTCCAAGCTCATGTCAGTCCACAGATCGAAGAAGCTGCTGACGCGGTAGCCGCCGTCCACCTGTTCCACCGTCGCCTGGCCGCGCGCGGGCCGGGTGGGGCTGACGCGGATCCTCAATCCGTTCGGCAGGTTGCCACCGGAGATGTCGAGTTGCAGCATCTCGGTGTCGAAGATTTGCGTGACCCACGGCACAGGCTGCGGTCCATGGACATCGGCGCTGTGGGTCATGCGCACCGTGGTCTGGGCGTTAGCGCGCACGGGCACGAAGCTTCCCCCGCCGTTCACCGAGACGAGGAAGTCCGCGATGCCGCCCGACGTGTAAACGTTGCTGCCGCCCGGCGGCGGCGGCGACGGATGCGCGCCCAACTGGTAATGCACGTAGTCGCGCGTGGCGACGTCGTAGGTGGCGAAGATGCTCGTGTCGAAAGAGTAACGGATCGACGGCGCGTCGGGGGCGCTGACGTAGGCGCTGTTGTCCGGAGTGAGGTTGCCGGACCGGGAGAAGTTCTCCAGTCCGCGCGAATCGAGTTGCACGCGCTGGTCGGTCTTGGCGTCGTGCCACGTCGCGCCGTTGTCCAGGCTGAGTTGCGTCCAGATGTCGAAGAAGCTGCTCAACTCGAACCCGCCGCCCACGCGCCGCACCGTGGCCTGGCCGCGCGATGGGCGCGTAGGACTGATGCGCAGGCGCACGCCGGGCGGTAGGTTGCCGCCGAAGATGTCGAGTTGGGTCAACTCGGTGAGGATGGTCGCATACCGCGTGCCGCTCGGAGGATTCACCGGCTCGGGGATGATCGGCCCCCTGCCCAGCGTCACCGTCGTATTGGCCTGCGCCACCACGTCGAGCCAGGTGGCACCGCCGTCGAGCGTGACCTGGAATTGCGCGATGCCGCCGCTCGTCCACGTCTGAGTGGCGCCGGGCGGAGGCAGCGGCGGATGCGGCGCGAGGCGGAAGTGCGTGTAGCTGCGCGTGATGATGCCGTTGGTGTAGGGGATGAACGGCGCGTTGGGCGGGCTGACGTAGGCGCTGTTGGGGGGCGTAAGGTTGTCCGTGGGGGAGTAGTTCTGCGGCGCACGGCCGTCGAGCACCACGCGCTGGCTGGCGGTGGCGGAGCGCCATGTCATACCGCCATCCACGCTGATGTCGGTGTTCAGATCGAAGAAACTGGAGAGTCCCCAGACGGTCTGCGGACCGAGACCGGGCGGGGCGGGGTCGGGATTCAACAGGCGGACGCTGGCCTGGCCTCGGGATGGCCTGGTTGGACTGACACGGATGCGGACGTTCGATGGCAGCGTGCCGCCGGAGAAATCCAGCGCCAGCATCTCGGTGTCGAAATGCCTGGTCGGTCCAACGTCGCTCACATGGGTCATGCGCACGGTGGTGGCGGCGGTGGCCAGCACTTCCTGGTACGTGCGCTCGCCGTCCTGCGAAACCTCGAACCGGGCCAGACTGGTCGAGGTGTAAGTGAGGCTCGAACCAAGCGGCGGGATCGGCGGATGGAGCGCCAGTCCGTAATGGATGTAGTCGCGCGTGAAGAGGCCGCCGCCATAATTGATGGACGGCGCACCCACGCGGCTGATGTAGGCGCTGTTCACCGGCGTCAGGTTGTCGGAAGGCGAAGAATTCTCCGGCGCCTCGGCGGTGAGTTCGACACGGATGGGTCGGTTGGCTGGAAACCAGACCTGGCCGTTGTTGGTGGTGGCCTCGATATTCACATCGAAGAAGCTGCTGGCTAGCGTCGCCGCGTTTTCCACGAAGCGTCCAGTGGCGCGGCCTGTGGATTTGAGCGTGGCGCTCTCGCGCAGGCGCACGCCCGCCGGCAGCGTGCCGCCGGCGATGTCGAGCGACAGCATCTCGGTGTCAAAGAACAGGCTCGTGCCGTCGTTCTTCACACCAGTAATGCGGACGGAGACGTTGCCGGTGCCAGTGCCCTCGGCATATGAGAGTCCGCTGTCGCGGGTAAACTCGATGGTGGCGGTGGAAGTGGAGGTGTAAACCAGACTGCCGCCCACGGGCGGCGGCGGCGGATGCAGTGCCAGCCGTCCATGGCGCACGCGACGGATGCCGAAAGTGGCGGCGGTGACGAGCGGCGGATTGAGCGGCGTGTTGTAGCTGAAGTTGGGCGGGGTGGGATTGGCGGAGGGCGACAGGTTCTCCGGTGCTTCCGTCGCCAGCTCGATTCGCACCCGCGTCAGGAACGGCTGGTAGCTGCCGCCGTTGTTGAGGCTGGCTTCAAGTTCGACATCGAAGAAGCTGCTGACCTGCGCCCCACCGCCGCGCACGAAGCGCGCCGTGGCCCGGCCCAAGGACTGCCGTGAGGGACTCTCGCGCAAGCGCACGCCCGCCGCCAGGTTGCCACCCGCGATGTCGAGCGAAAGCATCTCGGTGTCGAAGAACATGCTGACGCCGTCGTCCTTCACTTGCGTCATGCGAACGGCGACGGTGGCGGGCGCGACGACGTTGCTGAAGCCGCCGCCCGGCAGGGCGATTTCCAAGCGCACTTCGCCATCGGAGTTGTAGAGAATGTTGCTGCCCAGCGGCGGCGGCGGCGGATGCAGGCGCAAGCGTCCGTGGCTGACGCCCCGGATGCGCGTGAGGTTTTGATTGGTGGTGACAAGCGCGGGATTCGGGCCGGCATAGACGGCGTTGGGCGGCGTCGGGTTCGCCGTGACGGAGAAGACTTCCGGCGTTTCCATCGCGAGGGCCACCCGCGCGGAGATGGCGGCGGGCGTCCACGTTGCGCCATTGTTCAGGCTCACTTCCAGCCGGACATCGAAGAAACTGCTGACCATCGCGCCGCCCGTGGCCACGAGGCGCGACGTGGCCTGGCCGGGCGAAATGAGCGTGGGGCTTTCGCGCACACGCACGCCAGCGGGCAGACTGCCGCCCGCAATGTTGAGCGAGAACATTTCCGTCTGGAAGGTCCGCGTCGTGCCGTCGTCGGCGGTGTTCCGCAAGGACACAACGACGTCCGCTGGCGCGGTGATCGGAGTGAAGGTGCTGCCGCCGTTGAGTGATAACTCGAACCGCACGTCGCCGTCCGTAGCGTAAGTGGCCAGCGCGTTGAGCACCGGCGGCACCGGGTGAAAGCGCAGCCGCCCGTGGCTGATGTTGCGGATGACGATGCCGTTGGGAAAGGTCACGGGCGTTGCGTTGGACGGGCTGGCATAGACGGCATTGGGCGGCGTGGGGTTGCCCGTGGGGGAGAAAACTTCGAGGATGCCGGATGGCAGCACCGTCACAATGAACGTGTCGCTGGCCGTGCCACCGTTGCCGTCGGCCACAGTGACGGTGATCGTCGCAGCGCCGGACTGGTTCAGGGAGGGCGTAACGGTGACGGTGCGGTTGGCACCGACGCCGCCGAGGAGGATGCTCGCGTTTGGCACAAGGGTTGGGTTCGAGGACGTCGCGGTCACGACGAGGCTGCCCGCAGGCGTTTGCGCGTCGCCGACGGTGAAGGGCAGCGGGCCGGTGGAGGAATTCTGCGGCACGATTTGATTCGGGATATCCGAGATGGTCGGGGGCGTATTGGGCGCCTGGACGGTGTAAGTCACGATCGTCGTGGACATACCGCCCTGCTGATCGCGTCCCAGGAAATAGACGGTCTGTGGGCCGGGCCGTGTGTCCGCCGGGACGGTTCCTTCCCAGAAGGGAATGCCGCCGATGGTCATGCGGGTCAGTGGCTGGCCGTTGCCCCAAACTGTCGTCATGGGGGCCGCTTCGTTGAAAGCGACCCGCACCAGGATGGGCGCGGTGGGCTGCGGATTGGTGGGGCTGACGCTGGTGGAGGTGGGCACGTTGATAATCTGCTCGCACTCGTCGGGCATGGCGTTGAAGTTCCGGTCCTGCGAACGCCCGGCGGCGATGTCCAGCGCGTCCGGGATGCCGTTGTTGTTGCAGTCGTTCACGGCTTGGGCGCACGAAGTCGAAGGCACTGAGGAGTCCACCACCAACGCCATGCCCGCGCACGCCAGCGCCGGGCTGCCGTCGGCGAACGTGCCGGAAACTTTGAGCGTGCTTTCGCTGCACGAACCGCTGGCGCACTGGCCGTAGGAACGGATGCCGACGGTGATGACGTTCGTGCCACCCGGCGGGATGACCGGCACCGTGTTGCTGATCGGCGCCTGGGTGTAAGGATGATCCGGCAGCGGGATGCAACTGTTACCCGGGTTGAACACGATCGGGAAGTCGTCGCCAAACGGACTCGATATCGCGAACACCCCTTGACGTTCATTGCCACCCTGCGGTCGGATGGAGGACTGCCGCGAGCCGGCGGTGGCCATCAATGTTACCGAGTGGGTCGGATCGTTGTTCTTCACCGAGTAACGCACCACCGCCACGTCGCCCGGTGCCATTCGTGGAGCCGACGGCGTCAGCAGCGTCAGACTCAAGCGCGGTACGCCCGGCATCCCTGCCACCGGTGCGACGATGCACACCACCGTGTCGCCGCTCGCGCTCAAAATCATTCCGTCCGAGAATGTCACCGTCACCGTTCCGTAAGCGCAATACGCGCCCAGTGGCGTCGCCGCCGGCACCGGCACCACCACCGTATAAGTCGTGAACGCGCCATTGGACGAACACGTCGGCGTCGCCACCGGCCCGGCGAAGGAAAACGTCGGCGGTCCCACCGGTGGCCCCGGCGGACACGCCCCTGCCCCGCCCGGCACAAAGTCCACCGACACGGTTGCCGCCGTCGGCGTCGCCGGAGTCGCGCACGGCGTCGTCGGGCAACTCGGACACGTCGCGCTCAGGGTGAACACCAACGTCACCGTCCCGCCGGGGAATCCCACCAGGCCCATGCCCGTGGGCGCGGACTTGGCGAGGCTCAAGGATTTGAGACACGGAGATGCGCTGAGGAGGCAGGCAGGCCCGCTACTCCCGGCACACCCCTGAATTGGAGGCGGAGCCGAAACGGCGGCGATGCAACAACCCGCGACGAGCGCGCGGAACAGACCGTGGGATCTTGTCAGGCTTTTCATTGTGGATCCTGTAGTTTGATTTTTCGTTTCACCAACACACAAATGGCGGCCACAACCATTCCCTTGTTTCCACCCACAACCGCCTGCAAGCCGCCCAGCTTTGATCACTTCTTTTGCAGGCTTGTCCCGCATCGGAACATAAGCCTCATTGAGGGTCAAGATAATTTTTCATCGTAACCGAGGCGCGGGTGTGAGACAAAATTCTTCATTCATGCTGCCAGCCGCAGCGCATCGTTGCGGGCAGCCTGTTGATTGAGCCTGTATTTCCAAAAGTCCTCCAGGC
>JANNEF010000127.1:0-10581 GCA_031378375.1 Verrucomicrobiota bacterium | reverse complement strand
GTGGGGGCGGCACGCCGGCCCGCGTGGGCTGGGGGGGCTGTACCCCCATGCGGCTGGCTGTAAGCCCCCCCCACTACGCTCCAGTTCATGGCGAAAGCGGACGAAACGCATCTCAAGTCATTTCTTCTGCGGCTTCGGGTCCAGGTTCGCCGCCAACTGCTCTGGTGTCACCGCGCACGGCACGCCGTTCTTCGGCACGTCCGCCTTGGCGATCCACAGCAGCGCGTTGACGACGACCCGGAGCTGATTCACGTCGCCCCAGTTCGCGTGCGTGTGCCCGCCGGTGAAACCGAACCCCCGCCCGCCATCCGGACGCTCGTAAGCCCACATCATCGTCTCGTCGCGACCGCTCGCGGCGATGACATGCTCGTACGGCCCCTTGGGCCACACGTAATTACCCTTGCGCACCTCATCCGACGGCTTCGCCACGAGGATGGGCGTCACGCCCTTCGCGTCCTCGCGCCAGCGCAGGTTGAAATACCACTCGTCCTTGTTGCTGAACGGCTGCACGCCGCGCGTGATCGGGTGCTTGGGAAACTTTTGGTAATCCGGCGACCACATCGGATTGCACGAATAACGGTCCTCGTAATAACCGCCCACCCACTCCAGGAAGTCCGGCCCGCCCTTGTCCTTGGGAACCTCCACACCGAAATGCGCGAAGCCCAGCCCCACGCCGCGCTTCACCAACCCGCGCAACACCTCCGGGTGATCCCCCTGGATGGCCGGATGCCCCCCGCCGCCGTCCGCGTAAATGAGCACGGCGTCCGCGCCGTCGAACGCGCCCGCCACCTGCGGCCAGCCGTTCGAGTAAACCACCGACGTGACGCCCGGCACCTTGTCCAGACACGCCTGGAACAACAGACAACCCGCGCGGAACTCGTGCGCGCCCGGCCCGTGACTCGGCCTGCCGGCGATGAGAACGATTTTCCGATCAGCCGCGGCGCTGGAATGGACCAGCGCAGCGAGGCCAAGGAACAACACGGACAAACGGCGGATGAGCTTCACGGGTTTCTTTATAGCAAACGCCCTTTTAGGACAGCAAAAAACCGCGCGATATTCACGGGAGTTTCTCCCGCGAACCACGCCGATGGACGCGTATGCCAATGTTCGGCCGACCGAAGGCGCAACCGCTTGGCCAACGGTTGAAAAACGGACGCTGACTACTGCACGCGACAGACTCGGTAGAATGCTTGTTGGTCGCCGCCGGTGTCACTAACGGTAGCCACATGGCCCGTGCCGAGGATTTGTTCGCTGCCGGGGAGGACGGCCCAGGCTATCGGCTGACCGGTAGTGCCGGCCTTTTGCAGGCAATAGACGGCACCGGGCCGCGTGGCAAAGCAAATCTCGATCGTGCCTCCCACCGACTGAATTCGCGCCACGCGCAGGGGCACTTCCAAACCAAGGGAGACTTGAAAAGTGGGAAAGGCGTTGGCAGCCGGAGGTGGCAGGCCGGGAAGGCCGTTTTCGATGGTGGCCCGAGCCACCGCGCTGAAGGCGGCGGAGCGGCCCGTGGCGGCGCCGTTTGCCACGGCCTGTTCGTAGGTGTCGCCGGCGCATTTCTCCCAGGCGCGGAGTTGCAAGACGATGCTTTGTCCACCGGTCAGGCCCGGGAGTTTGATGGTATCGGAGCGGATGTAGCCGGCTCCGGCGCCGTTGAGGAAGGGAACAGGCCGGCCGAGTGCGATGAGCGCATCCTCGTCGTTGCCGGGGGCGGCGTAAAGTTGCCCCATAAAGGCGTTGGTCACGGGTGTCACGCCGTCCAGATCGAGGACAAGGCCGAAGGCGGGGTCAGTGTGGTAGGTGAAGAAGTTGATTTCGGCGGTTTCGCTGGCGAGGGCGGGGTGGACGATGCGGATGCCACGGTTTGATGGGTAACCAAAGCCGAGGTTTAACACACGGATCAAATCCAATGGAGCCGGTTCGCGGATGAAGAACGCCTCACCCACGGCTATCGAAGGCTCGAAGGGCTGCCACTCGTAGTCCGCCTCCGTATAGATTTGAAACGACTGGGAGGCACTGTCGAAGCGGATGACTTCGACACCGGGTGCGGCAAAGAAGCCTTGCCTGCTGATCAGGCCTTGCTCTGGGACGAGGCTAGTACAGAGAGAGTAGCCTGCTGGCAGGCTGTTGGTGAGCAAGCCATCCAAGACTCTTCCGACTGTGGTAAAGCTGATTGAAGTGGTGGTGGGATTGTGGAAGAACCAGCCTTCGCCCAAGGTCAGGAGCATGTCCGGCACCGACCAGCCGTCCAGATAGTTGTTGGCGATGAACCCGTTGCCATCGAGCTTGAACAGGCTCGCGCCGTCCGCCGTGGTGTAGATCTGCTGGGCGACGGTATGGACGGTAAGGTATTGGCCCAGCGCAGTGGTGAATAGCGAATAACCAGGCACCGCAGACAAGGTGACGAATCCGGGGAAGGGTAAGGAACTCGGCGTGTTGATCGACACCACGGCGGTCTGGCTGGTCACCGCCCCGAAACTGTTGCTCACGACCACCGAGTAAGGCCCGGCAGAGGCCAGCGTCGCATTGGTGATCATGAGCAACGGCGTGAACTGTCCGGGGAAGGAACTCGGCAGGTTGGTATCGTTGAATCGCCAGCGGTAGCGCAGTCCAGTGGACGGTATGACGGCGACGCGAAGGTTGACGCTGGCACCGATGAAAGCCGATTGCGGCTGGGGTTGCGCGGTGATGATCGGCGGCACGCCGGCCGTCGCCTGGCCGACAGTCAACCAGACGGCGAGTACAACGAAGCAAGTTCGGGACAACATGGGCTTTGAATTTTTCACAGCAACAACCGGACTTGTGGTGATCTTGCACGCCACCGTAGCAGCCCCGGCCGCTTCCCGCCATCGAAATGCTCCGGCGCGTGGGGTGCGCTGGCTTGCGCCTCCAACCGCGCGGAGCGTCGTGGACTGCGGCGGCCCTCCGCCGCTTTCGGACGCGGTGACACGCTCCCAAAGCGCCACTGGGGACTGGCGCAGTCCAAAACCTCGCGGCAGAACGCGCGGTCCCCAACAGCAATCCCCTCCAACCATGCGCCGTCCGCCTCCACCGCAACTCCGGCGGGCGTGGGCGATGCGCCGGCGGGCGACGGCGATGATCCGGCGGCCAGTGCCTAAGTTCCATTGGCTGCCGGCATGGCTCGGTTGGCCGCAGATGATGGTCCATCACGCGCGGGCGGTGCTCGTGCTGGCATAGGCGGTGCTCAGAAAGGTTCCGCAGGGTGCGCGGCGGCAATCGGTGCCGGATCGCGCGCCGACGGTTCAACCAAAATCATCGAACGACCATTATGAAATCCATTGTGAGCCTTCAATTCGTCATCACGCGGATGACTTCCACCCGCACCATGCAGACCGGTCTCGCCGCGGACCCCGGCTGGGTCTGGCCGGAGAAGTCCCTTGATGACTGGAGCACGGATGAGACGGAACTGGCAGCGCTCGGCAAGGCGCAGGTCGAGGCGCTGATCGATTTGCAATTCGCCACCGGCGAATGGGACGATCACCTGGCGCGGGTCACGGAGCACACGCGCACGGTCGTGGGGCTGGGGCGCATCCGTTTCCGGAAGCAGCCCGCGGCGGCGGCGTTGTTCCGCTCGCTGCGCACGAACGCCAAGAGCCGCGCGACGGCGCTCGCGCAGGCGCAGGCGGCGCACGATGCCTGGGCGGAAACCGACGCGGCCTGGACGCCGGACGAGGGTTTCACGCTGGCGGGGTTCGCGACGGCCATCGAGACGCTGGGCAATTTGAAGACGGCGCACGACCGCAAGGAGACGGCGTGGAAGGCCGCCGGTCACGCGCTGATGAGCAAGGCGGTCGCGGTGGACGCGGATTGCGTGGCGTGGTACGCGGAGGCCGCGCGCCGCTTCCCCGCCGGCACGGGAAAGGGCGACGCCATCCGCGAGACGGTGCCGACGACGTATCGCCGCGCGCGCAAGGTGGGCGCGGTGACGTTGTCCGCCACGGTGGCGGAGGACGGCGCGGCGCGGCTGGAACTGGCGGCGGCGGGCGCGACGAAGTTCGCCGTGTGGCAACGCTCGGTCGGCGCGGAGGCGTGGCAGTTGGTGACGGACGCGGCCAAGCCCGGCCGGCTGGAGGCGCGGAACCTCCCGCCGGGACCGCACGAGTTCAAGGCGCAGGGACGCAATGCGCGGCGCAAGGGAGAGATGAGCGCGCCGGTGGCGGTGGTGATCGCGGCGGCGGCGGCGGGGAATCAGTAAGTCAGTGCGTCAGTAGATCCGTGGGCCAGTGAACGGCGCGGCGGGGGCGCATCCCAGTTGATTGCAGTCCGGGGTGTGGGGCAGACATCCTGTCTGCCGGTTCTGGCAGCATCCTGCTGCCAGTTTCAAGCCGTGCGCCCCTGGCCACACGGGGCACGGATGCCCCGTGAACCGTCAGGCTGGAAGCCTGACCCACTCTCGTCGCCCGCCACTGCATCACACTGGCAAGAAACTGAGATGCGACCGGCGCGGCGGGGGGCGGCGCGCAGGGTTCAGCGTGTGTCCGTCGGCGGGGAGCCGTTCGGTTTCGCCAACACGGTCGGAGCGCTGGCGTTGCCGGCACGATCCAGCGCGGTCAGGGCGAGGGCTTCCGGCGCGGCGCCCGTCAAGGTGGCGGTGGTGCGCGCGCCGGGCAGGATTTCCGTGCGCCACGCGCCGGCGGTTTTGGTTTGCAGCACCCAGAGGCGAACGGGTTCGGTGCCCGCCGCCTGCCAGCTCAGTTTCAGGCCGCTGCTGCTGGCGGTAAGGGTCGGCGGGGCGACCGGCTCGCGCGTGAGCCACGGCGAGGCGGGCACGAGCGCGGGCGCGGCATAGATTTCCTGAAGCCGGTCGGCGACGCCGCCCTTGTTTTGCAGGAGCGACTTGACGCTCCAGTGGACGTTGCCGCTCGCGCCGGGTTGCTGGCGGGTGAGGCGGATCTGGTTGAGGATTTCCGCCGCGTCATTGCGGTGGGAGTTGCCGGGCCAGAGGTGGCGTTGCCGCTGATTCTGCGCGGCCCACCAATTGAGCAGCACCGGGTAGCTTTGCTCGCGGGCGGCGGCGGCCCAGTAGAGTTGCGGCGTGAGATAGTCCACCCAGCCTTCGGCGAACCATTTGCGCGAGTCGGCGTAGAGTCGCGCGTAGGCGTCGAGTCCCTTGATTTGCGCGGGCTGGCCGGGACGCCAGATGCCGAAGGGGCTGACGCCAAACTTCACCCACGCTTTCTCGGCCTTGATGGCGCGGTAGAGCCGTTCGATGAAGGTGTCCACGTTGTGCCGGCGCCAGTCGTCGCGCGCGAGCTTGCCGCCGGTGGCGGTGTATTTGCGCCAGGAGTCGGCGTCGGGGAAATCCAGCGCGCGGCCCGCCGCGTCCTTCTCGGCGTAGGGATAGAAATAGTCGTCCAGATGCACGCCATCGAGATCGTAGCGCCGGACGACGTCGAGGATCACGTCGAGGGAATATTGCTGCACGGCCTTCTCGCCGGGATCGAGCCAGAGTTGTTTGCCGTAGGCGCGAACGAGGTGCGGCTGCGCCCGGCTGACGTGGTCGCGGGCGACGGAGGATTTGCCGGAGGTGTGGCGGGCGCGGTAGGGATTAAACCACGCGTGCAATTCCAACCCGCGCCGGTGCGCCTCGCGCACAGCGAATTCCAGCGGGTCGTAAAACGGTTCGGGCGCGCGGCCCATCTGGCCGGTGAGATACTCGGACCACGGTTCGAAGCGCGAGGCGTAGAGGGCGTCGCACGCGGGGCGCACCTGGAGGAGGACGGCGTTGAGGTGGAGTTGCGCGGCGCGGTCGAGGAGGGCGAGCAGTTCGGCCTGCTGTTGCGCGGTGGTGAGGCCGCGGCGCGAGGGCCAGTCAATGTTCGACACGGAGGCGACCCACGCGCCGCGAAATTCGCGCGGCACGGCGGGGGGCTTGAGGTTCGACGGCGCAAACTCCGGCGCGGCCGTCGCCGTGACAGCGCAGAGAACGAGCGCGAGCAGAACCGTCGAGTGCTTCATTGCGTCTAGTTGACCGGGGGGACGGAGGAATATTCAAGCCAAAGCGAGCGTTGACTTCAGCTTCCGTTCCGGTAGGGCTGAGGGCATGAAACGTTGCCTGCTTCTGTGGCTGTGGCCGGGCTTCGCGGCGGGCCTGCTCGCGGCGGACTTGAAAATCGAAACGCTTCCGCCCGGCGCGCCCGCGCCGGACTTCAAACTGCCCGGCGTGGACGGGAGGAAGTACGCGCTGAAGGATTTCAAGAAGTCGCCCGTGCTCGTCGTCGTGTTCACCTGCAACCATTGCCCCACCGCGCAGTATTACGAGGAGCGGCTCAAACGCATCGTCACGGATTACCAGGCGAAGGGCGTCGCGCTGGTGGCCATCTCGCCGAACGATCCGAAGTCGGTGCGCCTCGATGAACTGGGTTACACCGATCTCGGCGATTCGTTCGCGGACATGAAACTGCGCGCCAAGGAGCGGCAGTTCAACTTCCCCTATCTCTACGACGGCGACACGGAGACGGTGTCACGCGCCTACGGTCCCGTGGCCACGCCGCACGCGTTTGTTTTTGATCAAGCGCGGCGGTTGCGTTACGCCGGTCGCATTGACGACGACGAGCGCGGCACGAACATCCGCACGCACGACTTGCGCGACGCACTCGACGCGCTGCTCGCCAGGCGCGACGTGCCGGTGGCGCAGACGAAGTCCTTCGGCTGTTCGATCAAGTGGGCGGGCAAGGAGGATGCGGCGAAGCGCTACTTGGAAAAGCTCGCCGCCGAACCGGTGGAGGTGGAACCCGTGGACGCCGCCGGACTGCGCGCGCTCCGCAAGAACGATTCGGGCAAGCTGCGTCTGGTGAACTTCTGGGCGACGTGGTGCGGCCCGTGCATCACGGAGTTCCCGGACCTCGTCACGATCAATCGCATGTATCGCCAGCGCGCCTTCGAGATGGTGACGGTGGCCGCAAACTACCCCGATGAACAGAAACAGGTGCTGGCGTTCCTCAAGAAGCAACAGGCGTCGGGAAGGAACCTCATCTTCGGCGAGAGCGATAAATACAAGTTGATCGAGGCGTTCGACCCGGAGTGGAACGGCGCGGTGCCCTACACGCTGCTGGTTGGTCCGGCGGGCGAGATCATCTTCAAGCAACAGGGCGCGGTGGATACGCTGGCGCTCAAACGCGCCATCGTCGGCGCGCTCAAGGAGGACCGGTTCAAGTAGTCGCGCTATCCCGAAACTGCCGCGCTACGCCCCGCCGGAATTTTCCCCAGATGGTAGATGAGGAAGCCGTGCAGGAACTGGCGCACTTCAGCGAGTTGCGCGGCGCTGAGTTTCAGGCGCGCGGCCGTGGGCCAGTCGCACGCCGCGAGCTTCTCCAGAATCTGCCGGCTGCCGGGCGTGAGCCGCGCCGCGCCGAGGTCGGGCCGCTGGCCCAGGTCGGTCAACAGTTTGATCTCGAAGGCGAAGATGGTCTGCGGCTGTGGCGGCTGCGCGGGCAGATGTTGCACCAGACCGAGCAGCAGTTGGAACGGCGTGGGCAGGGGCGTTTCGGTTTCGGTGGCCTGCTCAATGAGCGCGGCGCCGTAGGCGGCTTGCTGGAGATACGCCAGTTCGCGGCGAAGCGCGCGGTGGGTCTCGCGCAGGCTGACTTCACGGAGCGTGTGCAGTTCCGAGCGGCGGCTGCGGGCGAAGCTGAAGTCCGCGAGGTAGAACAGATCGAGCTTGCCGCGAAACGGGGACTTGGGCCGGCGCGCGCCCTTGGCCACGGTCGCCACGCGCCCCAACTCGGGCGTGAGCCAGTGGACGATGAGGCTGGTCTCCGTGAGCGGGCGGGTGCGGAGGATGAGGCCGGTGGCGCGTTCGTCCATGCTTCAACGGGTTTCTGGTTTCTAGTTTCTGGTTTCCAGCTGGGCGAGGTCGAACTCACGGCAAACGGCCCTCAACAATCGGCTTTCTTCCTTCTTCATCTTCGTACGCGCGGTGGCTTTCAAGTCATCGAAGCCGTGGAGGTGAAGGATTCCGTGAATGAGGTAGCGAACAAGTTCCGCCTGCCAGGTGGTGCGGAATTGGCGGGCCTGCGCGACCGCGTCGTCGAGGCAGATGAACATCTCGCCGTGGATGAGTTCGGTTTGCGCGGGGTCGGCGTGGTTGAACGTGATCACGTCGGTCGAACCTTCATGCTGGAGAAAGGTCTGGTTCACCCGCGCCATCTCCGGCGCGGCGACGAGATGGACGCACAGTTCGAAATGCTGCGGGTGGAAATGTTCCGTGAGCAGAGCGCGGGCAATGCGGCGGAGGAATGGGCGGTTGACTGACCGCGTGCGCTGGCGGTTGCGCAGGGTCAGTTGGCCGCTCATCGCGCCTTCCCCCGGTGTTCCTCGTAGGCGCTGATGATGCGTTGCACGAGTGGGTGGCGAACGATGTCGCGCTTCTGAAATTCCACGACAGCGATGCCCTCGGTGCGTGAGAGCGCCTGCTGGGCTTCGACGAGGCCGGAGTGTTTGTGCGGCGGCAAATCAATCTGCGTCACATCGCCGGTGATGACCGCGCGGGAGTTGAAGCCGAGCCGGGTGAGAAACATGAACATCTGCTCCACCGTCGAGTTCTGCGCCTCGTCGAGGATGATGAAGGCGCTGTTGAGCGTGCGGCCGCGCATGTAGGCCAGCGGCGCGACCTCGATGGTGCCGCGCTCCATGTGGCGCTGGATTTCCTCGGCGGGCAGCATGTCGTGCAGCGCGTCGTGAAGCGGACGGAGATACGGCTCGATCTTTTCGTAGAGGTCGCCCGGCAGGAAGCCGAGGGCCTCGCCGGCCTCGACGGCGGGTCGGGTGAGGATGATGCGGGAAACCTTTTCCTCGCGGAGCGCGGCGACGGCCATCGCCATCGCCAGATAAGTCTTGCCCGTGCCGGCGGGGCCGATGCCGAAGGTGACGTCGTGTTTGCGGATGGCTTCGATGTACCTCTTCTGACCGAGCGTCTTGGGCGTGACGTGCGCCATTTTGGTCGAAGTATGAATGCGCTCGGAATAGAGATCCTTGAGGGCGGAGACACCTTCGTTCTTGACGACGTTGAGCGCCTGGGCGAATTCGCGGTTGCGGACCGGCGTGCCGGCTTTCACCGAGTTCTCCAGCAGTTGGAACATCTGCTTCGCGCGCTCGACGCCGTCGGCGGGGCCGTCAATTTTGATCCAGCCGTCGCGGGTGGTGGTCTTGACGCCCAGAGCTTCTTCCAGAGCCGCGAGATTGTGCGGATCGTTGTTGAACAGTTGCTGGGCGAAGCGGGCGTTCTCGAAGTGAAGCGTTTCAGAGGTCATTGGTGGTTTCATTGCGCCAGCGCGGCGCGCAGGCGGGCGGCCACATCCGCGAGGGCTTCAGGCAGGACGTGCGTGCCGGCGAGCACGGGCATGAAGTTGGTGTCGCCGTTCCAGCGCGGGACGACGTGAATGTGCAGATGCTCGACGATGCCGGCACCGGCCACTTTGCCGAGGTTCAAGCCCACGTTGAAGCCGTCGGGTTTCATCGTCTGCGTGAGCGCGTTCATGCAGCGGCGGGTGAGTTTCATCAGGTCGGCCATCTCCTCCTCGGTCAGGTCGTTCAAGTTGGCCGTCTGTTTGTAAGGCACGATCATCAAGTGCCCGCCATTGTACGGATAGGTGTTGAGCACCGCGTAGCAAGTCCGGTCGCGCACGATCACGTGGTAGCGCGTGTCCTCGCCGGCCTGGGCAATGTGCGTGAAAAGCGAGTCGCCCGTGACCGGCGGCTTCGGTGCCAGAATGTATTCGATGCGCCAGGGCGCATGCAGGGTTTCCATGGTCCGAAGCTAGGAAGAACGGGCCGGGATGTCAAAGCCTGCGAAGCCAGGCGCGTGGCCACGGTGGAAATTTTAAGTTCCTTTGCGGATCGGGTGGCGATACTTTGCCTCCCGATGTCTGCCATCACAAAATCCGACGAATTCGATTTGCTTGAACAAGCCGTGAAGGCTGGCACCGCGCCGGCGGCAATCACCGCTGCCTTCAACGAACTCACCGCCGCGCGCGAGCAGTTGAAACGGTTGGGCGAGCCGGAGAGTTACTACCTCAAAGCCATGAACTGTCCGCATCATCACCGCATCTTTGCGGCGGAACCGCACAGTTACCGCGACCTGCCGTTGCGCCTTGCGGAATACGGCACTTGCTATCGCTACGAGCAGAGCGGCGAGTTGTTCGGCCTCATGCGTGTGCGTTCGCTCAACATGAACGACGCCCACATCTATTGCACCGAGGAGCAGTTCGCCGGCGAGTTCCGCGCCGTGAACGACATGTATCTGAAGTATTTCAAAATCTTCGGCCTCGCCCAATATCAGATGCGCTTCAGCACGCACGCGGCGGAAGGGCTGGGCAAGAAATACGTGAACGAACCGGAGTTGTGGAAGAAGACCGAGGACATGGTGCGCAAGGTGTTGATCGAATCGGGCATCAACTACGTGGAGGTCGCCAACGAGGCGGCGTTCTACGGGCCGAAGATTGACGTGCAGGTGTGGAGCGCCATCGGCCGCGAATTCACCATCGCCACGAATCAGGTGGACTTCGCCGTGCCCGCCAAGTTCGGCCTGACCTACCGCGACAAGGACAACTCGAACAAGAC
>JANNEF010000042.1:0-29438 GCA_031378375.1 Verrucomicrobiota bacterium | reverse complement strand
CTCCACGATGCGTTGTGGCGTCCGCTGGAACCGGCGCTGCCAGGCGGGACAAAGTCTGTCCTGATCTCCCCGGATGCCGCCCTGCACGTTGTGTCCTTTGCCACGCTGCTGAAGCAGGATCGGTTTCTTGGCCAGGATTATCTCGTCACCTGCGTCACCGGCGGACGCGACCTCCTCCGCTCGCCGCAACGCAGTGACAACCGGCGCATGGAAATCTGGGCCAATCCCTCATTCGATCAACGGCCCGAAATGCTGAAGCCCAACGGTCCGGGGATTGGCGGTCTTTTGGACTGGTTGTTTGCCAAACGACCGGACGAGGGCGGGTTCTTCGCCCACACCCTGCGGCCACTGGAGGGCGCGGCCAAAGAAGCCCGGATGCTGAAGGCGGTGGCGGCGGAGAAAGGAACCGAGGCGGTCGTGCATACCGACGCGGACGCTTCCGAATCCGGGTTGAAGCAACTGCGCAGTCCCTACGTGCTGCACCTGGCGACGCATGGCCTGTTCGCCTTCAACTCACAGGCCGGTGAAGGGGGCGGGCTGGGAGTGCCGGCGAGAGCGCGCACACCCAACTCGCGCATCTTTTCCATGGAACGGAGCGGCCTGGCTCTGGCGGGCGCGAATCAAACCATCGGGGCCCGGAGCCGGGGCGAGCGCGTTTCGACGGAGGCCGATGGCATCCTGAACGCCGCCGAGGCCGCGTCACTCAAGCTGGACAAGACCTGGCTGGTGGTGATGTCCGCCTGCGACACGGGTGTGGGAAACACCATCAATGGCGAAGACGCGCTGACGTTGAAACGCGGGTTCGTCCAGGCCGGCACCGCGAACGTGCTGTTCAGTCTGTGGCGGGTCAACGATGATTACGCGGTGCAGTTCATGGAAAAGTTTTATCGCGCGGCGTTGGCGAACGGGAATGCCCCGCAAACCCTGGCGGCCTTGCAGGCCGGCGAACTGGCGAAAGCCGAAGGTTCCCTGTGGACGCGGGTCAAAAACGCGGGTCCGTTTGTCATGAATTCCGTCGGAACCGGACACTGACCGGCCCACACATGAACCGTCAGGACTCCTCGTAGTATGCGAAGAGGCTCCCGATGCTAGCGTGAAAACGTTCGTGATCCGATGGCGCGAAGACCTCCGAGTCCACCAACGCTGAAATGCCGACACCGGCGCAGGCCAGCACATGCGCCGCCGGTGACGCACTTGCGATATCAAATCCTCCGACTGTCAATCTACCCGCTTGAAGCCGCCTGCACGGTCTGCCAACCTGACACCCGTGGGTTCCAAAAGTGCAAACCGCTCCAAATCGCCAGCCAGAAAATCCATCGTCGCCGTGGACCTGTTCTGCGGCGCGGGCGGACTGACCCGTGGACTCCTCGACGCCGGCATTGAGGTCGCTGCCGGCTATGACATCGACCCCGCCTGTGAGCACCTCTACGAGCACAACAACCCACCCGCCAAATTCCAAAACAAGAGCGCCGCCAAACTGAAAGGCAATGAACTCGCCAAGTGGTATCCCAAAGACTCCTGCCGCGTCTTCGTGGGATGCGCCCCCTGCCAGCCGTTCTCCAAGTACACACAGGGACAGGACGCCCAAGCCGATGAGAAATGGCCGCTGCTCCACGAGTTCGCCCGGCTCGTGCGCGAACTCGGCCCCGACATCGTCTCCATGGAAAACGTGCCGGAACTGCAACGCCACTCCGTCCTCGCCGACCTCCTCGACACTCTCCAGCAGGAACTTATCCCGTATTGAGCAGTGCAGGATTTACGCGACATTGCGACCGAGAAGTTACGAGAAAACCTCACTTGCAGAGAAGTGATGCTCCGTTTGATTGCCTCGGGTGAGGCGATCTCTTTCGTTGGAGCTGGCCTGAGCGCGAGTCCTGAATTGAATTATCCTGCATGGCCAAAACTGTTGGAGGTGATGTCCGCAGAAGCGAAAAAGTTGGCGTCATTCCAGTCCGCCCTAAACGAAACTGAAGATCCCCTTCTCCGCGCCGAGGAACTAAAAGAGCACTTCAAGAAGCACGATGCACTGGCGCGGTTCAAAAGCATCCTTTGTCATGAATATGGTCCGAAAGATCATGCAAACTGCACTTTGACCCATCAACGCTTGGTGAAGTTGCCATTCAGGGCGTTTGTGACGACGAACTATGACGGCTGTCTTGAACATGCTCTCACCGAAGTTGCCATTTCAAAAAACCAGAAGCCTCGTCTCGATCTCTCTGTGGTCATTAAATCAAATGGCCAGGATCGACACATGGTTTCCCGGTTCTTGAGATCCATCGTGGAACATCGCGGTCCCCATTGGCGATACGTCGCGCACATACACGGTTGGTACGATGATGCAGAGAACATAATCTTGGCTGCTTCGGATTACGCAGAGGCCTACGGATTCAAAATGGAAGATGGGCGGATTCAAAAGCAGAAAGCGCCAGTCGCAACTCTTCACAGGCAGTTTGCCTGGTCCCTCTTTGCGAGCCGCAGGATGGTTTTCTTCGGGTGCAGCATGGATGACCCCTACATCAAAGGCTTGCTGGATGTAGTTGCCGCGGACCTGTGGGAATGGCACCAACCGATCCATTTCGTTGTGTTACCATTGGACCGGGAATCTCTCACATCTGTTGAGAGCCGAGCGGGAGACTTTAGGCGTCACGGTTTGCAGGTGGTTTTCTTTGACAATTGGGATGGAACTTTTGTTGGCCTCGACCATCTGCTGGATAGTGCTTTAGCGTCGTGGGAGTCTGGACAAACTCCCCCTGCGCCGGCCTCGGATGCGAGTAAACAAGCCGTGAGACCAAGTGCCGGTTCCGAGACATCTCAGGTGGCTGATGAGCAATTGGAGCAGATTGAAAATGTCAACTTGCAGTGGCTCGAAGAAATAAACGAGAGCACAGTTCCAAGCCTGAAGAAGAATGAAGATTGATCGCTCCATACTCGTTTCTGAGCTTGCCGACTTCGCCCGCAGCGGTAACGGCGTGGTAGTCGGACCACCGGGAGTTGGGAAAAGCTATGTCCTTTCGGAACTCCAAGAAAAGCTAAAGAAAGATGGTGTTCCCCACCTGATTCTGCCGGTCGAACGGCTTGGTGCTGCAAGCGAAGCCGAGTTGAAGTTGGTGCTTCGTCGCGAAGGCGATTTTGTACGACTTCTCCGTTCCGCAGCGCAGGAATCCTCACGTCCAGCCATCTTAATCTTCGACGGATTCGACGCAGCCCGTGGTGAGAATGAACGAGCCGGTGTTTTGCTCCTCATCCGTCGAGCCGTGACGGAACTTCGGGGCCAGTGGAACACGATCGTCAGCGTTCGAACTTTCGACGCAAAGAAGTCCCAGCGTTTGCTTGAACTGTTTCCGGAAACGAAGCCTGCGCCTGATGGGCCACTTGGGTCATGTCGCCAGTTCTCGATTCCGCCATTGCAGGAAAAGGAGGTTCACGTTGCCGTCCAACAGATTTCAGGGCTAAACGAAATCTATTCGAATGGAACACAGGAGTTCCGGGATCTGCTCAAAGTCCCGTTCAACCTGTGGTTGATTGAATGTGTTCTTCGCGCTGGGGCCAAGGCCAATGAATTCTCGCATGTGACCTCAGAGGTCCAATTACTCGAAAAGTACTGGGTCTCTCGGGTCAGGAACGCAAGCCAACCGGAAAACCGAGAGTTCATCCTCAAGAAAGCCACCCAATTGATGGTGGAAAGCCGCAGGCTCAACGTGCGTCGGGATCGGATTTATGAGCCACAGGTCAGCACGGCTTGGAACGGGCTTCTCAGCGATGAGGTCTTGTGTGAGGCTCCTGAAGGCGAGCCGCGCGTCGCATTCACGCACAACATTCTGTTCGATTTCGCCGTGAGCGTTCACCTGCTCGACCCGGATCCCTCCAAGTTTGCCAAGTTCGTCGCCGCAGAACCATCGCGCCCGCTGTTTCTGCGCCCAAGCTTGGTGTACCACTTCACCCGGCTTTGGCATATTGATCGGGCCGGCTTCTGGCGGAATTTCTGGAGCGTCGTTCAGCGACAAGAAATACATTTGAGGCAGATCGTGCGGCTTGTCTTGCCCACTGTTGTCGTCAACGAGGCGCAGACGCTCGATGACATCAAGCCATTGCTGGACCGCCTCAGCAGAATTGAGCCGCAGGGGGCCGAAGCCGTGGCATTCCTTCTTCAAGCGTTGCGGGTTCTGCGATCCCCAAAGCGAGCACTCTGGGCGAAGTTCATTCGGAACGCCGGCGCTCATCTGGACTACCGATTTGCATGGGACGCGGGAACCATCGCCAGTCAGATAATCGAATCCAAAGAGACGGCGCCTGAACTCCGCGCGGACTGCGGTCACTTTGGATGCGACTTAATGCGTTGGGCATGGAGTTCGCGGTCAAACACGGAAAAACGACAATGGTTTGAGAGATTAGCCGCCGTAGTCGCAATTCCGATGGTGGCGAAGACATATGAAACCAACCCGGCCGACGCCCGACAATTGCTTGAAAGTGTTCTGCATGTCGTGGGTCAGCCAGATTTCCCTATCGACTGCATCCATCGCCTCGCACGCGAAGTCGAGCACATCATCCCTCACGACCCGGATTTGGTGAGCAACATCTACGAGATGGTTTTTCGGTATGAAGAACCAAGCGACGCGACAACACACATGGGAGGTCACGTCATGCCGATGATGAGCAACCGTCGCCAGGACTACGGGATGTGTCGCTACTCGTTGATCAAAGAGTTTCCGCGATTCCTGGCGAGGAGCCCGCTACCCGCTCTTTGTGCGGGGATTCGAGCAGTCCAAGCTTTCGCGATTCAAGACCATGTGTTGCGGTATCTAGTGGATGGAAACACGCTCGATGACCTTGCATCGGAGTTCCAGTTTCGTGGCGCAACGGCACGCTACGTGCAGGATGGCTCGGCAATCTGGGATGAGTCGTCGTACCCCGATCAAGAGATGGACATCGCGGATGCGGTCTTCACCTGGCTTGCCAACGCTGCGAAGGAATCCCGCGCGAACGACATTTCCAAGTTTCTTGACCGCTTTTGTAGTGAGGCGAGGCTTGGATTTCTGTGGTCACGGTTGCTCGCCGTGGGTGCCGAACATCCCATTGTTATGGGACCTTGTTTGTGGGAGTTGGCAAGCGCCAAACCAATCCTTGAAGAGACTGATACTCTCCATTCGCTAGGTGCGTTCTTGGAACGCGCCGCCGAGTTTTTCACCAGCGAACAACGAACGGTGGTCGAACTCGCGATCCTGCGTATTCCAAAGGGCGCGGCTGATGACCTCAAGGAAGCAATGGAACATCGACGGAACCGGCTGCTTGCGCGAATTCCACCGCAATTCTTGACCACGCCTGATGCGGTAGAATTGAGGCGCTTGTTGGAACAAAGCTCGAATCTTCCGGCGAATACTCCTCTGTTTACCAGTTCATCTTCATGGGAATCTTATACGGAAGAGAAAGTGCTGAGCGAACAAGGAGCCGACCCAAACTCTTCCGTCAACCGCAAGGTTCGAGAACTCTACTCTCTTCTTCGGGAGTGGAGTGACAAGGGCAAGGATGAATCGCAGATAGACGGACTCATCCCTACTGCGTGTGCCGTTCGCGACTTGCTGAGTCGCGGTGAAGGGGGCGATCCGCCTGTGGCGAGTGCAGCTTGGGAACAACTGGCTGGTTTTGCATCAGTTGCTCTGCTCATGACCAAGCAAGCCGGCAGTGGAAGGTTTCAAGTGCTGCGCGAGATCGTTCTGGCGGCGGCGGCGCATCCGGAGCCGGAACCGAATCCCGAGCGCGATTCGAACTGGAAGAGTGCGTCATGGTCGCCGGCTCCCCGACATGAGGCAGCCGAAGCGCTGCCCTGGCTCACGCATTTTGGGCACGACGAGCAAGCGCTCCTGGCAATCAAACAATTGGCTTCTGATCCGGTTCCTTCAGTTCGCTTTTTGCTCGCGTGCGACTTATGGCGAGTTTGTGAACACAATCCTGAATTCATGTGGACTCTCTTGTTTGAGAGAGCCACAAAGGAGCCGAACAATGTCGTTTTACAGGGACTTACTCGTTCGATATGGAACCTATTATGGCGGGACAAAGCAAAGAGCTTGTCGCTGATTGCCAAACTGCTCGATCGGGTCGAGGAAGACTCGGATGAAGAAGAGAGGGCAGGAGCCAACCTCGTCTGCATGGTTGTTGATTATGCCGTACACGAGAATAACCAATGGGCGAAGGAGAAGCTTGCTGAATGGCGCACTGATCCGCTCGCCGCCGCCGCATCGCTCGCAGTGGCTGGACGGCGGTTGATTGAATACATCACTCCCGAGCATACTGGGAAAAAGTTGGAGTCCGCGCGAGACTTACTGGTAATTCAACTCGGCGCCGTAGGGCGCGCCTTGGCAGGCTTGAAGCAAGCAGGCGTGACCCTGGCACAAGAAGAAATGCAAAGGAAATGGCGTTCGCTCTACGGCGTCATCGACAGCAGTGTCATGCGGATTTATTTCGCTGCGGACATCGATCCCAATCTGAAACAGCGAAGCGAGCATCCGCTTGACGACGCCGAGCGGGAGCGATTCTTTCGAGACAGTTTGCCAGTCTTGGAAACAGTACTCAACTTCGGCAAGCAGCCAGAGACAGGCATGCTCCTCGCGCCAACCGCTCATCATTTCATGGAGTTGCTCAACGGCGTGCTCCGTTACGATCCTCCGCTCGTCCTTCGGCTTGCAGCGGAAGTTGTCGTTTGCAGCAAGCCATTTGGTTACAACCTCGACTCAATGGCAATGCGCGAGACAGTGAAGTTGGTCGAGGCGATTTTGGCCGACTATCGTGACAAAATACAGGATGAACCTTCCATCAAAAACCTTTTGGAAGTTCTGGACGCGTTCGTAGAGGCAGGTTGGCCAGAGGCGTTAAACTTGGTTTGGCGGCTGGATGAAATCTACCGATGAGTTATTCCTTCAGTTTACCTGCCGGTTTGATTGTCGCTGAGTTGAACATCGACGCAGCCGGCGTCTATGGCACCGGCAGAGCTGAGTTGCCGGTGCTGATCGTCCCCCTGCGGGTGCTTCTGCGAGGTCCGAGAGAGCCGGGCCGTGGCATCGATTTTCGCGAGCTTCGCTCTCGTATTTCCCCGTTCGATGGCACCTACATCGCCTCAAGCTCACCCGTTGCCGTGGATATTCTCGCGGGCACAGGTCTCGAATTACCGGATCGTCTTCTGCATCTGGAAATCCCTCTCGATCGCATCCGTCTGGCGCTACTTGAACGAATGCGCAAGGGCGGCGACGTAAAGCTGCGATTGGATTGTGAGCTTTTGGTTGATGAGTTGGTGGAAGTGGGCGATGTGAAGCAAATGCCCAATCCCTCCGTTTGGGGCCTGCGGACACATCATCGCCTGCATTCGCAAGTTCAGGTGGTGATACCGCGTTCTACATGGGTGGAGCGGGTGTTGCCGCAAACTGGGTTCGGCCAAGTTCACATCCTCGAATTGCCCGCTGTTCCCATCGAGAGCTGCGCCGGGCTTAAGGCAGCGTTTGAGGCACTGCAACAGGCTCAGAAACTGGAGCGCGAAGGCTACTACATTGAGGCCATTGGCATGTGCCGCAAGGCGCTGGAACCCTTCTTTGAATCGGTGGAAAAAACCAACGACAAGGGAGAGAAGATCAAAGTGCCCGTGCTGAAGGCATCCTGGGAACTGCGCCTCGGCAAGGCCGCCTACGACTGGCTGAATACCTCACTCATCGCCCTGAAAGGTCCGACGAATCAAGCCCTCCACCTTTCCTCCACCATCTTCGGGCAACTCGAAGCGCAGATGTTCCTCCTCGTCACCACCGCCGTTGTCTCCTACGCTGTGAAAACGCAACCGGAGCCTTCGTGATGCCGGACGAAAACCCAGGTTGCTCATTCACAATCACTGCCTGATACTAAATTGCAATCAATGTAATACTAATCTAGTTTGGCGGGCGAAATTATGCGCCCGCGAACTGAAATTGCCGCCGCCCAGGTTGGTGCGATCCGTCGCGCCATGTTGGCGGCCCCCAACACCTCGTCCTTCCAACGCCTGCAATGCCTCTGGCTGCGCGCCCAGCAGGAGCTGTCCACCGAAACCATCGCCCGCACGGTGGGCTTGAGCGTCAGCCATGTGCGGCGGGTCTGGTCGGACTATTTGCGCGGCGGTCTGGCCGCCGCGCAGGGCCGGCCCAAAGGCGGACGCCGCCATGAAAATTTGACCGTGGCCCAGGAGCAGGCCGTGCTGGCCCCGCTGCAAAAAGAAGCCCGGGCGGGACGGCTAGTCACGGCGCGCGGGATCAAAACGCGCTACGAAACCACCGTGGGCCACGCGGTGCCCGACTCGACGGTCTACCGGCTGCTGGCCCGCCACCAATGGCGGCAGGTGCAACCCCGGCCCAAGCACCCCAAGGACAACCCCCGCGTCCGGGCGGCTTTTAAAAAAACTTCAGGCCAAAGTGACGGCCGTGGCGGCTGGGCACCCGGACCGGCCCCTGCGCCTGATGTTTGAAGATGAAGCCCGCTTCGGACGCATGAGCAACCCGATCCGCTGCTGGGCTCCGGCGGGCTGTCGCCCGGAGGTGTCCACCCATCGGGTGCGGGAATACACCCATGTGTTTGGCAGCGTCTGTCCGCAGGACGGTGAACTGATCAGTCTGATTCTGCCGCACGCCGACACGCCAGCCATGTCGCTCTACCTGGCCGAGGTCGCCCGGCGGCATCCCGAGGCGCACATCCTGATGTTCCTGGATCGCGCCGGCTGGCATCAGGCCAAGGGTCTGGTGGTGCCGGCCAACCTCACGCTGGACTGGCTGCCGCCCTACAGTCCGCAATGCAACCCGCAGGAACTGGTCTTGCGGGAAGTGCGCCGCCAACCCTTTGGCAATCACGATTACAACTCGATGGACGCAGTCGAAGCGGCCTTGGAACGCCGCCTGCGCGAACTGGAATCCACCCCGCAACTCCTCCAATCCCTGACCGGCTTTGACTGGATAGTTAATGTTAGTTTGAAAGCAAAATAGTATGATAACCTGACGCAACGAACCTGGGCGAACAATTCGCCAAGTCTGCGGAACCTTCCGGTCACGCGAAGAACGTCCGCGAAGCCCGAGAATTTCTGCGCCGCCTGAGCATCGAGACCTGGCAAAATGCGGCCCCCGATGACACCACCATGAACGGCCAGGATTACCGCGATGTCTGGCTCAAGCTTTCCGGGGAGGGAGATTGGAGTATCGGAAGGAGGATTCCCGCACGACCACGAATCACTCAATGGAAGCGGGTGCAAACATACGAATTAGCGGGACTGACCCATTTCTGACAGACGTCACCCGTTCCGCCCCGCCAATCACCATCCGGAAGACTTCCTCCGCCTTTGCAACCGTCCTGCGACCCCATTGCCCCTCTCCGTAAAACGACATCCACCACGAATGCGCGGTGTTGAGCCCGCCGCGATGTGCGAACCGGACATGGCATCAAAGTCCGTTGGGCTTTGGACGACGCGCGCACCATTGATGAACGATATACCATCAGTCTATTTGATGCCGCGTTCGGGGGGGCTAGGGAGTCGTGGCACTGGTGGCGAGGGCAGAGGCCGAATTCTCGGCTGCCCCAACTGCCGATCCGGCGGCTCCGAACGATGCATTTCACCGTTTCCGCCGACAAAGCGATTGACTTCAACGATGCGTCCGTCTCTGTCCGCTCGGAACGCAGTGCCGTGTAAGCTCTGGTCTGTGATCGTACCGCGCAAGACATAGGTTTCTTCGTCATCCAGATGAGCTAAAGCGCGGAACGACATCTTGCCTTCATGTACAGTCAGGTGAAATGGCACTTGGATTTCTTGCCCAAACAGTTCGGCCTTTACGACTCCATGGTCGAAACGGAGCTTGGAACTGCGAAGTTTCTCGCCGCCACGGTGGGCAGTGTAGTGGACATTCCATATTTTTGAGTCAAGCAGCGAAGAGGGTAGCGCAAATCTGAGGATCTCCTCTGGAACTCGGTAATCCGTCGGTTCGTGCTCACCTGTGGATACCTGTGTCAGCTTTCTGCGGATCTTGCGGGCAGCGTCGCGGCCTAAAATATCGAGTCGCTCCTGGCATGTGGTGTTGATCAAAGCCAGATAGCTGGTCAACGCCTTGTGGTAACAAGTCTCATAGGCGGATGGGAGATCCCGGTTGCGATTCGCCTCATAACACCAGAGCCAAGCAATCCAGAGACGGCAGTTCGCGCAGTAGTCACTCTTGGGAAAACGGGTGAGGTAGTCCTCAAGTAATTGGCTAGCTAAATCGTAAGTCTGTGGATTTCTCAAGCAAAACAGAGATAATTCGAGATGTGTACGCTCGGTTTGCAGCGCTGGCGACGCAGCATGGACACGGCTGTAGCACTCCATTAGCACTGGAACCACTTTATGCGCCATTCGAGTCTGGAATTTTGCGCGGCGCAAGCTTGTGTCGATCTCACCGGCGACAGCCCATAATTCGGCTGAGTTCGTTATCGCCTGCTGCAACTGCCGCAACTGGGATCCTAACTCGGCCAGCATTAGGTCACGCGGGAAGGTATCCGCAACGCGGAAGGACTGGCGGACCACACTCGCACGGTTTGAGCTCTGGGCAGAAAATATGCTCCGCAGCGCTCGGGTGGTGATCGAATCGAGATGTTCGCACCTTCGCATTGCGCAGATCCGGCGCAACAACACGAGTTGCGTGTCGTTCAGGATGTGTTTTTCTGAATCCAACTGTTTAACCAGCGCGGCAACGCTATCCCGAATGGGAGCGTTGTCTTTCAGTCGCTCCAATAACTCCGCCGCAAACTTTAGACGCTGCGTAACATTCGTCTTTGTTGCGAGCTGATTGTCGAACTCACGTCTAACGCGACCGTGCAAAAGGCCCGTGTACGACACGTTTTGAGCTTCTATCCAAAGATGCCGTTGTTCAGCATAGTTTCTATCTAGATAGTGTACGAAGCTGTCGTCGTTCGCGGTCTGTTTGGAGCGGACATTGGCATAAGATACGAGATCGTCGCCTGTCGAAAACTGAAGTAAGGACTGGGAGACTCGATAGATGTCGTACTCTTTCGACGGGACACCCTCCGAAAGAGCAATCAACCGTGCCGCGAGGGCGCGGTACCCGGACACCTCCCGCTTGTCAACTGTCCCCGCCAAATCGAGCCTTTCTGCCAGGATGGCTGCCATGTCCGCTGCCAGCACACTAGGCATCTTCGTGCTAATGCGCTCAAACAACTCCTTCATGCGTTCAGAAGACTCCATGAAGGCAAATCGTGCCAGGAAAAGGTAGTGATCTCTTGCTGGAATGCTGTGCTCAGTCATGGCCGCTGCCTGGAGGTTAGTAAATGCCTCCTCCAGGTCTTGGGAAGCAAGGTAGCAAAGGGTCAGTAAATGTCTTACTGCGCTTTGCTCTTCCTTGGGAGGTTTGGTATTGAGGAAGGCTACGTAGCGTTTCGCCGCCTCCGCATAATTTTGCAGTTTGTGCAAATCCCAGCCTTCAACAACGCCCGAAGTCAGGCTATATCGAGAATTAGGGAAACGTTCCCGAAGCGCTTCACCATCGCCTGCAAAAAACGCAGCTCGATCACTCCACTTGTCGTTTGGAAACTCTTTCATCAACATGCCTGAATTCTCTCGATCCGCGTCGCCAAAGGATCCAAACAGTTCGGGACGAGCGGCCTCTCCACTCTCCGGAGAGGGCATGAAGAACTCATAGACAGAAAATCCGAGGTTCCCCAAAGAGGCTTCACGATAGGTCGCAACGCACTCACTCAATTCTCGATTCGCCCATAGTTTTTCCATTGTCCACCGCACTGAGGTTTCTACGTTTTCGCGAATATCGGTTTTCGCAAAGACTCGTAACAGCTCTGCATAGCTTCTGATTGCGTTCCCATAGTTCCCTGCTTGGTACTCGCTGCCAGCCATTCGTCCAAGACAGTTGTCGGCAATGAATGTGCTGGGAAAAAAGCGGTAAAGTCGCTCATAGTACCGGTAACACTGCTTCCAATCCTTCACCACCCATAACACGAACCCCTTTTCATAAAGTGACAGCAACTTGCCTTGGACCACGATCCGAGCACAAGGCCGCCACGCGAGCGTGCCCACACAGAGAAGTGCCGCCACTGCAAGAAAGATCAAATTGATCCTGAAATGGCGGAAGAGAGAAACCGCCCACAGCAGAAGACAAAAGGAGGCGGCCAGCAGACCCAGGCTAGCATAGAATTGCCATGTCCAGCTGTTCCACATCTGCTCTACATCGAAACCCGGCTTCTCGCTGGCCAGCATCGCATCCACCCCGGCTGCGACGCTGCGGATTAGTAATCCATAAGCAACCCCGATTAATAGCGCTACCATCACTAGCAACCGCAATGCACGCTTAAGCCTTGCCAAGGCCTCCGGCTTTAGCGGCGGGGCCGAGGGCATTCGCAACCCCAGGTTCCGCCCGAGGAAATCAACTGTCTTTCCACTGTAACCGTATAGTGACTTTAGGGATTTAGATACGTTGTCCATAATACTTCTCAGATTGTATTAACCGCCGCCACTTGGCGGCATAAGTGCCGGGTCGGCCGAAGCATAAGAGTTAGTAACTGGTCGCGCAACATAGCAAGCCGCCTGCGCTTGATACTGTGCTGCCACGCACACGCAAATCAAAGTCTTATATGACAAGTCCGCACTCAAGCCCGCTCCAAGAGATGGAGCAGGCACACCAAAGGGCGGCAAAAGCGAAAGGTTCACCAGCAGGTGAAAGAATACGACCAATGCGACAGTTGCGGCGGAAGCAGCAATTATTTCATCCGCTGGATTTGGCAATCCACAGCTGATCTGTTTCAAAAATAGGAAGATTGCTACGTAGCTTCCAAGGACAGCTATACCGGCGGAAACCCCACAGTGCGCCATGATATCCAGCAAGGCGAAGTCTGTCTTTCTAGCAGGCAAATGGAGGTAAGCACCGCGCGACGGTCCGACAATGCGCAATTGGCCTAGCACATTCCTGACCTGGGTCGTTTGATAACCGGAACCTTGCGCGTGTTGATGTAGTCGTCGCAATCGATTAGGCGTCGCCACAATGGTAGCGACGACCATGGCCATCAAAATGAACGCGGCGAGCCGTACAGCCTGCTGACGACCAGCAGTGGGCGACGAGCAACAACAAACGACCGCTACCAAGAGTAGTGCGGAAGAATATGAGGCGGTGGCCACGAGTATTAAAGTGGAGAGCGCAGTAAAGAGGAGCTTGATCCGAACCGACCTAGCTGCGCTAATAGATAGAACTGTCGCGACAACCAATGGAACGGAAACATTGATTCGCCAATCTCCAAGTAGGCACCAGCGGTGAGTTCCGCGGAATGGCGCCTGAGCTATGGCTACACAGGCCAACCCCAGCGCGACGAGAAAGAAGATCGCGATTATAAGCCGCACAGGCGTAAAGAGAGATGCAAGCAAGAGCGAAGGAAAAACTACCGCGACAGTTAATTGAGCTTGAGTGATATGTCCCGTCCAGAACGAAAGGCCCTCAATCACCATCATGGAGAGCGCGATCCATAGCCACATGTAAGTAGATTTCATTTAGCGCGAGAGAGGGCTTTTGCAGTTAAATCCTGCTTGTAACAGCGCGAATCTCTTTAGTTTCCGATGAGCAAACGGAGAAGTCAGAAACTGAAGTGCGGATAGACAGCGGAGATTTCGTCCAAACATCCTATCAATTTCTGAGTCTGCCATCTTTCTCCAAGGTCGATAACCTCCGTGATCGAAATCAGGGTATTCTTTTCCCATCAACATCGGACGAAGGATTTTCAGTGTGGCGGTGTGTTGAAGAACACCGGAATGGGTGCTTATCGGATTCATCGGGGGCATGTTAGTGGTGTCATGGTCACGCATTTCATCGGTGGCGTTCCACTTCCGACAGGCGTAAAGGGCGGTGTACATTTCCATGGTGGTGGTGGACCAGACGTCGCCGTGGTCGCGAATCAGGCCCTTGTCGCAGCGGGTTAATCCATTGATCAGACGGGAAGCGATGCGGGAGCAGGTTGTGACATTGCCGGGTCCACTTCTCCGGCCCCTTGTTAGGGGCGTTTCGGTGACGCGCCACTCGTAAGCCTTGCTCTTCTTACCGCGCGAGTTGGTGCGGAACAGGAGCATGCATGTGCCGATGGACTTGTCGGCAGCGAGGGCAGCGACACCGGCGTGGGCGGTGCCAGCGCGTCGCAAAATCGATGGTGGCGCAGAGCGTTTCATGAGGCGAAGACGCAAATGGAATTGGCCGGGAGCGTCACGCGGGCGGATTGCGGGAAATCATGCAGCGGGCCTCCGTCAGCGAATACTCTGCCGCCGTAGCCCTGACGCCAGGGGTTCACCCAGTTGTCGTAAATGTCGCTGTTGAAGGCTTCCTCCCAGCGGTTGAGGGAATTCGGAGCCACCTCACCCCGTGCCCTCTCCCCCAAAGGCGGAGAGGGAGGGAAGCCGAGTTGGTAGTTGAAGTGTGTTTGTTCGCTGAGGTTGATGGCGATGAGGACGTCGCGGCCTTCTCCGGGAGCCCAGCGGTGGAACACGAGGACGCGGTTGGCGTCGTGGACGTGGCTGACGCGGAAGCCGTCGGCCCGCAGCGCGGGCAGGCGGTGGCGGAGGTGGATGAGGTCGCGCACGCAGCGGTGAAAATCGCTCATGTGGCGGTCCCCGCCTTCGAGGCCGGCCCAGTGCAGACGGAGGTTGGCGTGGCCGGAGACGTCGTCAGACCACGGTTTGTCTTCGAGAAATTCCTGACCCATGAAGAGCATCGGAATGCCGGGCGCGGTGAGGAGCAGTCCGGCGGCGACGCGGGCGCGGCTGCGGGCGTGCCAGGAGCGCGGGTCACTGCCGCCGGCCAGGCGGGCGATGCGCGGCTTGCGGCCTTCGAGGACTTCGTCGTGGGTTTCGAGGTTCTGCACGAATTTCCAGGATTGAGCAAAGCCCGCCGGCCAGAGGGGCTGGCGATGGCGGTCATATCCAAAGGCGCGTGGGCGCCAGCGGCGGCCTGACCGAGGGCGCGGCGGACGGCGTCGCGCAGGGCGTCGTGGTAACAGGTGTCGAAGCCGGCCCCGCCCTTAGCCGGGGACCGCACGATGGGCGGGTTGACGTTCCAATGTTCGGCGTTTTGCAGGCCACCGGGATGGACGGCGTGACAGGTGCCGTTGATGTCCTGGAGGAAAGGCCAGCCGGTGCCTTGATTCGCGTCGAGCAGAACGCTCACTTGATCGTGGCGGAGTCCGTCGGCGTGGTATTCCTCGAAGTGGAACTTCGCGTTGTCGATGAGGAACTGGCGGACTTCCTGGCGCCAGAGCGCGAAGCACAGCCCGCCGGCGTGGCCGAGGTCGCTGAAGTAAAGGCTGTCGTTGTTGTTGCCCTGCGGCAGGCGGTCGAAGAAGTAGAGGCTCTGGTCGTGGAAGTCGCCCCCCGCGTGGCTATAGACGACATCGAAGATGACCGCCAGGCCGTGAAGATGGGCCAGGTCCACCAAGCAGCGGAGTTGGTTGGAGGAACCTTCCAGATGCGCGGCGGTGAGCGGCGGCTGGCCCTTGGCGGCGAGCAGGGCGTTAATGCCGCCCAGGCGGGTGGCGATTTCCGCGGGAGAACATTCGTAGTCGTTCTCCGGGGAGAAGTAATCGGTGCCGTTGTAGCCGAGGCTGAACTGGGTCTGGAACTCGACGATGGGCAGGAGTTGCAGCGCGGTGACGCCAAGGTCGCTGAGGTAGGGCAGGCGCGTGATGACGTCGAGGAACTTGCCGGGTTGTTGTCCGCCCTGCGGGGACCAGAAGGCGCCGACGTGAAGCTGGTAGATGATGAAGTTATGGAACTGCGGCGTGCGCCACGCGGCATCGTGCCAGGGATAACGGCGCGGGTCGCGCGCGAGGCAGTCTGGATCGGGCCAGGCGGGCTGATTACTCAGTTCGCGGGCGTAGGGGTCGCGCTTGGGATCGTCGCCGCCGGGGCCGAAGACGTGGAACTTGTAGCGGGAACCGTCCTTGAAGCCGGGCCAGAATCCGGACCAGTAGCCATTGGCGTCGCGGGTGAGGAGGTTCTCGACCTTGGGCTTCCAATCGCTGTGTTCGCTGATGAGGTGGACGCGCAGGGCGCGCGGCGCCCAGACGCGGAAGGTCGCGCCGCTGCCATCGGGCAGGAGTTTCGCACCCATCGGAGTGTTCGGCGTGACGTGGGTCAGTGGGGCGGGCATGGTGTTAAGTACGGTGAGAGGGATGAGGGGGAAGTGTCACAGGAAATGTGTCGAAGTGTGAACGCTCGCGCCCCTTCGCTCGGACCGCCAAGAGTTTTCGCCTGCGGCGAATTCAGTTCGGCGTTTTCTGAGCGGCGCAAGTCTCCCTTCCCATGCGGATAGTGGCAGCCGAGAGGGAAGCCGTGTGATGAACCACGATCGGATGGAAAGCGGTGCAGGAGCAGGTCGTGAAATTGTCGGGTCATGGCACGCGCGTTATTGAGCTTGTGGTGAGTGTCGAGAACGGCGCGAGTCCGCATTTCAGCGTGTTTCCGGATCGATAAATCGCTGAAGATGTTAATGGCGGCAGGTTTGGCGGGTTTTGAACCGGTGGCATTGTCGTTAACATTGCTCGATTTGTTTTCTTCATGATGCAAAGAGACCGGTTGGCATTGAGAAGATCAGGTTGCTTCGCACGCGTGCTCCATCCGTTGGTTGGCGACTTCGTGGCGGATGTAGCGGTGCCAGACAAAGACGAGGTCGAAGAGCAGTATGGCCAGCCACCACAGGTAAAGAAATCCACCGAGGGCGAGCAGGACCGGCCAGAGGGAAGGCTCATTGCTCCCTTCTGTTTTCAAGAGTATCAACACCATCGCCACTGCGGTGATTCCGCCCAGCAAGATCAAGGGCTTCGAACCACAGGAGAAGCGACCGCGTGCGGATCCCACGAACTTTCGCCCAGCCCAAGCGGAGCCTATGGCGATGAGGAAGCCGAGACCAACCAGGCACGATTTCAACACGAGCAGATGATCCTCCGAATTCCACTGCGGATCGGCCCATTTGATGATGACCGCCGGCAACTGGCCCATCGCCTGAATGCTGGGATCACTCGTTCCGTTCCAGAAGCCGACGGCGAACACGACGAAAATTCCCAGGGCGATGAAGGTCCATTTGGGGGAGAGATGCGGATTGGCCAGCCGGGGCATCCGGCTGAGCACGGTCACGCCGGCGAGCAGACAGGCGATGGCCATCGCGTCGCAAATCAAAGCCCCGCTGTCCGGTGTCCCGGCCTTCAAGGCGGCCAGGTCGATCTTCGCTTCGGAAACGCCAGCCGGGGTCACCTCGCCCATGGCTTTCTTGACGGTCACCACCTCCAACTGGGCTTCCGCCCTGAAGGAGGTGACGGAGCGAATGACGAAGAACACCGCGGCGATCAGCAGGAGCAGGGGCAGAGCGTAGGATGCGAGGTATGCCACCGGCCATACCCACTTTTTGTTGGCAGGATTTTTGGGCGGTGTCTTGTTTTTTTTCAACACTGACTCGATGAAGTGATCGAAGACGGCGGGATCCGTCCAGTAGTCGTTGTGCGCCTTGCCGGGCAGGTAATAGCGGGCAAAGCCGATGTCGTGGCCGGGATCCGGTTTCTTCTTCGTCCTGAGATCCGTCACCTGTTCTTCCTGGCCTTCAAACTCAAAGGCCGTCACCGGGACGTTGCGGTCATGCAACCATTTTCTGGCGTAATCCAGTTCAAAGCCCACCGGGTCGCCGTGGTCATGGTAGTTCCGCCATTTGATCCGCCGATCTTTGTCGCCTGGCTTGGCCGGGTCCGGTTTGGGCGGATTGAACTTTGGAGGGTTGGGATCGCGTGGAGACGGGGGGCGGTCTATTTCAATCCACTTCTCAAACAACTCGGGCCAGAGAACGAGATGTTTGTCGATGGGGGAACCGATGGTGAGGTAGCCGCGGACCCGGGGCAGCCACGGTGAACCTTTGGGAAATTCCGCCGGATCCAATGCTTTTGGATCCCACATCGCTTCAAGCAAGCCAAGAAACGAAACGACGGTCCCCTCGCTGTGTGCGACGATGTAAATCTCTGCGTCCTTATCGACGTCATCAAGCGCTTGTTTGAATTTGGCGAGGATCTTGTCGCGCTGCGCCTGGAACTCCGCCACCAGTTGCACATCGTCGAGGTAATTGACGAGAACCTTGTTCAAGTCGAACTTCGCAATACCCGCCTTCTCCGCCAGAAAGGTCAATCGCTCAAGAACACCGATGGTCTCGACCATCTCGCCGACGACCTGCTGCACCAGCGGAAAGTTGACTCCAGACGGCTTGCCCGCGCGCATTTTCTCCTGCCGCTCCATTCGTTCGACGATGACGCTGGCCCACGCCTTGGTTTCCTCCAGCGTGTAACCTTTCTCCGCGACCTCCCGGGGAATGTCAGCCCAGTAAACTTCGGAAAAGTCGAAACGGCGGACCTCCGTGTCGCTGGTCTGGAACTTCCGTCGGACCGGACCGGGATCGAAAGCCCCGAGCGGAACCGGCTCCTCGTGCCGGTAATGCCGACTGAATTGCGCCACGACCTGCTGCACGGTGGCATTGCGCACCTGATCTCCGATGCCATGCACGACCACCACCGCCACAGGAATTTTGCTCTCCACCCGTTGCGTGGCCGCACTGGCCGCACTTGCTTTGGTCTCGCTCATAAATTGCTCATCGCTTTCAAGTCCCCGTCGAAGGTCGGGCTTTTCCGCCGCGCCCGCCCTTCCACCTCTGCACTGACGCCGGCTTGACCTGCCTTCCGTCGAGACGGCTCGCGTGATCCGCAATGGGCGGATTATGGACCCAGTACAAGTTCGCCCAAACCACGGACGGCGGGATCGGCACTGAGATCATCCAGCGCCACCGTCTGATCGGCGGCGCGCAGTGCTTGGGCACCTTGTTTCGCCTTCGCAATCACCGCGAGCGCCCGCAGCCGGCGCCTCTCGACGGCGGAAATGGCCGGGGATTGCGGCGTGAGATTTCCGCTCTTGATCGCCGCGACATCATCGGTCGTAAAAGTGGCCCCGTAACGGTTGAGGACGTCCACGAAGGCGTCTTTCTTTTTCACACCATCGGCTGACTGAATCGAAGCAACCCGCTTGAGGCCGATGCGGGCGCGCATCTCGGCCAGCAGGTCGCGGATATCGGGGCTGTCTTTGAGCTTCGGCAACTCCTGATCGAAGGCATCCAGATGTTCCCGCCCCTTGCTTAATTGGGCCGCATTGAAAGAGACCAACTGGCTGTGTTCCCACCACCAGATGATCGGCTCGGACAGATTCTTGAGCGCCTTGTCCCGGTCGGTTTTGAGATTCGTTGCCTCGGCAAACGCCGAGCGAGCCAGGGCAAACTGAGCGTGCGCGATGAGCAGCATGGCCTGGCGCACCCGCAGCGCGCTGGCTGCCACCTTCTGATCCGGATGCGCCGCGATAAACTCATCGATCTTGCGTGAGGCCGTCTGCCAGTCGGGCTTGTTGCCGGCGACCGAAGGTTCTCCGGCGAGTTCCACGTCCGCAAACTGGGCTGCCAAAAGAGCGGCGTTGGATTCGGCCACGATGGATTTGACCTGATTCGTGCTGGCGCAACCCGCGAACCACGCGGCGGCTAAAAATGTGACGAGCACCCGGGTGGCGACGGGGCGAAGGAAGCGTGGAAATTTCATGTGTTGTTCGGGTTGATCATTCAAGCGGCGACGGCCTCAGCGATCTCGCTGAACAGTTTTTTGAAGTTTTCGGATTCGGGATCAAGATCGGCGAGTTCTCCGCGAAGGAGCTTGCGGACCAGAGCGGCCAGAACGGCGGGCAATGCGGTCTGGTCCATACGACGGCCCATTTCCTTGTTCGCACGCTCCAGGCCGGCCGAGAGGGTTTCGGCCACCCGGTCCGCCAGCAGTTTGACGCTGTTGTTCTCGACGAAACCGATGCCATAGCGGGCCACCACGGCGAGAACGTCGCGCGCGACTTCCACCAGAGTGGCATCCGCCAGCAGTTTGACCTGGCCCGCAGTGCCCTGGCCTTGATCCGCCGCCTTGAGGACGGCTTGCAGGACTGCCGTGGCGACGTTCTTTTCCAAAGCGGCGAACAGTCGCGGATTACGCAGCATGGCCTCCACGGCGGCATCGATCAGGTCCGCAGCCTGCATCGCAGCGAGGCCGTGGTCCTTCACCTGTTGCGCCAGCAGGCCCGCGAGTTCGGCGACATAGGGGCCAAACTTGGTTCCCGCCAGTTCCGGATATTTGGACAAGCCTTGCAGCGCGCCGCTCACGGCGGCATTGGCCAGCGGCCAGGCTTCCATGCCTTCGCTTGCCGCAACGGCTTCCAGCACGCTCGCCACGACATCCCGGGCCAGTCCGGGCTGGGCGATGATCAATTCGGGGTGCTGTGCAAACGTGGCCAGCGCGTCCTTGAAGATGCGTTCCAATCCATCGCGACCGAACACCGCGCGCAAACCGGTGTCATGGATCGTCGAGGCAATCGAGGCGATCAGGGCCTTCAACCATTTCTCGCCCACCGCGCCATCGAGCAAGGCGGGGTCGCGGGCCACCGCGCCCAGGGCGGCTTCGGCCAGATGCAATACGGTGTCCGACGAGAAATAAGCCGTGCTCGGCGTGGCCGCCAGTTGGTTCATCACGGCCAGCAAAGTCTCCCGCAGGAGCGGTGATTTTCCTTCGAGCAACTGCGGGCCATGTTTGGCGACCGCGCTGATTCCCCCGCGCACGAGGTCGCCCCAGTGTTCATGGAAGAACGTGCCGAAGTCATTTTTGTTCTTCTTGACCAGGGGTGCCGCATCGATGAGGAACGTGGCCACGATGTCACGAAAAACTCCGGCGTGTTCCGAGGCGAGGGTTTCCCCGGCCAGTTGCAATCCTTCTCCAATGAGCAGGCTGTAGCCGCGACCCTGCATCAGGCCGAGGAGGTAATCATCCCGGTTTTCCGCGCTGTCGCGCGCCCGGGCCAGCGCCTCAAACAGCGCGTCGGCCCATTGGGCATGGCCATCAAATACCGTTCGCGCATCAAGCAGGCCGTTGAGCGTCGCGCTCAGGGCGTGGCGCAGGAATGGACTCCAATCCTCGAAGTCTTCCAAGTCTGGCTTGGAAAAACGTTGCAGCACGGACTGAACAATCGTCTGGGCATTCTTGTCGCGGATGAACAGGGACGTGTTTTCCGCTCCGAACTCAGCGATGACATCCGCAACCAACAACCCGAGCCGCGCGCCGTAGCCGAGTCCGCGCTGATCCCGCCCGGCGGCGATGTAAAAGGCCGCCTGACGAACCTGGGTGTTTTCGTTGTCGTCCCAGTTGACGGTTGGCACCCACTTCTTGAGTGCTTTCAAGTATTCGGCGTCTGGACTGATGGCCGGCGGGTGGGCCTGCTCGGGAAAAAGCTTTTCAAAGAATTCAATCCAAACATCGGGCACGGGAGTTTTCGCGAGCAGTGCTTTCAGCCGGCCGCGCTCGCCGGCGAGCGGATCAGGATCATCATTCCTGGTCCGTTCGAGGTATTCACGCAACATCGCCAGGGCGGCATCGACATCGGGTGCGTCGCTATCGGGCGGCATCGGGATGATGAGTTGCCCCGTGACCGCGTCCTTCTCTGCGGTGAGGCGGTCGATGCGCCCGGCGAGTTTGATGACACCCTTGGCGATGGCGATGGCCATGCCTGCGGCTTCTGCGCTAATCATAGTCGGTTGGTTGATTTAGGTGTTCAGAACGACGATTCAAAGTTCTCCAAACCGCGGTGTTGGCGGAGTCCACCACGGTTGGCGGTGAGGATCACGTCAATCTCCTTGGGATCGCCATTCTGCACGGTCTTGAAATAGTTGGTGAGCGCGCAGACTTCCGCCTGACGGTATTTCTCGGCGTCGCCCCAGGTGATATGCACGACCATCATCGTGAAATCCAGACGGCCATCAAGAGTAGCGAATTTGCACACCGCCGGTTCGCGGTCGAAACGGTAGGGGGCGGCCACCCCGGGGATCGCGAGTTTTTGTTCCTTGAGCACGCGGACGGAGGTTTGTTTCCAGAGTTTGTCGGAGCGAAAGACGAAGCCATAGTATTCTTTCGAGTGGGGAGTGTTGCCGGATTTGCTGAAGGTGGAGGCGTAGTCCCATTTGCCGCCGAGCTTTTTGAGTTCCGCAACGAGTTTCGTCAAAGCGGCCTTTTCATTCAACTCGGCGATGGCCACGCAATCGTTGGTGTGCAGGACGAGGGCAATTTTCGGAAAATCGGCGCTGCGATCCGTGGTGGTGGAGAAGTCGCGGATGTTCCAGAAGGCGATCTGGAGTTCGGAGCCGGTCTGGCTGACGGGAGCGGCAAGGGCGGGAAGCGAAGTGAGAAGGCAAAAGGCCAAAGGCAGAATGAGAGCGACTCGCAGGAAACACCCCACCCCGGCCTTCTCCCCGACCGGCGCGGAGTGGGCGAAGCGGTGCGGCAGACGCCGGGCAAGCGCCGCATGAGGATGGCTTTCATGTTCACTGATACATACGGAGACGCCCGCGACAATCTTACAAAAAAATCAGAAAAGTGATCCTCTGCGTGCCGGCTGCGATCACTCCTTGCAAAACCTCGCCTTCCCTCGTCACCGGAACGAGCACGAGTGGCGCACACAATTCCGATTCCAGCCACGCATAACTAAGAGGAAATTCGGAGATTTGACGGGTCACATTCCTCCGAAAAGCGCGCGAACCAGCACTGCCAGAATGCCGAACACGCCGCTGGGTAGCAGCACCGCGAACAACGCGGGATCCTGGAAGAAATGGGCATAGGCACCGCGATGTTCTTCTTCGATCAGCTTTTGCATTTTCAGCAGGCCGTCGTGCCGGTCCTTCGAGTTCGTCGTTTCGGCCCGCGGTTCATCAGGTTCTGCACTCCCCTTGCGCGCCCACTGGACGAAGACCCGAGACAGAGCGTGCCAAGGCGTCGTCTCCTTGCGTTCCGCTGGCATCTTGCGAAGGTTACGCGAGGTCTCGTCCAGCGAATCTTTCAATTTTTTCATGGCCTCCAGCCGGATATTTTTTGCGCAACGACGGAGAATCATCCAGCCGGTGCAGGCCAGCAGGATGTTGCAGACAAAGATGGCAACAAGAGTTCCCGGCCAGGTCCAATTGTCGAAATAGCTGTTCCTGGAGAGAATGAACAAGAACTGGATGATGAAGGGGATCAAGATCAGCTTGCCCGTTTCTTCCGATTTCTCGGCGGCAAACTGGACATCCAGATACCCGGGCAAGTCCTCCTCCTGAACCCCGAACCGGTCCTGCGCTTGCGTGACCAATTTCTTGGGCCACGCTGTTTTTGTCTTTGGGTCGCTGAGACTGTAAAGCAGTTCAGCCGAGATTAAGACGGCGTCCAGCACGTAAAAAACCAACGACAGGAAGCAAATGATTGAGCAGATCAGCAGGAATTTGTCCCAGTGTTGTGCGACCTCTCCCCGGATATGCAGCCGGTCTGGCATGCCGCCATCGACAAGAAATACCAGGCCGAACGCAAGGAGCATGTACGCCGCGGTGGCCAGGGATACCCGCAATGCACGACATTTAAGCCGGGCCTTGTTGACGTATGTCTGAAACAGATTCGCGGCGTTGTTGGATTGCAGTGCAGCAAATGAATTGCTGAACAATTCCTCCAGCCACGACCAAAGTTTGTACCACCACGAAAGCCTGACTCCCGACCGAGTGATGGCGGCAAGCTGAATTTTATCCTCGGGAAAAAAGCCGCCGATCAACCGCTCGCGGGCCTTCACGTAGTGTTGCCACGCCCAAATGAAGGTTGTAAAAACGGAGCAAATAATGAGCAGTCGCATCAGCTCCGTTGGCCAGATGCTCGTGCCCTGATTCCAAGCCCAACGCTCGCCCCCGGGCAGTTCGGTGAAATGTAGAATCGCAACGCAAAACCAGCAGAGCAAGATCAAGGATGCTGCCACACAGCCGATTATCCTTGGGTGCGTTTTACCCCACGTTCGCGACGCAGGGGTCGCCATCAGCAACCCCAGCGTCAGGAGACCTCCAGCCAACGATAGGGACAAGCCCATCCGCTGGCCGGAGGTCAGCTTGGGCATGACTGGATTCATGGTGGCCTTCCATGTTTCCTTGAGCATGCCATTTCTTTCCGCAGGCGAATCATCAGTGAGCGGCTTGAGTTCAACCGGACCATTTCGGCCCAGTTCATAAATGGACGGCTGGAGGCGGGGGGCGATGATAGTGACGGGATCGGCTGCTTTTCTCAACGCCGCCTGACACGCATTGAAAACTGCAACCTGATACCCGTCCCGAAACGGTGGTATTTTGGGGGCGTCAGCTTTTTGCCTGGCTTCGTCATCATTTCGACCAACCACGTTTACTCCATAGGCGGAGGCCACCACCATGTTCCGCGTGAATAGCAGATGGTCCGAATGCCACATGCGCGCATCCAGATCCGTCGTAAAGAAAACCGCGGCTGGAAACTTGGAGCGCAAAGACCGCAATAAAATCAGCTTGTCGTAAAGGTCGCCACCCAGCACGCCGACCGCCTTGATCTTTCCCGTATTGGTGCCTCGTTGAAAGTCTTCGGCGAGCCGGTCCACATAGTCCAATTGGGACTCACCCAGGGACATCGCTCCTTGCTTGCTCAAAACCTCAGCCAGCGCTTCCTCCGGCGATTTGGCACCCGAGCGGACAGTCGCTTTCGCGTTCCCTTCATGCCCCTTCTGCTGGTCCAAACCGCGCAGGTAGCGATGAATCAACAACTGCGAATCGTCGGGCGGCTGTTCACCGTAGAGCTTGATCTGCCTGGGCGTAAGGCTCCAGGAATCCGGGCACCTCGTGGAATAATGGATGGCCTCGGTGCGGTAGTTATGGAGCGAAGCCTGTAACGCCAGCGGAAGGGACCGCCCGTATTGCGTGTCGGCCTCCGCCAGGATCAAAATCTTGTCCTCCGTCGTGTCCTTCGAATCCATGGCGAGGTTCACGCCCCGCAGCGCCAGTTCCGCCACCAGCAAATCCGTCAACTGATCGTCTGGCGCAATGAAGTTGTGAAAGTAGCGCCATGAGTTGGTCGCCCCAAATCCATTCGTTGAGCCGGTAAGGGCCTTGTGCAGCTTGCGGGCAAAGTCATCCCTCGCCTTGGGCCACTTCATTTGTGGTGCCAGTCCGATCAATGGATCGGGGGTTGTCGCCTGCGGCGAGAAGATGGACAGCTTGTTGATCAAAGTGAAATTGTCCTGCCTGCCTGGCATGTCTGCATCAGGCACCATTTTCTTCAACGTATCCGAGGATCGCGGCCCGATGACAAACACATAAGGATACGCCCCCAGGGACGGCGGCAGCTCGGACGGAATCAACAAATCCTGCAACTGTTTCAGAAGGTCCAAAGGCGCGCGACTAAGGCGCCCCTCCGGCAGCCACAGCACCAACACCACATTCGTGGCAGTTTTCCTTCGAGGAATGAACCACTCGTAGGGCACATACATCTCCGATTCTGGCGGGTTTGTATTCGGCGGGGGAGGCAACTTGAAATACCCCAGAGCGTTGCGATTATCCGGCGCGAGATTTTCCGCCGCCAGCGCCATCTGCACGCTGTAGCGCAGCCGCAAGCGTGTTTCGAGGTCGTCCGGAAACGGGGTGTCGGGAATGGGCACCACCAACAGGCACAGTTTCTTTGTCCCCGCCTTGTCAGTCACCGCCCGCTTCATCGCCTCGACCGTGTGTTTTAACGACGCATCTCCCTGGTTGGTAGTGGCGGACTTGCCGCGATCCGGTTTCGATAACTCCGCCTGCACCGCTTGCAATGGATCTTCCCACAATCGCGCGATGACATCCTGCTCGTCGGCCGGGATCTGCGCCGATGTCCGGTTATCGGCGACACGCGAGACACCTGGGTTTTTCAATCCGATCCACCCCAGCGTTGCTGCTGCCACCAGCAACAGTACGGAGAAGAGCTTGGACAGCCCTTGGTCGTTATTCATTCGTCTTCACCCGGTTGATCACCGGTGGGTTGAACTTCACGGTTTCTTGCTGTTGCGCCAGATCCGGGCACGGCGGTCACGTTCGATGTCGGACTTGGTCTGCCCCCAGACGAGGAAAGTGGCCAGCGAGTTGGAAGCTGAATCAGTCCCGAGTGTAGTTCGCGTCGGGCTATGCTCTTTTGCCCGGCGGGCCGAACCGATTCCCACTCCAACGAAAACCGATGGAGCCAGGATGGGGTCCGAAATACTCACATAATCAGGTCGCAGCAAAGTGTTTGACCAATTCGCTGACTGTCAAATCAGACGCCGACGGTCCCTCCTGGCGGATGCCGAGGAGGCAAACGTCACCGTTGCTTTTACGGTAGAGGAGTCGAGAATTCGCGCGAGAGTGGATTTGACCGTGGCGGCATCGTCATCGAAATCGCCATGGTGGCGCGCATGAGAAGCATCAGGAGATTCGCCCGCCGGCAGACCATTCGGACTGCGAATCCACACGGCCGTGGACAGACCAAACAGCGGCACGACGGCGGGATTGGTTTTCTTTATCTCCTTTTCTGAGGGCGTCTGGAATGTCTTGTCCTTCACGATGAATTTTTCCATGCCGAGCAACGGCTCGCCGTCGGCAAAGAACAGCCCGGCCTTTTCCTCCAACGCATTGGAGACCAGATACAGGAGCGATTTGTGATAGACACCCGCGCAATCGTCGTCCTGCTCGGCCGCATCCTTGAGCGTGAAAAGGGAAAACCGGTTGATGGCACCGGCTTGAATCGCCGGAAGGTAGGCGTCGTGAAACAAACTCATGGTGCAAGCGGGGGCCCAAAGGCTCACGGAAGCAACCCGTCGTTTCAAGCCAATCACGCCCCTGGCCGGACCATCGGCAATGTTGCCGCTCGATGTGAGCAATTGGACCAGTGGCGCCATGAAGATGCTGCCCGCGCTGTGTCCAGCCACATGGATTTCCCAGCCCGGATCGGCATCCAGAAGGCCGGCCAGTTCTTTCAACACGAGTCTGGCCCCGCCTTTGGAGTTTGCGGTGGAGAGGATCGCGTTTTCCTTCATCTCATCCCAGAGCGCCTTGCCCGGCAGGCGGGCCAATGGCTCCAGGGTGTCGTCCAAGCGGTCGAGCATGAAGTCCTTCAAGCCGCCGAGAAAACCCTCGGGCCGCCGCCGGCTCAACACGTCTTTCAATATGTTCCCGATGGTGGTCCAAAAGTCCGTCTTCCAGATGAAGGCCAGTGGATAGACCTGGGCGTCGAGCAGCGGCTTGCGGTATTCTTCGATGCGTTGGAGCGCGTTGCTTTCGCCGACCAGGCCGCCGTGCGCGTAAAGCAGGAGCCTTTTCCTGGACCAGCCCTTGGTGATGCGTGGAAGATCCTGGGTGAGGATGGCTTTGACGTCATTCTCGCTGGTGCCAAACTGGCCGGTGGAACGAAGGAAACCGTCGTTGCCGATGCTGATGACATGCGGACGCAGTTCGCTGAAAGCAAACTCCGATTTGGCGCTGAGGCTGACGTAGGCGGCCGGGCCTTTGGCCTGTGGCAGAATGACCGGTGCGCCCAATCGGGCCACCCACACGTCGGTTCCGTTCTCCAGCCAGTCATTGTAGGTGACGAGCGCGAAACCGTTTCTTCCCCAGGCATTGCCCCAGGAGTTTTGAATCCAGAATCCGCGTTCGTCGTAACCGACAATGGCGAAAGCGTGGCCTCCAAGCGAATCACCGGGATAGGCAATGATCCCATCGGGCGCGACGTTGCCCCACCCACGATGCACCGTGGCTGTGGCGTAGACAATTCCGACTTCGGCCAGCGCACTGTGCATGGCCACCATATCCTGATGATTGACGCGAAAATACGCGCCGAGCGGGCGCTTGCCGGCGTCAATGGATCGTTGGTTGGTGATGGTGCCACCGGGCTGGCTCGGGTCGTAGGGCCAGAGGTCATTGGAGCAGACACCATGTTTGTGCCAGCCTTTCATCGCGCCACGGGCGCTGGAGCCGGAATATGCTTCGCCGGGCCACTCATCGTAGCGCCGGGCCATTTCGTAGAACATGCGCGGGCTGACCGAGGTTGAATCCGGCACCACCTTGCGCCGACGCAGAAGGAAATTGCCCACGGCGGCCAGGCCGAAGCCCGTGCAGGCCCCCTCCTGCCCTTGGTTCAGCACCGGCACCGGCTTCTTCAGATAATAAGACTGATACGTTTCCAGCGTAATGCGGATGGGCACCTCAACGAGTGTGGGGACATACATCAAGTCCCGGAAGTCCACGGTATCCGGGCGGGCGTCCAGCTGTGCGATTGGGATGGGCAGCGGCGAAGCGGATGGTTTAGTTGTTTTTTTCATGAACCTATCGGGTCGAGGTGGCGGGGGACTGGTGACTGTCGAGTGGCGAACGGAGAGCGACACCTCGCCCGGCCCGCTCCCCGGTCGAGGCGGCGGGGTTGAAGTAGTGCGGCAAATGCCCGGCAATGAGAGTTGACTTCATGTTCACTGATACATACGGCGACGGCAGCGACATTCTTACAAAAAAATTGAGAAACTGATCCACCCTGTGCCGGCGGAGGTCGCTCCTTGGAAAACCACGCTTACCTCGTCCGTGAGCAAGCACAAGTCGCACGCACAGCTCCGATTCAAGCCCCGCATAACAAAAGGAACTTCGGAAACTCGTCCTGACGCAAGTATCACTGGGCAGTGCTTCAAGCTCCTTTCGGGGCGGGTGGTCACGCAGCAACCGCCAGAAAACGTAGCCAACCCCGTCCGGCGGAGCTGCAACCAACTCAGCCCGCGCTGACTCGGCGTGGCTCAGGACTGCTTGAGGTTGCTGGCGACCCATGCCTTGACATCCGCCGCCGTCATCTTCTTGCCGGTGACAATCGCCAGCAGCAGCGTTTCGGCGATCAGTTGGAGATCCTTCCGCAGGTCAGCCATCCCGTTATCAACGGCGGCCAGTTGCTCCTGAACTGCGTCGTCTTCTTCCTGGTTGAGGGCGTTGAGGACGATGGCCCGCGCCGCGAGGTTCGGACTAAGGTTTTCCTGCGCCGCCCGCTCTTCGAGCAACTTGTAGTTGAGCGAATCCAGCCGGAAAGAGATTGGACCGGGAGACGGATCATCTGTAGACAGCGCTTCTCGCTTTGGCTGAGGCTTTTGCTTCGACATGGCGGGATTATGTTTACAAACTGTAAACAACGCAAATCAAAGCGGCTGTGCGTCTTCCAAAGAGTTGGCGGAGAAAATGTCGCACTAGAGGTGCATCCGGTGTGGTGCAGCCTGCCCTGGCAGGTTGCACGTTCAAGGAGCGTGAAGATGGCGTGTCTCAGGGCTGGTGGTTCCTCGCGCGACACCTGACGGCAGCCTCCCCAAAGCGCTGCCGTCGCCGGGTTCTGACCCGATCTCGTGAGCGCTGCCGTCGTTCAGGCGGCAGCTTGCGAACCCAAAGAAAACGCGGCTTCACGCTTTGAGAAAAACCAGAAGGCTTCGCTGTGGGGGCACCAGCCCCACTCCGCTTCGCACCCTGTTTTTCTCAAAGCGTGAAGCCGCG
>JANNEF010000012.1:0-2729 GCA_031378375.1 Verrucomicrobiota bacterium | reverse complement strand
CAGCAACAGGTCCTCGATAGCCAGCGCCACCGGATTGGCGGCCAGCAACGCCATCGAGTCGCCAGCGATCTCGCGGCCCTCGGTGTCGATCGCCCGGCGCAACATCGCCATCACTGCCTCCTTGGGCACGCCGCTCACCTTGGGGGTCAGCGTCAGCTTGTGCGGGACGAACTCCACCCACGGGCCAGCCGGGATCAGCGGCGATTCCAGCCCCTCGAGCGAAAGCCGCAACTTGGCCTCCATCTTGCCGCCCGGTGCGCCGAACGCCAGCCCCATGCCGAACCGGCGCAGGCTGCCGGAGAACAGCGGGCCGCCCTCGACGCGGATGTCGTCATAGGTGTAGTCGGCCTGCATCGCATCCATCATGCCGAACACCTGGCCCAGCAGCCTGGACGTCAGCGCCTTTTCGTCGGATTGCACCGTGGCGGACTTGCTTTTTGTGCCGTCCTTGGGCCTGCTGCCCATGGCACGGCGGCGCGGGTGTGATCGTTTTCATCTCGGAGCTTTTGAGTCCGAACCGCAGCCTGATCCACCCGCGCTTTTGCGTCCCGAACTCGAACCGTTGCCAGAGCGGCGTCTCAACCACGCCAGCTCGTATCCGCAAGAATGAGTCAGAACACATCCGCAATTATGAATGATAAAAACACCTCCGTCTATGCCGGGCTGGACATCGCCAAGGCGTCCCTCCAGCTCCACCTCCAAGGCAAGTCCTACGACCTGCCCAACACCGCCGCGGGCCATGCCCAACTGCGCAAGCGCCTCGCGGCCCTCCCCGGCATTCACGTCATCTGTGAAGCCACCGGCGGCTACGAACGCGCCGTCGTCGCCGCGCTCCACGCCGCCCAGGTTCCCGTCAGCGTCCTCAATCCCGCGCGCGTCCGGCAGTTCGCCCGCGCCTCGGGGGAACTCGCCAAGACCGATCCCATTGACGCCGCCCTGCTCACGGCCTTCGGGCAGGCCTTCACGCCCGCACCCACGCCGCCCCGCACGGCGACCGAGCTCAAGCTGGCCGCGCTGGTCACACGCCGCGGGCAGTTGCTGGAACTGCGGATCGCGGAAACCCAGCGCGCTGACACCTGCGCCGATCGGGAGTTGGGCCAACTCTTCACCGCCTGGCTGGCTCAGGTGGAAAAACAAATCGCCAAGGTCGAAGCCCTCATCGAAGCCCTCCTGAAAGCCCAGGCTCCGCTGGCCGGCCAGGTGCAACGGCTTGATGACATCATGGGCGTGGGCCGCCTCACCGCCGTGATGGTGCTGGCCACCATGCCCGAACTGGGCACCCTCAACCGGCGGCAGGCCGCCGCACTGGCCGGACTTTGCCCCTATAACCGTGACAGCGGCCAATGGGCGGGCAAACGCTGCATCAGTGGCGGGCGGGCGGAAGTGCGCCGCGCCCTCTACATGGCCGCCTTGTCGGCCAGCCGGAGCAATCACCTGCTCAAGCCGCTTTACGACCGCCTGATCGCGGCGGGCAAACCCGCCAAAGTCGCCCTCACCGCCGTCATGCGGAAGCTGATCGTCTTGATGAATCACTTGCTCAAAAATCCCAACTTCTCCCTTGCACACTAACACCGTTGCTGCGGTTAAACAAAACCCCGTGCGGCGAGTGGCCAAGGTTCCTTGCGCTGTTTGCGTGCTTGGCGGTGATTCATCCGGTGCGGCTCAACTGGGGCTGGCAGGTTGAGAGTGATAATGACGCCGGCGGATATACGCGGCGTCCATGTCGCGGCCGGTGGCGTCTGGCACGGCATTCACCCCGCAACCGTTTGAGGGAGGTCTTCCAGCTTGGTGATGTGGAGAATCGAACACCGGGCGACATACTCGGCAAAACCGTCGGCGTCGAGATTCAGGCCCACTTCGACAGTGTTTTTAGTGACCCAAGCCATGTCGTGTTGGGTGATGTCGCGATGAGTCCCGTCGGACATGCAGATGCGAAAGGGCTTGAAGGGTTTGGCCTCGAGCAGTTCACGAAGTTGTTTCGCAGTAATCATGGGCGGAACGTAGAGCACGACGTTCCGCATTTCAACTCGGAGGTTGGCGGTATCTTCCGCCTCTCGCCGTTCAAGGCCGTCTTGTAGCGCGCCTGCGCATCGCCCAGAATCGCCACCTTCAGTTTGCACTACTTTCGTGAAGATTGGCGCAGGCCACGCAATTTTTCCGCCGGGCAAACGCATCAAAATCTCCCCTGAAGACGGGCCAGTGCGGTAGGGACATCGCGCCGCGATGTCCCCGCCCGCGTCCAGCGGGCGGAACGAACTCGCGGGAAAGCGGCGCATCGGGCGAGCGCGTTGCGCCGCTGGACGCGGCGCGGACGGCGCAGCGCGCCGTCCCTACCATAAAATTAGATGCGTCTGCCCCGCAATTTTTCCGCCCACCAGGACCGCAGAAAAAACGGCGCTCTATTCCAGGTTCCTTGCGCTATTTGCTTGGCGGTGATTCATTCGGTGCGGTTGCAAATCTTACCGGTTCCCGGGTTGGCACGGCGCTGGCGATGCAACAGCAGATGGGAAACGAATGTTTTCCGAATTGAAACCATTGAACTGAAGAACTGATATGCAAAATACATTGCCGGTAAGTTATCCCCAACACCTGGTCCTCGGCGGCAAGGTCGTCGCCGGTCTCAATAAACATCAGGACGCCCTCGGCGTGACCCGCCACCGCGACGTGGCGGTGCTCGGCTCCATCACCGCCCTGACCACCGCCGCCGACAATTTCCGGCTGGCGCGGCT
>JANNEF010000326.1:0-8661 GCA_031378375.1 Verrucomicrobiota bacterium | reverse complement strand
GCGCTGACGAAGCGGATTGATGTGGATCACGAGCTGGCTTTGGCGCTCTGGGACACGGGCAACTTCGACGCCCAGAATCTTGCGGTGAAGATCGTTGACCCCGCTCGGATGACGCCGGATGACCTCGATCGTTGGATCCGCACATCGTCCTGGGCGCTGATGTGCGGCAGCTACGCCGCCATGCTTCCGGCAGAAGGGCCGCACGCCGCCGCGAAGTCCGTCCAATGGCTCAACTCGCGAGACGAGCGGGAGCGCACCGCAGGCTGGACGCTGCTCGGGCAGTTGGCCCAGCGGGACGCAACCGCCCCGGACGCCGCGTTCGAGAAACGTCTCGCCGAGATCGAGCGCGCCATCCACGCCGCGCCGAACGTCGAGCGCGCGATCATGAACCAGACCGTCATCGCGATCGGTTGCCGCAACGCCGCCCTCCGCAAGGCCGCGCTCGCGGCCGCGAAACGGATCGGCCAAGTCGAAGTGGATCACGGGAACACGGCGTGCAAAACGCCAGACGCGGCGGAATACATCGAGAAGGCCTGGGCTTATGCGAAGGCGAAGGGCTTCGAATCGCCGGCCGCGCAGGAGCGGATGCGCGACGTGCCGCGACGGCGGTGTTGAACCGGACCCAAAACGCTTCAACAGGGGCGCGGGTTAAACCTTGATGCCCGGAGCGCGACCTTCAGGTCGATTCGATGGCCAAAGCCCTGTACGAACGACCGGGCTTGCAATTGGAGATTGAAGGCCACCTGCACCCTGCGGCGGACCGCGATGCCCTGCTGCACCTCAAGCTGGAACAGCCATGGAAGGCGACATGGCGAACCTGGCTTCGGAGCGGGCCAAGCGAGTGCAGGACTACCTGCTTGAGTCCGGCAAGGTGCAAAGCGAACGCGTGTTCCTCACTCAGCCAGCGTCCGGCCGCGCGCACACCAATGGCCATCGAGTCTTCTTGCAGTTGCGTTGAAGTCACGATCAGTCGTCCGGCAAACGCAATGTCGTGCTGACGAGTTTGCCAACCGCAGGGACTCAACTGCTACCAGGTCCCGTCCGCCAACAGGGAGGTGGCGCGACGGGCAAGGTCGTCGGTGACGAGCGGGATGGCCTGCCGTTCCGCGCTAGTCAAGTCCGCTCCCACGCGGATGGTGGACTGGCCGACAACCTGGGTGTCGAGGAGCACGCGTCCGCCGGTCCGTTCGCGCGCGACGATTTGAGCGGTGATTCGAAGCGCGTAATCGCGCGGCGTCAGCACGTCGCCGGGTTGCAAGGCGAGTTGACTGCGATCGAAGGTCAGGATGGTTCCAGTGAGAATGATGTCGCCAGCGTCTTGCGTATTGAGTTGGTAGGTGCCGTCCTGTTGCAGGTTCTTGCGCAGCGACGTAGTGAGGGCTTCGCCCAGGCGCGGCTCCAGCGTGTTATTGGCGAACGGGTTCACTTGGATGGATACTTCTCTGGCGCGATGACCGCCGGTGGGACCCAGATGGTAGCCAGCGCAGCCAGACCATGCCAGTGTCAGTGCCAGGTAACCACTCGCAATAACCGCCGGTCGGCGCATGTCAGTTGGCAACCCGCCGCTTGAGCGAATCAATCCGCAGTCGGGCCAGGTCGGCATGTTTGGAGCCGGGGTCGCGGAGCAACACCTCGTTGTAGTAAATCAGGGCGCCCTGCCAGCGGCGGTGTTTTTCGTAGAACCGGGCGATGTCAAAATTTCCGCGCGCCTGTTCCGTGCGGAGGGTGTCAATCAACTTCTGCGCCTGCGGCACACGCGGGTCTTCGGGATAAAGCGTCATGAAGTCGGTAAACGTGGCGATGGCCTGCGCGGCGACACTCTGGTCGTATTCGGCGGTGCGGGCCTGATTGTTATAGGCGAGGCCGGCTTTGTAGAGCGCGTCGGCGGCGATCTTCTGGTCGCTGTAGCGGTCGGCGGCGCGCTCGTAGGCCTTGGCGGCGGGAGGATAGGCGGGGGTTTTGATCCAGAGGCGCCGCTTGTTCTCGTGCGCCTGCCCGATGTTCATCTGGGCCAGCGGCGCGATTTCACTGTAGGGGCCGTTTTTGATGACCCGGTCGTAAAGCTGGATGGTCTTGTCCATCGAACGATAGAGGGGGACGTAGTTCCAGACGCGAAAGAATTTGCCCGCGAGGAACCGGTTGGCGATGCCAAACTGTCGGCGGATAATTTCGTCGTAGTTGTCAATCTTGGGGTAACGCTCGATGAGTTTTTGGTAGGCGGCGAAGGCTTTTTCATCGCTCCCGTGAACTTCGTGGCAACGCGCCAGGAGATACTGGGCCTGCGGCGCATAATCGGAAAACGGCCAGGTGTTGACCGTGCGCCGCGCGGCCTTCAACGCGAGGCTGTAATCCTTTTTGTCAAACGCGGCTTGGGCCACCTCCAACTGATCTTTGGCGCGGGCGCGCTGCCAGTTGCCGATGCCACCGGGGGTCTCGTAACGCCAACCCTCACCCGGCGTAAAAATGAGCGGCGCCGGCGAGCGGAGCGCAAAGCCGAGCAGAAAAAAAGCGATGGCAAAAAGTCGAATTAACCGACGGTTCATGTGCTCGACCGTAACGAGCGGCGGAAATCAAGTCAAGCGGAGGCGAAGTTTCGGACCCAGTCAGGGCGCGGTGGCGTTTCGAGTCCCGTATTGCAACCGCATCACTGCGACGGCTCGGTTTCGAAGACCTCTGGCGGCGGAGGCGGGCTGAGATTGTCAATCCACTGGCCGCCCACGCGCCGGTAATTTTTGAATAATTGGTCCCCCATCGTCCCGGCGACTGCCCGCTCGGTTTCGCGCACGATGGCGGACATGGCGGCCTGCCGCTGTTCCGGGGTCAGCAACGGATTCTGCAAAAGCCGTTGCTGCTGTTTTTCCGCCTCCTGCTTCATCCCATAGACCTTGTCCGCCATGTCTCGAGGAATTTCGAACCGCTCGGCGAACTGGACGAGAGTTTTGTAGTCGCCGTCCTGCGCGCGCTCGTATTCGGCGAATCGCTTTTCGCCCAATGCGTTTCGGATCTCGTCCTGAACCGCTTCCTGCGCGTTTTGTTGCGCGCGCTGTTTGATTTGCATCTGGGCATCGTCCGTCGGATCGAAAGCCTCGCTGAAGTTTTCCGCGAAAGTTTTTTGCAGCCGGAAGACTTTGCGAAATTCGTCCTCGGTGGGTTGGAAGCCCGTCAGTTGTGAGCGCAAGCCGGCGGCGGTGCTGGAATGGCGCAATTCGTATTCCTCCAGTTCCTCCGGTGTGAGAAGCTTGGCCAACTCGGCCTGCCGCTGCCGTTGGATTTGGAGAATCTGCGCCTCGTCCTGGTCGAGCAGAAGTCCCTTGGTGCGCTCGTAGAGGGCCTGTTCCATCACTTCAAATTTACCCAGCACATCGCGGAGCGGACCCTGCTTTTCGACAGGCAGGAAGCTGTAGCGCCGCTCCTGCTCATTGTCCTCGCTCCAATACTTGGCCATCTCCGATCGAAAATCCACGCCGAGCAATTCCCGGATCAACGCGGCTTGTTCCTTGTCCAGTTCGTCGAGTTGCTCCATCAACCCGGCTCGCAGACTGTCGCCGGACTGGGTCGCGTGACTGGCATCGGTGATCCAAAACCGGTCCATCTCGATCCGTGATAACTGCGCGCGCAGCGCCGTGCGGCGCTTGGCATACAATTTCGACACCTCCGAAAGAATGATGTCACGGACGGTTTCCTCCGGGCAACCGAACGCGCGCAGGTTGGCGATGAAGACGGCGTAATTGGTGGACTCCAGCGCGCCCCAGTTGGCGGGTCGTCCGGCCAGCGATTCCAGCCAGGGGTTGTTGATCCTCCGCACCGCGACCTGCCGCACGGTGTTGGTCACGATTTTTGTCGTGGCACCGACCGGCTGGGCGGGGTTGAAACGCAGCAAATAAATCAGATACCCCAGGGCCGCGAGGAGGCAGAGGTTGAAGAGCAACAAACCAATGCTGATTCGGCGCACATTCATCAGTTGCATCATGCCGGGTGATAATAGCCGCACCAACTCAAAAATGCGAGCGGCAAGTCCGACGTGAAAAACGGGGGCAAGGTATTCAACCGGGGCTGCCGGCGCACGCCGATGCCAGGCAGGTCGCGTTCGTCCTCCGATCCCGATTTCCACGGAACGACACCCCGTCGGTCACGCGCTAACTATAGACATTCTTCGGATGCTTGGGGCGGCGCAGCAGTCCATAGACAAGCAGGTCGCGCGCGTGGACCAGCACTTGCGCCATCAACCACAGGCCGGTGCCGGTGATTTTTCTCACGGCCCGCTCGATGTCGGCGGCGTAGGCGGCGTTGCCGCGTTCACGGAAGCGTTTGGCCTTGATGCCGGAACGCACGGCGAAGAGGCCCATGAGTTTCATCCAGCGCAGCATCGGCGTGGTGGTGCCGCGAAATTTTTCCACGAGATTCATCACCACCCACTCGTCGAGCACCAGCGCCTGGAGCGCGGGGGCGGCGGCGCTGGTGGTGTTGGAGCCGTGCCAGCGGTAATGGCAGAGCGCGGCGTTGACGCGCACGATGCGCTTGCAGCGCCGGCCCCAGTCGGGCCAGTACGCCATGTCCGCGAGGATGGGCATGTCGAGACGAAAGCGGCACGGGGCGGCCTGAAAGTGCGGCTTGAGCAACGTCCCGCTGAACGCCTGGTTGCCGATCTCGGCCTTGGCGCGCAGGTATGCGTCGAGCGGGATTTCCTCCATGGTGCCGGTGGCACGACCGGAGACGCTCAGTTTATTGCCCTCCTCGTCAATGCGCTCGTCCAGGCAGAAGGCCATGCCAAAGCCGTCGGTGGTTTCCAGCGCGCCCACCAGCGTGTCGTAAAAACCAGGCGCGATGAGATCGTCCGCGTGGAGGATGTGCAGGTAGTCGGTGTCCTCGGCGAATTCGAGGGCGCGGTTGCAGTTGCCGAAGAGGCCGAGGTTGGTCGGGTTGCGATGCCATTCGCATTTGACGGGTTTGAACCCGCGCACGAGTTGCTCGGTGCGGTCGGTGGAGCAGTTGTCGAGGACGACGACGCGGTCGGGCCGCAAGGTCTGGCGCGCGAGGGATTCGAGTGTCTGCACGATGAAGGCTTCGCCGTTATAGACGGGAATGACGGTGGTGAGGATGTACTTCATGCCGGTGAAGAAGCTACGCGGTGGATGGGCGCGTGACAATGGGAAGAACGAATGGCGATCGCCGGGGCGCGCATCTCGCACGCTGCAAGGCGCCTCCCGGCAGGCAATGCCTCGGAAGCCGGCGTTACCGAACCGTGGGAGCCACCGGCGATGTGTGAAGCACGACGATCTGAATTGGCGGAAGGGGAGGGATTCGAACCCCCGGTAGCCTTGCGACTACGTCTGATTTCGAGTCAGGTGCCTTCAACCACTCAGCCACCCTTCCCGCCATGTCGGATGATGGTTATCGCATCCGCCGCCACGCGGCAAATGATTATTGCGGGGCGGGCCGACCCGCAGGGCGAATGGGCACGGCGAATGCGCTTGCCTGTGCGGTCCCCTTCGCTTTGAGTCACCCGCGCAGCCTCCGCTTTGCGCCCGTGCGCGGCGCGACGGGCTTTGATTAAACACGAACGCCAGCATCACGCGCATTATACCCGATGAAAGCCATTCAGCTTGAGCAGCCGCAGTCCTTCCGCCAAATCGAAGTGCCCGCCCCCGCCGCCCCCGCTGCCGGCGAAGCCCTGATACGCATCCATCGCGTCGGCATCTGCGGCAGCGATTATGCCGGCTACCTCGGCAAGATGCCGTTCTATTCCTACCCGCGCATCCCCGGCCACGAACTGGGCGTGGAGGTGCTGGCCGTGGGCGCGGGGGTGTCGAATGTTCGCGCGGGCGACCGCTGCTCGGTGGAACCTTACATGAACTGCCAGCAATGCTTTGCCTGCCGGCGCGGCCACAGCAACTGTTGCGAGACCTTGAAAGTTCTCGGCGTGATGATGGACGGGGGAATGTGCGAACGAATGCTGGTGCCCGCGCGCAAGCTGCATCCCTCCGCGAAACTCTCGCTCGAACAGCTCGCGCTCGTGGAAACGCTCGCCATCGGCTGCCACGCGGTCAATCGCGGCGCCCCGCAACCGGGCGAGGCGGTGCTGGTGATCGGCGCGGGGCCGATCGGATTGTCCGTGCTGGAGTTCGTGCGACTGTCCGGCGCGCGGAGCATCGTGCTGGATTTGAATCAACAGCGGCTGGACTTCGCCAAACAAACGATGGGCGTGGACCACACCATCTTGAGCACTGGCGACGGCGCGGAACTGGACGAGTTGAAGCGCCTCACCGACGGCGCGTTGGCGGCGGTGGTGATTGACGCGACGGGGAGCAACAAGTCCATGAGCCACGCGCTCAATTACGCCGGGCACACCGGCCGGGTGGTGTACGTGGGCATCACCCAGCAGGAGGTGAGCTTCGGCCATCCGTTGATGCACCGGCGCGAGCTGACGTTGCTGGCGTCGCGCAATGCATTGCCGCCGGATTTCACGCGCATCATCGGGTTGATCGAGGCGGGACGGATCGACACGCGACCGTGGATCACGCACCACGCGAAGTTCGAGGAATTGATCTCGGTGTTTCCGACGTGGCTGAAGCCGGAGACAGGCGTGATCAAGGCGGTGATGCACGTCGAGTAGGCGACGCCGGACGGCAATGTTACAACGGCTGGGCGACACCCGGATGCGACGGTGAGACCTTGGAACTCATGAAGACGTTTTTTCTGCTCGCCGCGCTGGCGGCCATTCCGTGGATGAGTCACGGCGCCGAGGACGTCGGCGAATTGTTTTTCACGAACCTTGCCAGCGCGCCGTTCCCGCATCCCCAGCGGGCGGATGGCCACCGCTATGGCGGTCAGCATTACCCTGCGGAAAAACATTACCGCGACAATCGCGTGGCAATCTTTGTCCCGAAAAATTTCCGCGCCGGGACCAACGTGGATTTTGTCGTCCACTTCCACGGCTGGCGGGCGCGGCTGGACCGCGTGCTGGAGAAGTTTGAACTCGTCGGGCAATTCGCCGCGAGCGGACGCAACGCGATTCTCGTGGTGCCGCAAGGGCCGTTGGACGCGCCGGACTCGTTCGGCGGCAAGCTGGAGGACGCGGGCGGTTTCCAACGCTTCATGGATGAAGTGCTCGGCGTGCTGCGCGAGCGCGGCACCATCAAGTCCGCGCGACTTGGCCGCGTCATTCTCTCCGGCCACAGCGGCGGGTATCGCGTCATCTCGTCCATTCTCGACACGGGCGGGTTGACGCCGCACATCGCGGAAGTCTGGCTGTTCGACGCGCTCTATGGGCGGAGCGAAAAGTTCCGCGCGTGGATCGAGCGCGGGAACGGGCGGCTCATCAACATCTACACGGCCGGCGGCGGCACGAAAGCGGAGACGGAGAAGTTCATCGCGGTGTTGAAAGCGAAGCAATGGCCGGTGCTCGCGCGCGGCGACGCGGGCGTGACGGTGGAAGAGTTGCGGAAGCACCGGCTGATCTTCCTGTTCACCGCGCTCGATCACAACGGGGTGCTGCACCGGAACGGGAATTTCCGCGATTACCTGATGGCGAGCGGGCTGGCGGAACGGTAGCACCGACTGACGCCGCCGCCCGGATGGTTCGTGGCTCATTCGTTGAAACATGCTCACCGACTCAACGACTCAAAGCCCAAAAGAAACACCTGGCTCCAAGAACCACAGTCACACTGCAAAGCAGCCACGACGGGATTGGAACATTGAGAATTGTACTTTTCTTGAGCTTCGCCCTTTGAACTTTTGGGCTTTCGCCTCTCCGTGTGCCAACCGGAATGTAGCGAAGCCGGTTCCGATCAACCTCGGTTGAGCAGCGACAAATGCCTGGCGAAATGGGCACGGCTCGGAACCAAACTCCTGGCTCGTAGTCGTTGACTGGCGGAGTGACGATCCATATTGGCGCGCGGCGCTCCGAATTCCCCCGGGGGCCGTCCGATATTCCCACTCGGGCGACCAAAATCCGTCCCCGGTCGAGTGAATTTCCCACGCTGCCGACTAAATTTGCGAGGCGAACAATCCGCATTCGCCCCCGGTCGTGCAAAGTGGTCCACTTGACGACCGATTTGCCGCCCTTGACGACCAAATCGCGGTGTCTGACGACCGATCTTACGGTGCAAAGGCTCCGACCGCGCGGGAATTTCGATCAGCCGAGGAGGAATTTAGGTCGTCAAGATGGGCCAATCGCTTGACCGGGCCGGAAATTCAGTCGTCAACGCCACAAATTCAGTCGGCACTGTCGGAGATTTGGTCGTCAACGTCCCAAAATGAGACAGCCAGCAAGGAAGTTTTGATGGCCGCGAAAACCGACGCGATGTTTGCCAGCCAACCACCCATGCGCGGGCGGCAAAAATGATCACCCGCAGCCTATCGCTTGACCGCCGTCGCCGGTTTTTCGATGCGGTGAAGGGCGGCAGTGATCGCGATGTCCGCCACCCGGCGGAGCGCCGGTGGGAGCGGCTCACGCATGACTACTCCGCAAAAATTTCGCCCAACACTTTGAGAACAGTTTCCCCAGTCGGCTGGTCCAAGGTGCCGAGCCGGCGCAGCAGTCGCGTCTTATCCAGTGCGCGCAGATGGTCCAGGGCGATTTGTCCGGTCACGTTTCCGAACTGGCACGGCACTCGAAACGGCGCCATGAAGCCACCGGCGGTGAGTGGGCCGACGAGGACC